>MHFM01000058.1:3897-14259 GCA_001804205.1 Omnitrophica bacterium RIFCSPLOWO2_01_FULL_45_10b
TTATTCCGCGAAATGGGATCGCTTTCCGAAACGGATCGCCCCAAATTCGGCCAGGCACTGAATCAATTAAAGGAATTGATCGAAGATCAGATTCGCCAAAAGGAGCAGTCACTTGGACTAAAAACCGCTCAAGGCGACGTTTCATTTGACCCTACACTTCCGGGTATTTCGCCTCGAATCGGCAAGCTTCATCCCATTACGCAGACCATTCAAGAAATTAGCGACATTTTCACGCGTCTTGGATTTGAAACCGTAGACGGCAGGGAAATCGAAACCGAGTTTTACAATTTCACGGCGCTAAATATTCCGCTCGATCATCCTTCCCGTGATGCGTTCGACACTTTTTATACCGAAAGCGGGCATCTGCTTCGCTCACAAACTTCAACGGTTCAAGTGCGTGTAATGGAAAAAAGAAAGCCACCCATTCGCATCATTGCTCCCGGCAGGGTTTATCGGCCGGATGCTGTGGATGCCAGCCATTCATTTATGTTTCATCAAATTGAAGGCCTGATGGTGGATGCGCGCACTACTTTTTCAGACTTAAAGGGGGTGCTTCATCTGTTCTTGCGAAAATTGCTTGGCCCTGACATTAAAATGCGGTTTCGGCCGCACTTTTTTCCGTTTACGGAGCCGAGCGTTGAAATTGATGTGAGCTGGGGCAAGGGGTGGCTTGAACTTTTGGGAGCAGGTCAGGTAGATCCGGCTGTTTTTGAGGCGGTTGGGTACAATCCAAAAAAAGTGCAAGGGTTTGCGTTTGGTTTGGGCGTAGAACGAATTGCAATGCTTAAATACGGCATTAAGGACATCCGGCTTTTTTATGAAAATGATTTGCGATTTCTGGAGCAATTTTAGAATCGTCATTGCGAGCGAAGCGAAGCAATCTCAAGTTCATAGATTGCTTCGTCCCGCCGCCTTCGGCGGCAGTCCTCGCAATGACGGAAAAGGTATTATTCTATGAGAGTATCTTTGAATTGGTTAAAGGATTACGTTCAAGTGAAAGCTTCGCCGCAAATTTTGGCCGATCAGCTGACGATGGCCGGTCTTGAAGTTAAAAAAATCGAAGCGGCCGGCAGCGACACAATTTTTGAAACCGAAATCACTTCAAACCGTCCCGATTGGCTTTCACATTTGGGCGTGGCCCGGGAAATTCACGCGGTTACGGGAAGCGCTTTTAAAATTCCTGCTACCTCAGTTCCTAAATCGCCTCAATGCGAAAAACACTTTGTTGTAACCCTATCAGACCGCGATTTATGCCCTTATTATTCCGCCGTTTTCTTAGAAGGAATTGAATGGGGTAAAACCCCGGATTTTTTGAAGGCTCGCCTTGAAACATGCGGCATTCGTTCGATTAACTTAATCGTCGACATTACCAATTATGTTCTTCTTGAATGGGGCCAGCCCCTTCATGCGTTCGATGCCGATCGGCTTCATGGAAATGAGATTTTCGCGCGGCGGGCACAAAAAGGCGAGAACATTACGGCAATTGACGGCACTGTTTATGAACTTTCCAAAGATGATTTAATCATTGCCGATGGCCGCGGCCCTATCGCAATTGGCGGTGTGATGGGCGGAAAAAATTCGGAAGTAAACACAAACACTAAAAATGTATTGCTTGAATCCGCATTTTTCACGCCTTCCTCAGTACGCGCTACGGCACGGCGCCTTGTGCTTGGAAGCGAATCCTCTTATCGGTTTGAACGGCGTGTCGATCCCCGCGGCGTTGATCAGGCCCGCGACCGGGCTCTGTATTTAATTGCACAACACTCCAAGATTGGAAAAATAAGCCGCGTATTTCGTGCCGGCAAGCTTCCGATTAAAGAACCTAAAATTTTATTACCACAATCCGAAATCAAACGGATTCTCGGTGCGGATATTCCCGGAACAAAAGCAAAAACTTTTTTAAGCCGTTTGGGTTTGAAAATTTCAGGAACAGGCAAAACGATCACTGCTTCCATTCCTTCCTTTCGTTCGGATTTAATGCGTCCCGTTGATTTAATTGAAGAAGTCGCGCGGCTTTATGGATACGGCCGAATTCCGGAAACCCTGCCTTCGATGATTCCGCTTGAGCCGCATGTGGATCCGATCTTGGAGTTTGAAAATGAAATTCGTCAACTCCTTGTCAGCCTTGGATTTTATGAAGCTATAAATTTCAGCCTTGTTGATCCTAAGCCTTTTGATCAGCTTGGACTTTACAAAGAGGAACGAACCCGTTTGATCAATCCCCAGAATAAAGAATTAAACCTCATGAGGCCGAGCCTTCTTTCGGGCCTTTTGCTTTCCGTGCGGCGCAATGCATCGGTGGGGGAGACAGAAATACGGCTCTTTGAGGTGGGCAATCGCTATCTTCAAAAATCCAATCAATTTCCCCACGAAGAGCGCATGGCCGCTTTTATTCTTTCGGGAGAGTCAGGCGGCAGCTGGCTTCAGAAAAAACGGCCGTTTGGTTTTTACGATTTGAAAGGCTTCGTTGAAATGCTGCTGGCACGGATCGGCCGCATTGAATCATGGGAAGTGAAACCGTCCCATGAAGTCATGTTCCAAAAAAACCAAGGATTTGTCTTAGAAACGCAGGGGAAAGAAATTGGTTTCTACGGGACATTATCCGATGATGTCAGGCGCATTTATGACGTTGAAAAGCCTGTATTTTATGCTGAATTCAGCCTTGAAAAGGTACTGGCCTTGCTCAAGACGCGGAAATTAATGAAAGAAATTCAGAAATTTCCGCCTTCGCCCCGTGATTTAACCCTTATTTTAGATGAGCCGTTAAACGCTGAGACCATTATTGAACGGATCCGTGAAATGGGAGGCGAATTGGCTTCAAAAATTGAAGTGTTCGATTATTTTAAGGGAGGCCAGATTCCAAAAGGCAAGAAAAGCTTATCCTTCCGAATTTTTTATCAAGCCAAAGACCGAACGTTGCAAAATGAGGAGGTAAACCGCCTTCATTTTTCAATTATTGAATCGCTCAATCAATTGTTTGGAGCCGAATTACCCAAAGGCAAAGAATAGGATTTATGGATCTTTTTAGTTCTTCCCAAGCACCGATCCCAGCCGCTGTTGATCTTAATGCTCCTCTTGCGAGCAGGATGAGGCCGCGCAGCTTAAGTGAGTTCATGGGCCAGGGCCATATTCTTGGAGAGGGCAAGCTTCTGCGAAGGACTATTTTAGCGGATCGTCTGACCAGCTTGATTTTGTACGGCCCTCCCGGAAGCGGCAAGACAACACTGGCATTGATTATTTCAAAAGTAACCGGCGCGCGGTTTAAAAGTTTGAATGCGGTTGCTTCTAACATTCAGGAGCTTCGTCAGATGATTGATGAGGCGAAACATTTTAAGGAGGCAAAAGGGGAGCGGACCATTCTTTTTGTAGATGAAATCCACCGGTTTAATAAAGCTCAGCAAGATGTGCTTATGCCGGATGTTGAAAGCGGGCTTTTGATTCTCATCGGTTCCACCACGCACAATCCTTCTTTTTCCGTGAATGGGCCGCTTCTTTCGCGCTCCACTATTTTTGAATTAAAACCTCTTTTGGAAGCGGAATTGATTCAGGTGTTACATCAAGCGCTTGCTGATCCCGAACGAGGCTTTGGGCAGCTCAAAATTGAAATCCATCCGAAGGCACTTAGTCATATTGCAAAAAACGCTTCGGGAGATGCCCGCCGCGCTTTGAATGCGCTTGAAGTTGGGGTTTTAACAACTCCGCCAGATGCGGACGGCATTATTCGTTTTACTGAATTGGTGGCTGAGGAATCCTGCCAGAGACGTATTGTTTATTACGATCATGACGAGGATTACCATTATGATACCGCAAGCGCTTTTATCAAAAGTATGCGGGGGAGCGATCCCGACGCCGCGGTTTATTGGCTTGCTAAAATGCTTTATGCGGGGGAAGATCCCCGCTTCATCATCAGACGGATTTTAATTCTCGCTTCTGAAGATATCGGCAATGCCGATCCACAAGCGCTCGTTCTTGCATCCGCCGGGCTTCAGGCAATTGAATTTGTAGGATTACCGGAAGCCAGAATCATACTTTCCCAACTTGTTACGTACATGGCGCTTGCGCCCAAAAGCAATGCTTCATACCTTGCGATTGAAGAGGCGGGGAAGGATGTCGAAAAGGAAGCGGCTCAGGAAGTGCCGAATCATCTTCGCGACAAAAGCTATCAGGGAGCAAAGCGTATGGGCCATGGCGAAGGCTATCAATACGTACATCAATTTCAGGAACATTTTGTACAGCAGGAGTATGTTCAACGCAAAGGGAACTATTATCGCCCCACTGCCTTTGGGTATGAAAAGATTCAGGCCGAGCGGCTCAAGGAATTGCGCCGACTCAGCGCCGAAAATAAGCCCACCAAGTAAATTTCGAAAGTTCTCCAAGAAGTAAAATTTTGAATCATATTTAAATGAGGGGTCGGGGAAAACTCCCCGACCCCTCACCCTCGCCAGCTTCATTAAATTTAAGACTCAAGTCTAATGAAGCTGGCAGAGGGTTACCTTATGGTAATCCTACGCCCGCCAAAGATCGTTGGCGGGCTCAGGATGAGCCATCGGGGACAGATTAACTCCCCGATGGCTTATTTAAATAAAATATGATTTCTAAATCATTATATTACAATGACTTACAACTATTTAACTTCGTTAGTTGCATTTCTTTGTTTCGCTGTGTAGGGTTTATATTGAAGTTATTAAAGCGCACTAGAAACTAATCATAAGCAATGCAGCGAAATTAAAGTAGATAGGAGAAAGAACATGAAACCAGCGGAAACAGTGCAATTGGGCGTCAGAAAACTTGGGTCTGTTCAAGTATTTGATTTGGGCGGGGCTTTGATGGGAGAACAAATGGATCCCGTGACCCAAAAAATTGACGAAGTCATTCAACGCAAAAGATTAAGAAGGGTCATTTTGAATCTTCAAAAGGTAGAGTCGATCGATGAAGTTGCTTTACGCAAGATCATCGCCTGTCTCATACGGCCTCAAAGAAGTTTAATTTTTGCGCCAGACGGAACTTGTCGCGACCTGTTCCAAACGACGCATCTTCCTCATAGCATTAAACTATGCAAAAATGAAGAGGAAGTGGCCGAAGCATTCGGTTCATTTTTATTTCTTAAGGACAAAGTGTTCCAGGTTCCTGTCGACGAGACGCAACCTGCGCCGAAAGACTATGGTCTAGAACGTCGTCGCTCGACCCGCATTCGGGTTGCCATTCCTGCGCACCTTACCTTCCACATGAAAGATGGAAGTGAGCTTGCGGCGAAAGCAATTGCGACCAACGTCAGCCAAGGCGGCCTTTTTGCCGAGTTTTTAGACCTCAACGCCCCAGCTTATTCTAAAATGGAAGGCCTTGAGCAGTCTGAGGTTAAAATCGTAATTCCTCCAAATGATACTTTTAAGGAGGAAATCGCGATTCCTGCAAAAATTGTGCGTTTTGAGCTTTTAAAAAAGCAATACGGAATTGCCATCCAGTTTGTATAATTAAAAATTAGCCCCTTCAAGGGATTGACAAAATTGATCGTTGGTGCTATAAAGATTCGAGGCTGATAAAGCCTTTACCTACCTGACGAGGCTCATGGTTCAAATCTTCCCCACTTGGCCGTGAGCCTCTTTTTGTTAATCAACCGGAAACACCTAAAATGGATGACAAAGAAGTTCATTTTACAAATAAGCGTGTCGATGAATCTTGGAAAGAGAACGTTTCTAAGGAAAAGACCGGTCGGACAAGCGAAGCAAAATCAAATCGGATTTCCTTTAGCGCTTTTATCACTTCCATCGGAATCCAAGCCCTCATTCATCTCGGTGAGTTGAAGGCACCTGGCTCCAAAGAAGCGCAAATCGATTTAAACGCAGTTCAAGAAACAATCGATCTTTTGCTGATGCTCAAAGAAAAGACAAAAGGTAATTTAACGTCAGATGAGGAAACGCTTTTGACTTCATTGATTGCCGACCTTCAGTTCAAGTTTGTCCACCGTCAAAGCCCTTCCTGAGGCTTCGTTCATGCTCAAAAAAATAGGCAATCATGTTTTGCGCATTGGAATTAGCGCGTTGTCTTTGGCGTTTGTTTTTTATTCTGTCCGTGGAGAAGTCACGGAGGGATTTTCACATCTGAGGAACATTGATTTCCGGTTTCTCGCGATCGCAATAATCCTTAATTTTATTTCTCTGATTCCGGTAACCTATCGCCTTGGAACCATTTTAGCGATCCACCGAATCCATCTTTCATTTCAAAGGCGCTATTATCTGTGGATGATCGGCCTATTTTTTAATTTGTTTCTTCCTTCCGCAGTCGGAGGAGACATTGCCAAGGCTTATTATCTTTATAAGGATTCTGGTAAGAAAATGGTATCGATTACTTCGATTCTCATTGACCGATTTTTTGGCTTAATGTCAGTGATCGCCATTGGAATGCTTGCCTTTCTTTTTGGGCGCCAGCACATTGACGACCCCAAAATAGGGCGAGTGCTTTTTTGGTCCGCCGGAATTATTTTTGCGGGCGTTCTCCTTGTGATGAGCAGACGTTTTTCAAAACCTCTCCAAGCCTTTATCTTGTCCTTAGTGCCTAAACGTTTCCATGATCGGCTTCATCGATTTTTCCAGGCTTTAGAACTTTATCGAAAGCGATGGTTTGATTTCGGGGCTGCATTTGGATATTCGCTCCTCGCTCAAGCAATCTTTATCATATTGGTCTATTGTTTGGCACGCAGCATTCATCTTGAACTTCCGGTCGCTTTATTTTTTCTATTGCTACCGTTGGTGTCCCTGATTTCAATGGTTCCATCGATCGGTGGTCTTGGTGTCCGGGAAGCCGCCATCGTTTATTTATTTCGTCCTTATACATCCTTAGATCATGCGGTAGCGCTTTCGTTGATTTGTGATCTTTTCATTTATGGAATTGGTTGCGCTTGTGGTATTCTGTATGCCGTGCGAGGGGGCGCATCGATTAAAGAATTAGAACGCATTGAAAATATGGAAAACGTATGATGAAAAATGTGCATCATGATTGATCAAAAACTCTTGGAAATTTTGGCGTGCCCTGCGTGTAAATCTAAAGTGAGTATAAAAAATGAACAGATTTTATGCATGAATTCCAATTGCGGGCTTAAATTTCCGATTCGAGACGGTATTCCTGTTATGCTCATCGAAGAGGCGGAGAAGCCTTTTTAACGACGTACAATGCCAAGTTCAAAATCATTTCAGAAAAAGCTTAAAATATTGGTGATTCACGGCCCTAATTTGAAGCTTTTGGGCCAGCGAGAACCCCGGATTTATGGAAACGTTTCGCTTCCTCGCATTAATCAGTCTATTCAAGCAGAAGCCAAGCGGCTTGGTGTTGAGATCACCATTGTACAATCGAATCATGAAGGTGAACTTGTTGATTTGATTGGGAACGCCAAAGTCGATCATTTTAAAGGAATTTTGATTAATCCCGCCGCTTATACTCATACAAGCGTTGCGCTGAGAGATGCTCTTTCAGCCTGCGGAATTCCCGCCGTAGAAGTTCATCTTTCCAATATTTATGGCCGCGAGGAATTTAGACACCGCTCGCTGACGGCGGCAGTTTGCATTGGCCAAGTAAGTGGATTTGGCGAAAAAAGTTATCTTCTGGGCCTGGAAGGCCTTGTCAAGGCTTTAAGGAAAAAATAGCTGTTTTCGCTCCTATTTGGCAGGTTGACAGGAGCTTAGGTTTTCAGTAGAATTAGACAATCTAATTTAAGTGTTAACGGGCAGTTATGAGTTTTATACTGCCCGTCAATTTTTAATGGCACTTTTCTAATATCCCATGACGATCAAAGAACTTAAAGAAATGATCAATCTCATGCAAGAGCATGGATTGACCGAACTTGAACTTGAAAAGAACGGGTTTAAAATCCGCCTTAAAAAAGGACTTTCGGGAGCCATTGTCCATGAAGAAACTTCCTCAGTTGCTCAATTCCAGAAAGAAGAGCATGCCGCTCAAATGGCTAGGATTCAACAAACTGAAGAGGCGGGAACGAGCGTTGTCCGGTCCCCTATGGTAGGAACATTTTATACGGCGCCCGCACCGGATGTTGAACCCTATGTGGTACGCGGCAAGGAAATAGCCGCCGGTGATGTGTTATGCATCATCGAAGCGATGAAATTGATGAATGAAATCAAAAGCGAGGTGAGCGGACGCGTGCTTGATATTTTGGTAGAAAATGGCCAACCGGTGGAATTTGACCAACCCTTATTTAAGATTCAAAAGCTCTAGCATTTCGAAAATCATCCGCATTTATGTTCCATAAAATTTTAATTGCCAATCGGGGTGAAATAGCCGTTCGGGTCATACGCGCCTGTCGGGATCTTGGAATTCGCACGGTAGCCGTTTTTTCGAAAGCGGATCGCGATTCGTTGCATGTCCGGCTTGCGGATGAGGCGATTTGCATTGGGGAAGCGCCTTCGAGCGAAAGTTATCTCAACATTCCAAGCATTATCAGCGCTGCCGAAATCGCAGACGTAGATGCCATTCATCCTGGCTATGGTTTTTTGTCTGAAAATCCCCATTTCGCCGAAATTTGCGAATCCTGTCAAATTAAATTCATTGGCCCAAAACCCGAAACCGTTCGTTTGGGCGGTGATAAAGCGCTTGCGCGGGAAACCATGCGCAAAGCGAAGGTTCCCATTATTCCAGGAAGCAAAGGCGTGGTTGCGGATCAAGCTGAAGCGCTCAAGCTTGCCAACAAGTTTGGTTATCCGGTGATTGTAAAAGCAAAGTCCGGAGGCGGCGGGAAAGGAATGAAGGTGGCTCACAATGACGGGAAATTTGTGAATGCTTTTCTAACGGCACAAGCCGAAGCGGAAGCAGCATTCGGTGATCGAGCAGTTTATATCGAAAAATATCTTTCCGAACCCCGCCACATTGAGTTTCAAATTTTAGCGGACCGGCATGGAAACACCGTGCATTTAGGTTCGCGTGATTGTTCCGTCCAAAGGCGCCATCAAAAATTAATCGAAGAAGCTCCGGCTCCTTCCTTGAGCAAAAAGCTGTTGAAGCAAATGGGAGAAGCAGCGGTGCGCGCCGCAAAGGCCTTTCAATATGAAAATGCGGGTACCATTGAGTTTTTGGTTGATGATTCCGACCGTTTTTATTTTATCGAAATTAATACGCGCCTTCAGGTGGAGCACCCGGTAACGGAAATGATTACGGGCATTGATTTGGTCAAAGAGCAAATCAGGATTACCGCCGGGCATAAATTAGGATTTAGTCAAGACAGCATTAGGTTCAATGGCGCTGCGATTGAATGCCGGATCAACGCTGAGGATCCCGATAACAATTTTCTTCCAAGCCCCGGCAAAATTGATACGTTTTTAATGCCAGGCGGCCCGAGCGTGCGAGTTGATACGCATGCTTATTCGGGTTATCAGGTTTCTCCCTATTACGATTCATTGGTGGCAAAAATCATTGCACACGGAAAAGACCGAACGGAAGCAATTCAGATTATGCTTCGCGCATTGAAAGAAACTGTGATCGCTCCCGTCAAAACCACCACACCGCTTCATGAGCGCATTCTCAACCGGCCGCGTTTCCGTCAGGGGAAAGTGAGCACCAATTTTATTGAGTCGCTTTTCTCGACTTCAGGCATGGAACCAATAGAAGCGCGAAAGGCGGGCTAGCGAATGAAATTAATCAATATTTTTATCCAAATATTCGCGACATTTGCCTTTTTGACCATTGGAAGCCTTATGATTATTGTTTCGCTTCACGTATTGACAATGGAAGATGCACTGCTTAAGGTTCAGGAGATTTATGAAAATCCATGGCAGGCCTTGCAAATGGGTGTTACAGGGATTTTCTTTATTTTTTCAGGCCTTATTTTTGCCAAGGGGCTTGTCAAAAAAGCACGCCGCAATGACGATGTGATTTTATACGGCAAATGGGGGTACGTGACGGTTTCCATTAAAGCCATTGACGATTTGGTAAGAAAAAGCCTCAAGAAATTTGATGTAGTCCGGGAAATGAAAATTGAAACCGATATTGACGGAAATCGATTGAAAATTACTGCCAATCTTTCGGTATTGGCCGGCTGGAATTTACCAGAACTAGTCAATACGGTACAAACGGAACTCACAGAGCGGTTGATGAGAATGCTTGGTGGCGGCGTTGAACTTGAATTGATTGTGAATATCATTAAAATTATAGAACAGCCCGCAATTTTAGAACGAATTTGACGCTTTAAAAATGTTAACATTCTTAAAGAGGGAGGCTAAGACGTGGCAATGCAGATTGGAATTTTAACCGGAGGGGGAGATTGCCCGGGTCTTAATGCAGTCATTCGCGCGGCGGTGAAAGGCGCGTCGAAAAAAGGCTGGCCCATCATCGGCTTTAAAAATGGCTGGAAAGGCGTGATTG
>MHFM01000058.1:14268-14661 GCA_001804205.1 Omnitrophica bacterium RIFCSPLOWO2_01_FULL_45_10b
ACGCTCAATGATCAGGCTGTTTCGGGAATTCTTCATCGAGGCGGCACCATTTTAGGCACTTCCCGCACCAATCCATACAAAGACCCACAAGGCCTTGCCAAAGTCAAAGAAACTTTTAAAGCGTTGAATCTTCATACGCTGATTGCCGTGGGCGGCGAAGATACACTCGGTGTTGCCGCGAAATTAGTGGCCGAAGGCTTGCCGATTGTCGGCGTTCCAAAAACGATCGACAATGATCTGAGCGGTACCGATTTCACATTTGGTTTTGATACCGCTGTGAATATCGCGATGGAGTGCATTGACCGGCTTCATACAACCGCAGAATCCCACAATCGTGTCATGGTGGTTGAAATTATGGGCCGTCATGCCGGCTGGATTGCAACTTATGCGGGC
>MHFM01000059.1:0-5782 GCA_001804205.1 Omnitrophica bacterium RIFCSPLOWO2_01_FULL_45_10b
CGCAAACCAGTGATTGGGGCACTGAGTTCAGATGGTGCCATACTAGCTTATTGTAAGGTAGGCTGGGATGAAGCGACAAACGTTCTTGTGCAACGTGATGCAGAAGCCCTCCGACGTATGATGAAAAGCCACTTTACCTCGTTTGTGACGCCACGAGTATTGCATTCAGGATGGTGGAACGGAAAATACTTATGTGTACAGTCGGTACCAGCGGGTAAAATGAATGCTGTTTCCGGGGAGCTAACGTCTCAATGTCTAAACGCTGCAAAAGAGTTAGCTGCATCTTCCCTCAGACAACTTCCGTTGGCAGAGAGTGATTTTTGGAAAAATCTTATAACCCGTGTTGAGAAAGTTCCGGACGTGTACTACCGGAGTGTTTTAGAACAAGGTGTCAATAAGGTAAAGGAATGCTCGGATAGGAAACATGTGCCGTTTCATTTTAGACATGGCGACTTTACGCCCTGGAACATGAAAAGAACGAATGGGCGTTTGCTCCTTTTTGATTGGGAATATTTCGATCCGGTCTCATCTTGCGGATGGGATATTTTTCATTTCTTCGTCCAAACAATGCAGCTTTTAAATAAAAAGACGCCTGGCGATGTTTGCAGAGAACTTCAAAAAGGCAAAAAAGCTTATGGATGTATAATGGAATTTATCAAAGGTTTTGAGGTGGAAGAGAAGCTAATCAAACCTTCTTTTCTTATGTATCTTTTGGATCGTCTTTCTTTCTATGCATTGGAAAAACCGTTGGATTTTCACAGCCTTAACCGGTTAACGACAATGATAGGTTATTTAGTTAGAGAAAGCGAGGTCGAGTGACAACATGGAGACAGAATCAATATGTCCGGAGCCGGGTATGAACCGAATTCAACGAATGAAATTTCCCATTAAGCGGAAATGGTTCAATAACTTACTAGATTGGTTGCGGTTTAAGTTCGATCAATTTCCAGCGGTAGACTATCAACCTATGCCGTGGCTTGGCATTCGAAATGCCAAACGAGCTTCAGGAGTTGTGTCCCGATGGAATACAATTAAGGATTTAATAACTAAACTGAAAGTTGAGTCCGTTATAGATATAGGTTGTAATAACGGATTTTTTTCAGTTAGCATCTCAAAAATGGGGATCAATGTTATTGGAATAGAAAGTAATCCAAAATATTTTCGAACCTACCTTTATGCTATACGTAAATTAGGATTGGAAAATGCAGGCGCATTGTCATGGAAGCTTACCCATAGTACGCTGACCATGTTACCTTCCGTTGACGCTATGCTTTTTCTTTCCGTATGGCACCACATTGTCAGAGAGTATGGATTTGATCAAGGGACCGATATTTTGCGCCAACTTTGGATCAAAACCAATAAAGTTTTTTTCTTTGAGACAGGTGAAAATGAAATGCCGAGTTATTATCATTTGCCTCCAATGATCCCAGACCCCAAGATTTATCTAAAAGACTACCTTGAGAAAGTTTGCACCGGAGGAAAAATAATTCATCTGGGTTGGCACGATGCATTTTCGCCAGACGGGAAGGTTGTTAAGCGAAATTTATTCGCTGCTATTAAACCTTACAAGTAGGCATGGAAAGCCAAGATTCTGAAAAAATATTTGAATTAATGAAGAATACAATCTCTCAGAGAGGGTTGTCTTTTGTGTCACTTAACGAGGTTCAGCGTGGCCGCCAGGCTGCCATTTTCCTCATTGACGTAATTGATCAAGAAACTGGCAAGCCGGCCAAGTTTGTTCTGAAGTTATTCTCAAAAGATTATCACCATAACTGCCCTACCGCTGCACGCCATGAATTCGACGTTCTGGAAAAATTCCACAACGCAGTTAAAAATGTAAACGAAATAACTTGCCCTGCCCCCATCGCTTTTTACGAATTGGACAACGGCGCTTACTTGATGACTTATATTTCTGGTAAGTCGCTGGAATGGTATCTTGCACATACAGCGATTGATTTTAGGGATATTGTATCGCGGCTCCTAAGAGGTTTTCAGATTTACTACACGGCAGTCGCGGAGATTTATGGAGACTTTCAGCCCAAAAATGTGATTATCAGAGAGTGCGGAAGTATTGGACTTATCGATCCTACCATGCCAAACCCGTTTTACCATCAATTCACAGTGCAGTGTGGACCAGCCAGTATTGATATGGGATATTGGTTATATACTGTTGCTGCGGGGACTGCCAAATTAATGGTGTTCAATCCCAAGCTGTGTTTAAGATACCAAGCTTTTACACGGTGTCTGTTAAAGGAGGCGGCTTCCGTCTTTTTCCCCGCCAGGGAACATTTGTTTTTAGAAGAGGTAATTATGGTGGCGTTGAGTCATCTAGATCGACTGAAAAAAAAGTCGAAGTTTAAGAAATTTCTATTATACAGCATAGGAAAACGTGTGATAAAGAACATGGTAGGCAGTAAGAAATGATGAAAGTCTTTGTCTCAGCTTATGCATGTGAGCCAGGCAAAGGTTCTGAGCCGGGCGTTGGCTGGAATTGGGTGAAGCAAATCGCGAGATTTCATGAAGTATGGGTAATCACACGGCTTAATAATCGAGGATCAATCGAACGAGCGTTGGCAAAGAAACCCATGCCCAATGTGCACTGGATTTATTTTGACCTGCCGTTTTGGACGCGGTTTTGGAAAAGGGGCCAATATGGTGTACATCTTTATTACTATTTTTGGCAGATCGGCATTTACTTTGTAGCTAAAAGGCTCAATAAGGAAGTAAGATTTGACGTTATTCATCATGTGACTTTCGGCAATTATTACATACCAAGTTTTCTTGGGCTTTTACCTTTTCCGTTTGTTTGGGGACCTGTTGGTGGCGGCGAATCAGCACCACCTGGTTTTTGGAGAAGCTTTGGTTTGCAAGGACGAACGCTCGAAATTTTCAGAGACTTGGGACGAACTTTTACAACAATAGATCCCATCACACGTTATGTTGCGAGAAAAGCATCACTTGCTATTGCGGCAACGGAACAGACAGCAACACGTTTAGTGCGGTTGGGAACACGGAAAGTGGTGGTGTGGCCACAAGTTGGAATGAATAATGAGCAGATACGGTATTTTTCTACCTTTAGAATTCAAAATCCGTTGCCTTTTAGAATTATTAGTATTGGTCGTCTAATTCATTGGAAGGGGTTTCATTTATCGCTTGAAGCTTTTGCACGATTTCAAAAAATCTATCCAGATACAGAGTATTGGTTTGTAAACGATGGGCCAGAAGTTGTAAAGCTTAAAAAAATCGCCGGAAACTTGATAACCCAAAACAAAGTGGTATTTTGGGGGAAGTTACCTGCTTTGAAAGATGTATACGAGAAATTAAACCAGTGCCATGTTTTAGTCCATCCTGCCTTACATGAAGCATTCGGAAACGTTTGTTTGGAAGCAATGGCGGCAGGTCGTCCTGTGATCTGCTTGGATCTGGGAGGGCCAGCCATACAAGTTACGAAAGGAACTGGTTTTAAAGTGTCTGCGGTAACACCGGAGCAGGTTGTGAACGATTTAGCGAGTGCGATGCTCAAACTGGCACAGGATTCCGAATTGAGAATTCGCATGGGAGAAGCCGGAAGAAAGAGGGTGGCAGAACATTTTAGCTGGGATAAAAAAGGGGAAATGATCAGTCAAGTTTACAAAGAAATTGTGAGTAAAAACACAAAGAGTACCGACATACCCGTCATTGCGAGCGAAGCGTCCGCCCAGCATCCGCCAGACAACGCGGCGGATCAGCCGCGCACTTTGGCTGAGAACGGCGGGTCCGCCGTCTCGGGTGGCGAAGCAATCTAGTACAAAGTGTCATCCTGAGGCAAAGCCGAAGGATCTCAGGATTCTTCGCTCCGCTCAGAATGACACCATGGGGTTGCTTCGTCGTCCTGAAAGGACTCCTCGCAATAACGACGGCTGTAGGGGAATCGTTATTGTCATTAACCAGCATCCGTAGTAGTTTACTATGTTATTTTGACGTTTTTAAGCGTTTAGATATGACTGAAGATACGAAAGATAAAATTTTAATTCAGGAAAATTTTAAATGAAAAAACGAAGCATCCAAATTTATTGGTGGCAAATCGTTGGCACATTGATATTTCTAAGTGGTTTGGTGTATCGCCGGCGGGATATTGGAATGATTCAAGAGAATTTGCTCGATCCGTCGGCTCTTTATCGAGTCGTTCTAATGGGTTTGGTTTTTTGGTTGCTTTTAGCACGATTAATCATAAAGCGGCTTTCTTGGTTTCGCTCTCTTCTGCGCGGAATTGTTGGTTTGTTAACAGGATATGTGATGATATGTATGTTATCTTCACTGTGGTCGGTTAACCCTTGGTGGACTTTTTATAAATCGATAGAATATTTCGTCGATGTACTTTTTCTTGCCAGTGTCATAAATTCCATACGGACAATAGAACAGCTCAAAGCTTTATTTGACTGGTTAATGATTCTTACAGGGTTGCTTCTTTTGACAGTATGGATTGGAGTTTTCCTGTTACCAGGGGAAGCTATTAAATATGGAATTGGGCTACTCGGTATTCAAATTTTAGGTGTGTTTCCAGCTGTAGCGGCGAACAGCGTAGGAGAAATTGGCGCAGCGTTGGCCATTTTTACTTTTGCTCGTTCCCAACTTCCCATGATTCATAAATGGTTTTATCGAATCATATTCGTATTTGCAACGCTGAGCCTTGTTTTTTCTCAAAGTCGTTCCCCATTAATGGGTTTTGTTGTGGCGATTCCACTAATGCTCTTTTTGAACAAGCGGATTGGAATACTTGGTTTCATCATAGTATTATTCGTGGTTTTGCTTTCATTTACACATGCAGAGGATTTGTTTTTTGAGTTTTTCAGACGTGGCCAAACTCCTGAAATGTTTGAATCTTTAAGCGGAAGGAGAACTTACTGGGACCAAGGTTTTGAAGTTTTAAGACAACAACCTCTTATTGGTTATGGAGCTTATGCGGGCGGCAGGTTTTATGTTTTAGGAGAGTTGTTAAGATTAGACGAAGTTAGCAGTGTCCACAATACTTGGGTTGAGATTTTGTTGGGCACCGGCATCCTTGGTTTTGTTTTTATGTCCGCGGCCGTTTTAAAAACTTGGTTCGTTTTGTTAAATCTTAAACTCAATAAAAAAACAGCCTCCACTTTGTATAGTCTAAGAGCTACATCCATAGGTATTTTGACGTTGCTTTTTGTGCGATCATTTTTTTCTTCAGGGCCTTTCATTTGGCATTCACCATTGTTGTTTTTTATTGTAGTTACATTCGCTGAAATACTTGATAGGCAATCAAAGAGAAGGCGCGAAATTGTTGCCCCGAATTTAGTATTAAAAGCCTAGTTTTGTAGGGATTAAACAGAATGTCGATCAAATTATTATTGATTCACAACGCTTATCAACAAGGCGGTGGCGAAGATACGGTATTTAAGCAAGAAGCAGAGTTGCTTCGTCAATCCGGCCATCATGTCATTGAATGCCAGCGTTCAAATGACGAGCTGAAAGAACTTGGATTGCAGCAGAAGTTAATGGTTCCAACCCGGCTTGTTTGGGCGGACGCTTTGCTCGTAATGACAGCTGACAGAGCAGCACATTAATGTGGTTATCTAGCATTCGGAATTGCTTACTCTTATTGACAGTCGGTTTGTATCTTGTTCTAAATTATGGGTTTATGCAAGTGCGCATACCGCCTTCTACCAATGGCGTTCCTATCGGCGAAGCGCTGCTTTTGTTTATGTTACTCACCTTTAATTATTTGGCATTATTAACGAAATTTAATCAAACCATACCGTTCCTTCCTTTTATA
>MHFM01000059.1:5791-20729 GCA_001804205.1 Omnitrophica bacterium RIFCSPLOWO2_01_FULL_45_10b
GGCGTTGGGATTGCTCACGCCGCCATCAATTTTCCTCAATATGGCATATGGGCCATCCGAGATGCTTCACATATTGTTGAGTCGCTATTTGTCCTAGCAGGTTTTTCTTTCATTAGAACCGAAAACGATCTAGAGAAGTTGGCCGCTTGGTTGCCCAAGGTTCTTTTTTTTGCCATTGGTTATAGCTTGTTATACCCCTTCCGTGAAGTTTTGAAACCACTTTCTCCTATCTTACCTGGCGCTCAAGGGCAAGAAGTTACCCTCTTTTTTAATTGGACAAATACAGCGTTCGTTTTAATTGTCTCTGCCGCTTTCTTTCTTCAGAATTACTTTAACCAATCAAATAAACGCCATTTATATTTTGGCGTAGCTTCGCTAGCGATTGCGTTTGCTTTATTTCCATCGAGAACGTTGATATTAGAGATGTTCGCTCTTGTTGCTTATTTTGTGGCCAGCTATCGCCTTAGTCTTAAGCGGATCCTAGGCATATTAGCGGCTGGAATTTTAGTTATTGGATTTGTTAAAGTTTGGTTTGTTGCGGGTGCCAGTTCATATGGACGGTTCGCTGGAAAGGGATTCAGTTTTTCTGATTATGGAAATTTATTCCTTGAAATATTTGGAAAATCTGATGCTGAAAATACATTTAGCAGTGGTATTGAACAAAGGTTTGATTGGTGGTCCAGCGTACTTACCCAATGGAGGCAAACATGGGGGACTATGTTGTTTGGACTTGGTTACGGGATGCCTTTGATTGATTTCAAAAATGTGCTTAGCTCTATAGTCCGTGAGCCTCATAACGAATTGATTAGTATTTTTGCAAGAGGCGGAATCATTGCCGGCGTTGTCTTTATCTGGATGCAAGCATTGATTCTAAAAAGAGCCCTAGCCGTTTACGCTTATTTGAAAAACAACAAACAATATGGAGGGCTAGCCACAGCGCTGCTTTTTATACTTATTTTCACTCTTATTCACGCTATTGGGGAGACTCCATTTGCGTGGGCCTTCTATGTAATTCCGTATTATTTTAGCGCAGGTGTATTCATCCACTTATTTGCAGCAATTCCGAGAAAAAGTGATTGATACAATGAAATTTCTTCTTGTTCACAATCACTACAACCAAAAGGGTGGCGAAGATGCAATATTTAAGCAAGAAGCAGAGTTGCTCCGCGAAGCGGGTCATTATGTCATTGAATACCGCCGTTCAAATGATGAGCTGAAAGAACTTGGACTGCAGCAGAAGTTAAAGGTTCCGGCCCGGCTTGTTTGGGCGAGCGACACTGTCAAAGAGCTTCGTAGTTTGATTCAAAAAGAGGACCCGGACGTCGCACATTTTCATAATACCTTTATGATGATTTCTCCAGCTGCTTATTATGCTTGTCATAGAGCAGGTGTTCCCGTTGTGCAAACGCTTCATAATTATCGTTTGCTTTGTCCGGCTGCTACTTTTTATCGAGATGGACATGTTTGCGAAGACTGCCTTGGAAAAACTCCACCCTGGCCGGGCGTTTTGCATGCCTGCTACCGGAGTTCAAGAACTCAGACTGCTGCAGTTGCAGCAATGCTTACGTTTCATCGCTGGCTTCGAACTTGGAATAAAAAAGTCGATCTTTATGTTGCGCTTACGGAATTTGCCAAGAGGAAGTTTGTCGAGGGTGGGCTTCCGGAAGAAAGAATCGTCGTAAAGCCTAACTTTGTTCATCCAGATCCGGGCGCGCAAGAGAAAAATGATGGTTACGCACTTTTTGTTGGACGATTATCACCGGAGAAAGGTTTGAAAACTTTATTTAAAGCGTGGGGATCCTTGAAGGGAATGCCGCTTAAAATTGCCGGCGATGGGCCGTTAATGAGTCAGATAAAAGAATCGGCAGCTGAGCAAAAGTTAAATTCCATTGAAATTTTAGGAAACTGTTCGCATGAAAAGGTAATCGCTTTGATGAAAAGCGCCCGTTTTCTAGTTTTTCCTTCGGAATGGTACGAAGGTTTTCCTGTTTCAATTGCGGAGGCTTTTGCTTGCGGCAAGCCTGTCATTGCATCAAAATTGGGCGCGATGGCGGAACTGATTGAAGATGGCAAAACCGGATTGCTTTTTGAACCTGGCAATTCTGAAGATTTGGCGCGAAAGGTTATGCATGCCTTTGAGAACCCGGATCTTTGCCGTAGAATGGGTCTTAATGCTCGTGCGGAGTATGAAGCGAAATACACCGCAAAAATTAATTATATGAAGTTAATGGAAATATACGATAAAGTTCTAACATCTAAATTCCCCTCACCTTTATCCTCTCCCCACAGGGGAGAGGGCAGGAGTGAGGGGGGCAAAGGCTAACTGAGATGCGGCCACTTGTTACAGGCGCGGTCTGTTGCAGAAGTCCATTTATTCCTCCAAGCCTATTGTCACCCCCGCGAAAGCGGGGGTCTATTAGGAGAAACTCTGGATTCCCGCTTGTCCGCCAAACTTCTCGGCGAGATTCGTCCGGACGGATTCCGTCGGTTTTTTGGCGAACGCGGGAATGACATTTTTCGTGTTGTGCAACAGACCAAGGCGGTGCGGGATATATCGGAAGCCATCATATTTAATATTTGACATTAAATTTTAAGCGTCCTGCTTCAACAAGAATTGGACAGTCTTCCTGCAAAGCTAGCTCAAAAAGGATTTGCCTAGGGAGAAACCTATAATATTATCTTTTTAGCGTAACGCTAGCAGCGTAATTTTAGAGGGAAAAAAACAGGATGAAAAATCCATTCGTTTATGGTGAAGAAGTAAGCGGTGATGCTTTTATTCCCTCTCCCCCAAGTGGAAGAGGAAAAATTTGCAGAACTCAAATTATTTAATGAAACTTCGGCTGAATATGTCATTTGACAACTAAGTAGTTATATATTATGATTATTGACGAAATATATGACAATCGATATCACCAGAGAGATTGATGTTAAAGCCAGCCTTGAAAAGAAGTCCTGCTTTCTCTACGGTCCCCGCCAAACAGGAAAGTCATGGCTTATTCGCCATCAGCTTCAAGGTTATCGCGTTTACAACCTGCTTGATTCAGAAACGTATTTAAAACTCAGCCGTTCTCCTCAACGATTGCGTGGAGAATGTAAACCTAAAGAAAAAATAGTGATCATTGACGAAATTCAAAAATTACCGAGCCTTTTGGATGAAGTCCATTATTTAATTGAAGAGCGGGGAATCCATTTTTTACTGACGGGCTCAAGCGCTCGCAAGTTAAGGCGCGGCGGTGTCAATCTATTGGGCGGGCGGGCGCGAGTGAAACATTTGCACCCCTTTATTAAATCAGAATTGAAAGAGCGTTTTGATCTTGATCGTGCGCTGAACCACGGGCTTTTACCTTCCATTTATTTTTCCGAGGAGCCCGAGGAAGACCTCGAAGCGTACATTGGAACTTATTTAAAAGAAGAAATTGCAGCCGAGGGGCTTACGAGAAATATTCCCGCCTTTAGCCGTTTCTTGGAAGTTGCCGCTTTGTGCAACGGACGAATGATTAATTTTACCAATATCGCAAACGATGCTCAGGTAGCGCGTACGACCGTCCATGAATATTTTCAAATTCTTAAAGATACTTTAATTGCTCATGAAGTTTCGGGCTGGAAAAAGTCAAAAAAAAGAAAGCCGATCAGCACTTCCAAGTTCTATTTGTTTGATCCAGGAGTGGCTCGCTTCCTTCAAAATAGGAAAGAGGTTCGTCCGCGTTCGCCTGAATTTGGAGAATTATTTGAAACCTATCTATTCCATGAATTAAAAGCATATGTGGATTATTGTTCAGCAGGAGAGGTTTGCTATTGGCGCTCTGTCTCAGGCTTTGAAGTTGATTTTATCCTTTCGGATCAAACTGCCGTTGAAGCGAAGGCAAGCCCTATCGTGTCGTCGCAAGATTTAAGGGGGCTCAAAGCATTGCAGGAAGAAAAAAAATTAAAACACTATGTTCTTGTTTGTTTTGAAAAAGAAGAACGATCGGTGGATGGAATTCAAATCCTCCCGTGGGCGCTTTTTCTAGACAGGCTTTGGGCTGGAGAGTATGTGTAAAAAAACTGTCATTCCCGAAAGCTTTTATCGGGAATCTGTAGATCCCCGCTTAATGCATGCGGGGATGACAAAGGTTTTGTTAACGGTTTTGGATTTGGTTTCATTTATAATCGTATATAATCTTATATAGTTAAAATATAAACTTGAGAAAGGATAGTTTATTCAATGAAACTGCTGGTTACGGGCGGAGCGGGATATATCGGAAGCCATGTGGTGCGGCAATTGGGCGAAGCCGGCCATGAGGTGGTCGTATATGACAATCTTTCAGCCGGCTATAAGTGGGCGGTATTGTGCGGCGAGCTTATTGTTGGGGAACTTTCCGACAGCATAAAACTAGATCAAGTATTTACCAAAGGCCGTTTTGATGCCGTGCTTCATTTCGCGGCACGCCTTGTTGTACCGGAATCCGTGGAATTTCCGCTTGAGTATTACAGGAATAATACGTGCAATACCTTAGGGCTCTTGGAAACGTGCAAGAAATACGGCATCCATCAGTTTGTTTTTTCTTCTACGGCAGCGACTTATGGGATGCCAAAGGGAGACGTCATCGTTAACGAAGAAACGGAGCTTGCCCCCATTAGCCCTTATGGCGCTTCAAAGATGATGAGCGAGCGGATCATTATGGATTTTGCTAAAGCGTCACCCTTTCGTTATGTCATTTTGCGTTATTTCAATGTTGCCGGAGCCGACCCCAAAGCACGCATTGGCCAGGCGACGCCAAAGGCCACTCAGATTATCAAAGTTGCCACAGAAGTTGTGGTGGGGAAGCGCAAGTCTCTCACTATTTTCGGCACAGATTACCCAACTAAGGATGGAACTTGTATTCGGGATTATATTCATGTAGAAGATTTGGCAAGTGCCCATCTTGCGGCACTAGATTACTTGTCAAAAAGTGGAAAATCCGTTGTCCTTAATTGCGGCTACGGACATGGTTACAGTGTGCGCGAAGTTATTGAAACTGTGCAACGCGTTTCGAAGTCAAAAATCTTGGTCCAGGAAGGCCCGAGACGGGCCGGGGACCCCGCGATGGTGATTGCGGACAATAAGAAGATCCAAAAGGTGCTTGGCTGGAAACCAAAATATGACAATTTAGATCTTATTGTCGAAACAGCCTTAAACTGGGAGAAGAAATTGTTGGAAAAGGCCAGTTCAAGATAATGTATTTGGGCGCATACCACCTCATCCAGTTGTCATTCTGAGGAGTCCGTATTCTGGACGACGAAGAATCTCAGAGATCCTTCGTCGCTACGCTTCTCAGGATGACATTGTGAGCACTGTATCAAGCGGGATGCACCCAATGTATTTCGCTAGCTTGACAAAGGGATTATATTCTGTATTACAAGGAGGCCAGGATGAAGGCTAAGGGAAAAAGAGAAAGGCTTACATCAGTCCAAATCCGTTCTGAGTATTTGATCGAGAAGGAAATGCAAGAGATTCGCAGCCAAATCATTCCCTTTGCTCAAGCTAAGGGAATTTATACGAACGAAGATGTAGAACGCGCTTTTCGATGAAAAAGAGGAATTTATGAAAAAGGCTTTGATTACGGGAATTACGGGGCAGGACGGATCGTATTTAGCGGAATTTCTCCTGGAAAAGGGCTATGAAGTGTATGGAATTGTCCGGCGTTCAAGTTCCATTAATACGTCAAGGATTGATCACCTCTACCACGAACTTCAGGATCCTAAAAGGAAGCTGCAGCTTGTTTATGGGGATTTAAACGATGCCAGTTCGATTAATCGTATTCTTAGGACGGTGAAACCGGATGAAATTTATAACCTCGCAGCCCAAAGCCATGTCAAAGTTAGTTTCGAAATTCCTGAATATACAGCCGAAGTAACAGCGCTTGGAGCTCTCAGAATTCTTGAGGCCATTGTCGAATCCGGCATCAAAACCAAGTTTTATCAGGCTTCTTCAAGCGAACTCTATGGCCGCACAGAAACAGTGCCGCAAAGTGAAACCACGCCATTTCGGCCCGTGAGCCCTTATGCCGTAGCCAAACTTTTTGCTTATTGGACCACGGTCAATTACCGTGAAGGGAATGGCATCTTTGCCTGTAACGGTATTCTTTTCAATCATGAATCTCCGAGGCGCGGTGAAACTTTTGTAACGCGCAAAATTACAAGAGCAATTGCGCGAATTAAAAAAGGTTTACAAAATAAGCTTTATTTGGGCAATCTGGATTCAAAACGTGATTGGGGCTATGCCAAGGATTATGTGGAAGCCATGTGGATAATGCTTCAGCAGGAGAAGGCGGATGATTATGTGATTGCCACAGGCGAAACCCATACCGTGAAGGAATTTGTCATTGAAGCATTCAATTATGCCAAACTGGACCATAAAAAATATGTGGAAATCGATCAACGATATTTCAGGCCTTTGGAAGTAAATATCCTCCAAGGCGATTGTTCCAAAGCAAAGAAAAAATTGGGCTGGGCGCCAAAAACAAGTTTCAAAGAACTGGTCCGGATTATGGTAGATGCGGACATTGAAGCTTTAGAAAGGGGAGAAGCATGAGTTTCTGGAAAAATAAAAAAGTGCTGGTAACAGGAGGTGCGGGGTTTATCGGTTCCTATCTTTCCGAATTTTTGGTTGGGGAAGGCGCGAAATTAACCATTGTGGACAGCCTTGTTCGAGGAGATAAATCCAGAATAAAAGCGATTCTCACCCGCCTTGATCTTAAGGCGGTGGATCTTTTTGATTATGAAAACTGCGTCAAGGTTTGCAAGGGACAAGAAGTAGTGTTGAACCTTGCTGCCAAGGTAACCGGCATTGAATACAACCGCTTTAACATGGCGGATATGTTTGAAACGAATATGAAACTTCAAACAAATGTTTTGCACGCAGCTTCCGAATGCGGCGTAAAACGTTTCCTTCAAGTGAGCACGGCCTGTATTTATCCGCATGATGCGAAAGTGCCCACGCCTGAATCAGAAGGTGAACGAGGCTCGCCCGAGCCTACGAATGAAGGTTATGGTTTCGCAAAGTTAATGGGGGAAAAACTCGCCAAATATTACACGAAAGAAAAAGGAATCGAAGTTGTCATCGGACGGCCTTTTAACGCTTACGGCCCAAGGGATCATTTTGATGAGGCTACGTCGCATGTGATTCCCGCGATTATGAAAAGAATATTAGATGGTGATAATCCCGTTGTGATTTGGGGATCGGGGAATCAGTCGCGTGTTTTTGTCCATGCCAAGGATATTGCAAGAGGCATGATGCTCATTACAGAAAAAGCGCCTCCGGCACAACCGATTAACATTGGTCATGATAACGAAATTACCATTAAAGAACTTTTTCAGGTAATTTGCAAGGTGGTCGGAAAATTTCCTAAGCCTCAATATGATACTTCAAAACCCGATGGCTATCCGCGCCGTGCCGCAGACGTTACGCTCTTAAGGCGCTATACGGGTTTTGTTCCTTCCATTTCACTTGAAGATGGAATTCGGGAAATGTACGAATCCTTTGTTGTCGCTCCAAGGCCGTCATTGCGAGGAGCGTAGCGACGAAGCAATCTAAAGTCTGAGATTGCTTCGGCTTCACTCAGCGCGCTGCCTCGCAATGACGGGTGAACCTGACGCAAAAAAAGGGACAGGCAAGTCTTGCCTGTCCCTTTTTGTTTTGGCTTACTAAAACCTCGTAGAAACACACTCTTCTCCTTATTCCATTCTTCCAGAATCGTCCCTGCCAGCTTGCCTGTGTTTAATCTGTGTGGCACACTTTATTTGAGTTAAAAAGTGAACATATTTTTACACCGAAAATAGGTAAACGATGTTTGAATCCCCTTATTTTCCACAACGCATCGAAGTGTGCAAAAACGCAGTGAACCCGTCTTATTTCAAGCCGTAAAGCCAAAATATGTTTCCGCAAAAGGTCAATATTTTAGGAGTAGGGGTGAGCGCGATTAATATGAAAACAACTCTAGACATCGTTGACAAATGGATCAAAGCCAAAACGCCTCATTATGTTTGCATTACCAATGTGCATGTTGTGATGGAAAGCCAAAGAGATGAGCAATTACGCCGGATTTTGAATACTGCCGGGCTCGTTACACCTGATGGCATGCCTTTGGTATGGGTCAGCCATTTCAACGGACTCAAGAATACGAGACGGGTTTACGGTCCGGATTTGATGCTCGCTTTATGTGAGCATTCTCAAACAAAAGGTTACAAGCACTTTTTCTACGGCGGGGCGGATGGCGTACCAACAAAACTTGAGGATAATCTAAAAAGGCGTTTTCCCAGCTTGATTGTAGCAGGCGTTTATTCACCTCCGTTCCGGCCGCTTACCGAGCATGAAGACAGACAGATTATAGAAATGATTAATCAAAGCAAAGCCGATATCGTATGGGTTGGAATTGGCGCTCCCAAGCAGGAACGTTGGATGGCTGAACATGTCGGACAATTAAAAGCTTCCGTCTTGATTGGCGTGGGAGCCGCGTTTGATTTCCACGCTGGCTTAAAAAAACAAGCACCACGATGGATACAAAAAAGCGGCCTGGAGTGGCTTTTTCGTTTGGCGAGTGAGCCTCGTCGCCTGTGGCGCCGTTATTTGATTAATAATCCGTTGTTTGTGTGGCTTATTTTGCTGCAAATGCTGGGGCTCAAACGATACGATTTGGAGCAAAATCCATGAATCATGCGATGGCAGCCGCAGCCAGGCTCATTAATTGGATTTCCGATTTTCTGATCCTGCTCCTTAGTTTTACCCTGAGTTATTTTACGTTTTGGTTTTTCGGAAATTCTTTGCCCGATCAATTTGATACCCATTCACTTTCCATTATCTTTTTTGTTTTCTATATCGCAAATTATTTTTCACTTTCGTTTAGTGGAGCATACCCCACGACCAGGCTTCGCTCGTATGGCGATATGGCTGCGATTTATTTGAAAAGCGTCTTTATGGCTTTTATCGCAGTCGCGGTGATTGCTTATTTTGTATACCCTTCGACGTCAAGCCGTTCACTCCTTCTCTCATCTTCTATTTACGCTTTTCTCTTATTGTTGTGCAAAGAATTGGGAATGAGATGGCTGTTGGGTTATCTCAGAGGACGCGGTTTCAATATTAGAAATGCTGTTTTGGTCGGCCAAAATGAGCGATTGATTAAAGAAACAGTCAGGGAAATTGAAAATAATCATTTGATTGGGCTTAAAGTGGTCGGAATAGTCAGCATCAATGGTGAAGATCAAAAACAGCCGCATCATCTCCCGAATTTAGGACGGATTGAGGACCTCATCAAAATTGTTGAGGAAAATATTGTGGATAACGTTATTTTTCTTGCCCATGGACCGGATAAAAATGCGATTGAGAAAGCGCTTTGGCAATGTGAGGAAAGGGGGCTTGAAGTATGGCTCAGGCTTGATTTGCTGGATCGCCCGATTTTCAAGGCCGCGGTCACTCATCTTCGCAGCATTCCATTTCTTCAATTTCAGTCAGGGCCTCAGAATACCGGTGCCTTGATGATGAAATATGCTTTAGACCGAATTTTGAGTTTCGCACTTCTTATTATATTTTCCCCTCTTTTTGTTATCATTTCGATCGTAATTAAGATTACTTCACAAGGCCCTATTATTTTTAAACAATATCGTGGCGGATTGAATGGGCGGAAATTCCTTTTCTTTAAATTTCGTACAATGATTACAGATGCCGAGCAGAGGAGAGAATCACTTAAGAGCCAGAATGAGATGCAAGGCCCTGTTTTTAAAATCAAAGATGATCCGCGGGTTACTCCGATGGGTCGGTTTTTAAGGAAGACCAGCCTTGATGAACTTCCACAACTTTGGAACGTTTTAAAAGGCGATATGAGTTTGGTCGGGCCCAGGCCCTTGCCTCTTTATGAAGTCAAGGAATTTAAGGGTTGGCAGAGAAGGCGGCTCAGCATGAAGCCCGGAATTACGTGTATTTGGCAAACTTCGGGAAGAAATAATGTTACTAAGTTTGACGATTGGGCATCGATGGACCTCCAATATATTGACAATTGGAGTTTATGGCTGGATTTAAAAATTTTATTTCAAACCATCCCCGCTGTATTAATCAGCAAAGGGGCAAGATGAATCGTAGTGTCATTGCGAGCCCCGAAGGGGCGTGGCAATCTCCGAGATTGCTTCGTCGGCTTCGCCTTCCTCGCAATGACGGGCAAGGGATTCCGTTTTGTTCGCAATGACGGTATGAAAAGGAGACCAAAATGATAGCGTTTTTGTTAGCACCCGTAATGTCATTTTTTAGTACGCGTTTGTACCGGCAGGTCCTTCAATCCGGCATTGGACGCGGTTTTGCTTACTTGTTTTATCTTACAATTCTCTTTTCACTGCTGACCGTTTTTTTGTGCCAGCTTCTTCTCCAGCCGCTTGCCAGCAATTTTATGGATTGGCTGATTCAAGTGACGCCGGAAATGACGCTTACCCAAACCGGCCTTAATGTTCCAGTAAAGCAGCCTTATTTTGTGGATCATCCGGCCCTGGGGCCGCTTTACCTTATCGATACAACGAAGAACTTAGACGAACTCATGGCCGAGAAAGGCCGCGCTTTTGTCTTGATTGGAAAAGAACATCTTATCGTTCGAAGCGGCAGAAGGGGTGAGGTACGCGTGTTTAATTTACGCGACGCGATGACGCAAGCACGCACGGCAGGGCAACCGATTCGAATTACAAAAAACTTAATGCTCCAATTGAACCAACGCTTTCAGGCCCTGCTTGTTCCCGTTGTTTTGGTTTTTCTTGCTCCACTTTTTTTTGTTTGGAAATTGCTGATCGCTCTTTTCTATTCGCTGATCGCATTGCTCCTGAACCGCTTCCGGAAGGAAAAGTTTCGTTACGGTTCTTTATTTACTTTGGCCTGCTTCGCAATTTCCCCGGTCACTATTTTTCAAGCAGCCAACGTTTCAATTCCTGAGATTTCATTTGATTTGAATTTTTATTTTTCGTTTGCATTAACCGTTCTGTACTTAGTGTATGGAATGTTTGTCGCATCGAGGAATGTAAAATGAGAAGAATGCTCTTTTCATTTTTTTTCATTTATCTTTTGGTACCGTCTGTAGCCTTTTCTGCAATTTCTTCAAGGCAAGACGAATTGGATACTTATGGGACAAGAGATTATTATGGCAAGACAGGCGGTACCCGCGCCGCTTTTTATGCCTCGGAAGCGTCCAAAACAAGCAGTCTCCCTCTTGAGATCGGCGACAAACTTTATATTGAGGTATATCGTGAGCCTGAGTTGTCAGGGTTCTATTCCATCGATATGAAGGGTAACTTCAACTATCCTTTGGTGGGTCAAATTCGTGCGGCAGGACTGACCCAAGATGAATTCAGAAAGAGCCTCATCGATGCTTTATCTAAGGACTTTTTGGTCAATCCGCAGATAAAAATAGAGTTCCAAGAAAGCCGTGCAATGACGACAGCAGTTTTAGGGCAGGTGAGTAAGCCCGGCAACTATGTTCTCTCTGACAATATGACTTTGCTCCGTATGATTTCGGAAGCGGGAGGGTTTACGCCGGAGGCTTCCGAAGAAAGCATTCAAGTGATCCGCACCGATCAAAATGGATCAAAGGGATTTATTTTAGCGAATGCACTTGAAATTGTTAGTGGTAAGGCGCCAGATATCGAAATCAAACCCGGCGACGTCGTCTTTGTGGAAAAGAAAGACAGTTTAGTAGGTGCCGTGTCTATTTTAGGCCAGGTGAAAAAACCGGGAAACTACGATTTTGTTCCTGATTTGACCGTTGTAAAGCTTCTTTCAGAAGCGCAAGGTTTTACGGAGATGGCCAATCCGAAGAGCGTTAAAATTTCACGGCTTATGGATAATGGAAAACGTGAGAATTTCAAAATCAATTTTAGGGATGTCATGAAAGGCGACTCTGAAGATATCAAACTCGAGCCGGGAGATGTCGTGTTTGTTCCCGAAACGGTTTTTTAGGTGAAGCTATGGCCCAGCATATCGATAGGAATATGAATAAAAGTGGTTTGAATTTTGGCGCTGATAACACAGCTGATTTTTCTGCTTTTTGGCAGACTGCGAAGAACCGGCGGCATGTCGTCTTCATTACAACAATTTTATTTCTCCTAATTTCCACCGTCATTTTTTTTATTTTACCCGATGTGTATACAGCAGAAGTTCAAATCCTTGTGCAAAAACCAGGCCGCCAAGATATGGTTTATCAACAGACGGTGACGCCTAATTTTACCGGAGAGGAAGATTATTACGGAACTCAAATTGCAATTCTAAAAGGTAAGAAAATCACTGATAAAATCGAATCAGAGTTCGGCTTAAAGGAGAAAAGCTACAAAGTAATCGCCAGTCGTATACGGGCATCACGGATTATTTCTCTTAGGATTGATTACAAAGAACCGGCGCTTGCGGCAAAAATAGTAAATCGAATGGCCGAGTATTATTCCCAAGATAAAAAAGAAGAAGATTTATTTTTTGCGCAGCAGTTGCTTCAATGGATACCGGAGAGTTCTGTAACGATTGAAAATGGAAAGGGTGTAAAAAGTTCTGCCCAAGAAGACGAAGCTGTAGATTTCTTGGCCAATGTCGGCAAAGATCCGGTGATACAAAATCTGAAAAGCCAAAAAACGGAAACAGAAGCCAAATTAAAAGAGCTCTCCCAGCGATATAAGGCGAAACATCCAGAGATTAAAGGACTTCAAGGGAAACTCGATTATTTAAACTCACAAATCGACAAACAGAGAAGGCTTGCCATTGTAAATCTAAAATCAAATCTTTCCGGAGAGCTGCACATTACCAATGTACGCGTTTTATCACCTGCGGTTCCGCCTGAGAAGCCGTCTGGGCCTCCGAGATTGATCGGCATTTTGTTAAGCACCTTAGCAGGGCTGATTATCGGTACTTATCTCGCCATGTTTTTTGAATATTCCAATCAAAAAATCCGTAACGGAGAAGATCTTAACGGCACGATTAATATCCCTTTTATGGGCTTTATTCCGCTGGCCAAAGAAGTGAAAAACCGATTCAAGGAAGGCGGAATCTTTGGAAATAAAAACGGGTCGCTTACTGATGTGTTGAAAACAAACTTAAAATTGGCCGATGCGGTAGCCAATGTTCGCACCAATGTTTTAATTTCAATTCCTTATGAAAAGTCAAAACGCATTATGCTCACGAGCGCCGGGCATGATGAAGGCAAAACCGTCGTATCAGCTCTTCTTGCTTTATCGTTAGCGAATTTAGGCCGGAAAATCGTTCTCATTGATATGGATTTAAGGCACCCTGCTTTGCACAAGCTCTTTGGGGTATCCAACGAGAAGGGCTTGACTGATTATTTAATCGGGCAGGCAAGTGAAAGTGAAATGATTAAATCAATCCCAGGCAGTACCTTGAAGTTGATCAACGGCGGCACGCCAACGCCCAATCCTGCCGAACTTTTATCTTCCGACCGCCTCAAAGAGTTTTTGGATCGTCTGAGCGCAGAATATGACAGAATGATCGCCGACGTTCCGGCTGCAGATCTGTCCATACCGGATGCTTTAATTATCGCGAAGTATATGCAGACAAGCATTTTGGTAGGGCGCGCAGGGGTCGTGAAGAAAAAACCGTTAAAAAGCGTGAAGGAAAAATTCGAGTTGATGGGCCGGCCGTTTATCGGAGCAGTGATTAACGGAGTGAACGGTTCTATCTAGTCAATAGCAAATTTTAAGTTTCCGCACATTCCCACCGATACATTCTAACATCACAGGTTTTTAATCATTTTTCTATGGCCATTGTCTACCAAGGGGAAAAAATGGAACTTCAGCCATTGATCAGCCAGGACTATATTGCTGTTTCTCGCCAATCGACCGTCGGCGAGATGATCCTCAATCTTAAGAAGCAAAAGGCAGGTTTCCAAAGCGGGTTCGCTTATCTTTATGTGACGGATGAGAAGCGCGAATTGGTAGGCGTGCTTCGGATTAGAGACCTTTTAATTGAGGATCCGGAAATATCAATTGAACGGGTGATGAAGCAGCCGGTTCTAAGCGTTTCTGAAAATGCTTCTATCGAGGAAGTTGTCAACATGTTCAACACCTACTCTTTTTTTGCCGTTCCGATTGTGGACAAAGAACATCGTTTGATCGGCATTATCCCTGCCAAAGCGGTACAATCTCATTTGAGTCCTGCCGCTCAACGCCGTACCCATGAATTTATTGATGCCGTTCAAGAAGAAATAGAAGTGGAAAGTGTGCATAAAATTGTAATGAAAAGACTGCCTTGGCTTTTAATGAGCATTGTGAGCGGACTTATGTGCGCCTATATACTGGGGCTTTTTATCGGAAAAATCGAATCGGTCATTGCCTTTATTTTATTTGTTCCAATTATTTTGGGGCTCGCAGGCAATATCGGCACGCAAATGGGCCGGCTTACGCTTCGCAGGTTAAAGGAAGGAAAGTTGGAAATAATCAAATTAACGCATATCTTGGGGAAAGAAATGTTATTTGGATTCATGATTGGCAGCATTGCTTTTTTCGTCGCTTTTTTGATCGCACTTTTGTGGAGAAAGAATCCGGTAGAGGGAATTGGGTTGGGATTGTCAATCGTTGCGATTGTGGCGTCATCAGGAATTCTTGGTATTTTCTTGCCCGTCAGCCTCCGCGTTTTACGTATTCCGCCTGGCCTTGCTTCAGGATTGTTTCTTTTATTATTTTGTGATATGGTTGCCCTCGTTTTGTATTTTGCAATTTTCTTATCCTTCATTAATCCAATGTTTGAACTTGGATAAAAGTTTAAACTCTATTCGCAACTCTATATAAATAAACAACTTATGCGGGTGTAGCATAATGGTAATGCCCTAGCCTTCCAAGCTAGACACGCGGGTTCGATTCCCGCCACCCGCTCCAGTTTTCCTTTGGAAAACTGGAGCGAGGCTCGCCGCCTACGGCGGCGGCCCGCTAGCGGATAAACTGATGGAAAACTGGAGCG
>MHFM01000059.1:20738-22713 GCA_001804205.1 Omnitrophica bacterium RIFCSPLOWO2_01_FULL_45_10b
ACCCGATAAAAAACTTGACATAAAGGCTTCATTCGCTATAATTTACGCCTACCTTTACAGGGAAGGTCTGTCTATATTTATTATTTGATCCAAATCCCTTTTGTAGGATAAAGGTAATTTTATTATCTGTTGTAGAAATTTAAAGCGGCGTTTTCGCATCACCTGCAAAGCGATGCGCTGCTGTAGCTCAGTTGGCAGAGCGCGTCCTTGGTAAGGACGAGGTCATCGGTTCAATCCCGATCAGCAGCTGAGAACTAAAATGGCAGTTTGTATTTATTTAGATTTCATAAATGATTCGCAAGATTGTAATTCAATAAACGAGAGGAGACGCAATCATGGCTAAAGAAAAATTTGAACGTACAAAACCCCATGTTAATGTGGGTACCATTGGGCACGTGGACCATGGAAAAACCACATTGACCAGCGCCATTACGATGGTGCTTGCAAAGAAGGGAATGGCGGAAGCCCGCGCCTTCGATACAATCGATAATGCGCCTGAAGAAAAGGAACGCGGTATTACGATTGCGGTTGCGCACGTTGAGTATCAAACTCAAAATCGACATTATGCGCACGTCGATTGTCCAGGCCATGCGGATTATATTAAAAACATGATTACCGGAGCTGCGCAAATGGATGGCGCAATCTTAGTTGTATCCGCAGCGGACGGTCCAATGCCTCAAACCAGAGAACATATTCTTCTGGCTCGCCAAGTAGGAGTTCCCCGAATTGTTGTTTTCTTAAATAAAGTTGATGCCGTTGATGATCCAGAGCTTTTGGATTTAGTGGAGCTTGAAGTGAGAGATCTTCTTAAAAAGTATGAATTCCCGGGCGATGAAATTCCAATCGTTCGCGGCAGTGCCCTTAAAGCCATGGAACATTCGGATGATCCGAAGGCTCAGGAACCCATTCTGAAGTTAATGGAAGCTGTGGACAGTTATATTCCAACCCCAAAACGTGATGTTGAAAAACCCTTCTTAATGCCAATTGAAGACGTTTTTTCAATCTCAGGACGTGGCACAGTAGGAACGGGCCGTGTCGAGCGTGGACAAGTGAAGGTCAACGATGAAGTAGAAGTTGTCGGTTTAAGGCCTAAGACAACCAAGACCACGATTACCGGAATTGAAATGTTCCGTAAGCTCCTCGATGACGCTCAAGCGGGAGATAACGTTGGTCTTCTTCTTCGCGGCATTGAAAAGAAAGATTTGGAGCGCGGCATGGTCATTGCCAAGCCCGGCAGCGTGACGCCCCACACCAAGTTTAAAGGTCAAGTTTATATTCTGACCAAAGAAGAAGGCGGGCGTCATACCGCTTTCTTTACGGGTTACAGGCCCCAATTTTATTTTAGAACCACAGACGTTACCGGTGTTGTGACGCTTCCCAAAGGCGTAGAAATGGTGATGCCCGGGGACAACGTAGCGGTTGAAGGAGAACTCATTATGCCGGTCGCTATGGAAAAAGACCTTCGGTTTGCCATCCGCGAAGGCGGCAAAACCGTGGGCGCCGGAGTGGTAACGGAAATATTGCAGTAAAATAAAAAAGCGTGATCAAATGATCACGCTTTTTTAATGTCATTGAGCCATCGAAAAGTTTTCAATAAGATAATTACATTTTGTTTTAACGCAACTGTGTGAATTCCCTCGAATAGATGAGGGGATCCCACCAAACTAGTTCGCCAACGAAGTATACGAACCTAGGGGAGCCTTTTACTTTTTATTAGGTTGATTCATGCGTGAAATCATCACTTTAGCCTGTACGGAATGCAAACGCCGGAATTATACGACACGGAAGAATAAGAAGACGACGACCGAGCGGCTTGAACACAAGAAATACTGCCGTTTCTGTAAAAAACGCACCCCTCATCGCGAGACCAAATAGAAAGGATGATCACTTAGAGGCCAGTAGCTCTAATCGGCAGAGCATCGGTCTCCAAAACCGAGGGTTGGGGGTTCGAATCCCTCCTGGCCTGAAGTTGTGA
>MHFM01000060.1 GCA_001804205.1 Omnitrophica bacterium RIFCSPLOWO2_01_FULL_45_10b
CATTGGTCACCAGCGCAACCAGACAATGGTCTCTGGCGGATGTATGAATATCGTATGTCGGCTTACCAAAATAATGACAAACTGAATTAATGAAGAATGTGCCGTGGTGTACAAAAGCAATGCGCCCCACAACGCTGATGAGAAATGAGCCGAGCAAGTGTCCCGTTAATAACGTCCCCACGATCGTCGGCAGCAACACTCCGGCAACGATGGCCCACAGGATATAATGCTGATCCTGATGCATAATGAGCTTGTTTTTCTGAAGGTCTTTGACATTGTCAAAATTAATCTGATGATTGCGAAATATAATCCAGCCGATATGAGCATACCAAAAACCTTGCTTAATATTGTAAGGATCTCGCTCCGTATCCACATATTGGTGGTGATCCCTGTGCTGGGAAGTCCATTGAAGCGCTGATTCCTCAAAGGCGCTGGCCCCAAAAAATAAGCCCAAGAAAACAACCAACGGATGGGCTTGGAACGTACGATGGGCCAATAAACGATGATAACCAACGGTAATCCCGAGGCCTGAAGCAAATACCCAAAAAACGAAAAGCGCTACGTCCGGGGCTTGAATACCGTAAACGTAACTATAGATAGGCACGCCGATTATGGCAACGCTGAAGGTGCCAGCGAAGAAGATAAAATTCCGCCAATTGACCGTCTTGAAAAATGTGGAGTTCTTCATGATGTAATTAACGTGTATTATCGCATTTTACTTGAGCATATGCAATCCCAACTTTCAACGGGCGCTTCTAAAGCCATATCAGCAAGTCATTTGCGGTGGAAAAAAACTATCGTTTTTCACGTTTTTTCCTTTGCGGTGAAAAATAAATCTGTTAGAATAAAAACTCAATGGCGAGTTTGGTTAAGTTTTCTGGAAAAATCTTAGTGATTGGGTGCGGTTCCGTCTCCCAATGCGCCATTCCGCTCATCTTAAAACTCATCGATGTCCCCCCTAAAAATGTCACCATCATGGATCCGGTGGACAATCGCCATCGCGTCAAAGAAGCTTTGGCGAAAGGCGTTTCCTATGTTCATGAAAGAGTGGTCGAAGAAAATTACAAGACCCTGCTTTCCAAATATGTTGGCCCCGGCGATTACATCTTAGATCTAGCTTATGACATTGATTGCTGCGCCATTCTCGAGTGGTGCCGCGATCATGATGTACGCTATCTGAATACGTCCGTTGAACTATGGCATCCTTACGTCGGCGCCGAAGGAAAACACCCTACCGAACTTACTTTATACGCGCGCCATATGGCCATGCGTAAAATGATTGCCACTTGGCCCAATAACAAAGGTGCTACGGCGATTATTGACCATGGTGCAAATCCAGGCCTTGTTTCCCACTTCACAAAACAAGCTCTGGAAGATATTGCGAAAAAAATTTTAAAAGAAAAGTCAAATGACCCTAGAAAAAAAGCGCTGGAAGAGGCGCTTAAAGATCAAAATTTTTCGAAATTGGCCCAACTTGAAGGCGTCAAGACCATTCATATCAGCGAACGCGATACACAAATCACAAATCGCCCGAAAGAAGTCGATGAATTCGTCAATACGTGGAGCATTCTCGGCTTCTATGAAGAAGGAGTGGCGCCGGCTGAACTTGGTTGGGGAACGCATGAGCGTTATGTTCCCAAAGGCGCTATGTTTCATAAGGAAGGCCCAAAAAATCAAATATGCCTGACTTCAAAAGGGATGAGCACTTGGGTACGTTCCTGGGTTCCTTGCGGAGAAATCACAGGAATGGTGATCCGGCACGGCGAAGCATTTTCCATTTCAGACTATCTCACCATTTGGGACAACGGAAAAGCGATTTACCGGCCGACCGTTCACTATGCCTATTGCCCTGCCGATGTGGCCATTAATTCCATGCATGAACTTGAAATGCGCCAGTTCGATCTCCAGGAACGCCAGCGTATTCTTAATGATGACATTATCAGCGGCCGTGACGAACTCGGCTGCCTCCTCATGGGCCATGATTTTAAATCCTGGTGGATCGGAAGCCTGCTTGATATTGAAGAAACACGCCGGCTAGTGCCTCATCAAAATGCTACAACGCTTCAAGTGGCCATTTCGGCGGTAGCGGCAAGTATTTGGAGCATTCAAAATCCCCATGAAGGGATACGCGTGCCGGATGAACTTCCCCATGAGGAAATTCTGTCCATTGCAAAACCTTATCTGGGCCCCTTCATTTCTAAAGCGGTAGATTGGACTCCGCTTCAAGATAGAAAAAACCGCTTTTTGGACTACGGCTCTAAAACGCCTAGGCAAGAAAATGTGTGGCAGTTCGTAACCTTTTTGGTCTCACCCCACCAAGTGGAGGCTGTGAAATCTGACTCTTATGAAGAGATCAGAATTTAGTCCCAACGGAAACGCTGTCGAAAATCTCATTCGACAGACGCTTAAGAAACACACTTCTCCGATTATGTTGATTCGGCGGAGCATTCTTGAGAAACAGTACAGGCATTTCCGTGCTCATCTGCCTAAAGTAGCTCCTTATTACGCCATAAAAGCCAACCCTCATCCTGATGTCATTAAGGCTTTTCTGCGCCTTGGTTCCAATTTCGATGTGGCAAGCGCCGCTGAAATGAATTTGGTGCTTTCGCTTGGCGGAGCCCCACAACGAATCATTTTTGCCAATACAATTAAATCAATTGAAGACATTCAATCGGCCTATAAACGCCGCGTCATGCTGATGACGGTCGATAATGAGCCTGAGCTTTATAAAATTGCCAAACACGCTCCCGGAGCGCGCGTCCTTGTGAGAATCAAAGTCGACAATATCGGAAGCATTGTGGAACTTTCGCTCAAATTCGGTGCCGATCCGGAACATGCGGTGTTTCTTCTGCGCAAAGCAAAAGCTCTGGGACTTCACCCGGAAGGCATCAGCTTTCATGTGGGGAGCCAATGCGCAAATGTTGAAAATTATCTCCATGCGCTTGAAATCGCATCTGGAATTTTCAAGGAAGCAAAGGAAGGTGGCTTAATGCTGAATACGCTCGACATCGGCGGAGGCTTCCCGATTCGGCACATGGACGATGACCGGCATCCGATCTTTGAAACCATGGCCGGAAAAATTCGTGTGGAAATGGCGCGGCTATTTGATAAAAAAACAAAATTTATCGCAGAGCCCGGACGTTTCTTCGTCGGGCCTGCCGGCGTTTTGATCACACAAGTTATCGGGCGGACGTTTCGAAATAACAAGAATTACTATTATTTAAACGACGGGCTTTACGCCGATTTTTCAGGCATTGTTTTCGATCATTGCAAATATGAACTTAAAACCTTAAGGCGCGGACAAAAATTCTTATCGACCGTAGCAGGGCCCACCTGCGATTCCTTCGACACCATTTCATTAAGCGAAGAGCTTCCGGAACTTGACGTCGGAAGCGTCGTCTACGCTAAAAATATCGGCGCTTACTCTTCAGCCAGCGCGGTACCGGCTTTCAACGGTTTTACCCCTGCAAAAATTCTGGTTGTACAATAATTTTCACTGCCTTAAAAAGGCTTTCTTAATATCAACATATGATGATTCTAGGAATTAACGCCTATCATGGCGATGCCGCGGCGTGTTTGATCAAAGACGGAGAAATTATCGCCGCCTGCGAAGAAGAACGCCTGCGCCGCATCAAACATTGCGCCGGATTTCCCATACTCGCCATCCGATCTTGCCTGGCCCAAACGGGCACCAAGCCCGAATCCATTGATTGTGTCGCGATTTCAAGGGACCCAAAAGCAAACCTGTCAAAGAAAATACTCTACGCCATCAAGCAAAGTTCAAAAATCTCAAATTTGATTAAATCGCGGTTTGAAAATGCGGGCAGAATTATCAACGTAAAAAGCGAACTCACCCGTGCGCTCAGCCTAAGCCAGCCGCTTCAAGTGAAAGTTCACCAGACAGAACATCACCTTGCCCATATGGCAAGCTGCTTCTACCCTTCTCCCTTTGATCGTGCGGCCATCCTTTCCATCGATGGCTTTGGAGATTTTGTTAGCACCAAATGGGGCTGGGGTGAAGGCCGCGAACTAAAGTCCTTAGGCCAAGTGAATTTTCCACATTCGGCAGGGATTTTATACACCGCTCTCACGCAATATTTGGGTTTCCCGAATTATGGCGATGAATACAAAGTGATGGCTTTAGCTGCTTACGGCAAACCACGTTATAAAAATGAACTCAAAGAAATGATCTCCCTTGATTCCAAAAATGGTTTTCGGCTCAATCTAGATTTTTTTGTTCATCACCGAAACGGCGTAGAAATGAACTGGAAAGACGGCTATCCCAACTTAAGCGCCTGCTATTCTAGAAAATTCATTGAGGCGTTTGGGCCTCCACGCTTACCGGATGAACCCCTCGAGCCGCACCATCAAGATTTAGCGGCTTCGCTTCAAAAAAAATTTGAAGACGTTTATTTCCATATTTTGAATGAACTTCACAAGAAAACACAAACGGAAAATCTATGCCTTGCCGGCGGTTGTGCTTTCAATAGCGTGGCCAACGGAAAAATTAAAGACCACACACCCTTCAAGCATATGTTTATTCAACCGGCTGCCGGTGACGCCGGCACAGCGCTTGGCGCAGGCTTATATTTATATCATTCTGTTTTAAAAAATCCTCGGCGCTTCAGAATGGAGCACGCTTATTTAGGCCCTCAATTCGAACCTCAAAGCGTCAAGCGCGCTTTGGATCAAGCAAACCTTCAATATCAGGAACTGAATGGGGAGAAATTAATTCCACAGGTTGCAAGATCAATTTCCGAAGGCAAAATTGTGGGTTGGTTTCAGGGACGAATGGAATTCGGGCCTCGCGCCTTAGGGAATCGAAGCCTCCTGGCCGATCCGAGACGAAAAGAAATGAGAGAATGGCTCAATGAAAAAATAAAACTGAGAGAAGATTTCCGCCCTTTTGCCCCTTCCGTACCAAGCGAAGAAGTGGGAATCTACTTTGAAACGGAAGAATTAGACCCTTTTATGACCCGCGTCTTCAAAATTAAAAAAGAAAAACAATCTCTGATCCCTGCAGTAACCCATGTGGACGGTACCGGCAGGCTGCAAGCGGTCGAACGCAAAACAAATCCTAAATTTTGGTCTTTGCTTCAAGAGTTTAAAAAACTGACGGGCGTTCCGGTTCTTCTCAATACTTCTTTCAACGAAAATGAACCGATTGTGTGCACGCCTGAGGAAGCCATCAATTGCTTCGTACGAAGCGGCATGGATGCCCTTGCCATTGAAAACTTTTGGGTTGAAAGAAAACAAAATTAAACCGTGAACATCACCATACTCCATCAATATTTTTATCCGGATGTGGCGGGGGCGGCGCTTCGCCTTACGGAACTCGCCGCAAGCCTTGCACAGGAAGGTCTTGAAACGACGGCTGTTACAAGCTTTCCGATGAATACGGGCAACCAAAAAGTGCCCAATACCGAAATATATAAAGGAATCCGGATTCATCGCCTGCGCAGACGGGCTTTCAACAAGAATCGTTCCGTTGGCCGTGCGTTGAATGCCGTTTCATTTTTTATCGCCGCTTTCTTCAAAATACTTGCCACAGAGCGCAATTCCATTCTGCTGGTAGGTTCAGACCCGCCCTTTCTTCCCTTGATTGGATGGTTGATGAAAAAGCTGCGCGGCCAAACATACATGGTGCTCGTTTTTGACATTTATCCCGATCTGGCCATTCAATTTGGATACCTTAAAAGCAACACCCTAGTGGTTCGAGCATGGGAGTACCTCAATACGCTCTCGCTAAGTGAGGCAAAGACAATTATTACTCTGGGCAAATATATGAAAGAAACGCTTCTTAAAAAATTAAAGCACCCGGAAGAACTTTCTAAGATTCAAGTGATGCCGACATGGGAAGACGGGCATTTAATCCGGCCGATCCAAAAAAAAGAAAACCGATTCTGCCAAGAACATCAATTGCTCAATCAAACGATTGTTCTTTATTCAGGCAATATGGGAAAAGTGCATGAGCTTACGAGCCTAATTGAAACGGCGGAGTTATTGAAACGCGAGGCCGAAATTCTTTTTGTATTGATTGGTGATGGGGCTCAACAGAGTGAATTAGTAAAATTGGTTTTGAAAAAGCAGCTCAAAAATGTCCGTTTTTTTCCCTATCAAACGGCGGAGATGGCGCCCCACAGTCTCACGTCGGGTGATATTGCGGTCGTTTCGATGAAAAAAGAAGCGAAGAATTTATGCGTACCAAGTAAATTATATACCGCCCTTGCAAGCGGCCAAGCTATTTTGGGAATTGTCCCCAAAGATACGGAGATAGCCGAACTAATTGATCGCGAAGATTGCGGCATACGCGTTGATCCGGATTCACCAGCCCAAATCGCGAAGGCTATTTTGGCCCTCCATCAAGATCAAAGTTTACTTGCCAAATATCAAAAGAACGCGCGCCGGGTTTTTGAATCCAATTTTACAAAAGAACAAATTCTTCGCGACTATATTAACTTGTTTCAAGCCGCCACAATTTAAAATGGCAGCGCGAAAAGCGAACGACTCTACGCTCAAAAAAGCCATTTTTGAATCTCGGATTGGAATTTTATCGCTTCTTTTTATTTCGTTTGCACTCAAAGCAGGGCTCAGGCTTTGGCTCATCCGGCACGTTAATTTTTGGGAAACAGGTTATGGCCTCTATTATAAAATTGCGCATAATTTTCTAACGACGGGCGGGCTTTATCTTCAAGGTGGGCATAGCCTTTACATTGCAGATAAACTCTATGCTGTCCGAACTCCTCTTTATCCCCTTTTTATTGCGCTTATCGCAAAACTTTCAAATTTCTCGGCTTCTGCTTTTATTATCGCTGAAGCTTTCATTTCTACGCTCACGGTAGCGCTCGTATATAAAATCACAAAGGATTTTTTCAGTACAAACGCCGCATTTTTAAGCGCTTTTTTATACGCTTTCTACCCCTATGCTTTTATCCATGACACGCAGCTCCAAGAGAATGTGCTTTATAACTTTTTCTCTCTTGCCTCTGTTATGTGCCTTTTGTTCGCAATCAATAAAAAAAGGGGCTTACTATTTTTTCTTTCGGGTCTTGTTTTGGGTGCGGCTACTTTAACGCGCGCTTCTCATCTGATGCACACCTTTTCTCTTATCGTGTTGGTTCTATTTATTCTCAGAAAAAACTTAAAAGAGGTTTCAAGGTATGCGGGTTTAATCTTGATAGGATTAACGCGTGTATTAAGCCCGTGGTTGATTCGAAACAAACGCCTGCTTGGCTCATTTACGATTACTAGTTTAACGGGCGGCACGCTTGCCGAAGCGCACAATGAATTTACATTTCGCTATTTTCCATACAAAGGAAGCATTGACCAAAGCACCCGACTGTATCGATCCTACTTACACGAAACGCGTGATGCCGAACTTAAAGCTATTGCCGGCAATGAAACGCTTCAAAACAAATGGTTCAGAAATTTAGCTGTAGATTATATTGTGAAACACAAAAAGCAGACTTTGATGCGAGGTGTTTATAAAGTGGCGGTTAATTTCCTTGGGATATTATCTCCGCTTCAAAGCCCGGCCAAAAATTGGTCTTATTTTCTCTCTTACTGGCTGCTGACCCTTCTTGCACTGAAAAGTCTACCGAGAATAAAACATACGGTATATTTTAAACTCTTCCTAACGCTTTGCCTTTCACAGGCTGCGTTTTCATTCATTTTTTGGGCTCATTCAAGCCATCGGGGCTTTCTCGATCCAATGCTCGCTGTCTCGGCGGGAATCGGGCTCGCTCTTTTCCTGTTTTCAAGTGAAAAACACGCTTGCACCATCAGAACTTTTTAAAACGCCACTTTATAATATTCCAACACATGACTAAGCCATCACGCCAACCAATCTTTTTCCCATCCTGATAAAGTCTGGGCCGATAACGAACCGGCACTTCTAAGATCCTATATCCTTTGCGCAGGGTTTTGCAAATTAATTCGTTATCGAAAGCAAAACCATTGGTTTCAATTTTAAACGCTTGCGCAACAGAACGAGTAAACGCCTTATAACATGCCTCATAATCAGTATTTTTTTGGCCAAAGAGAAAATTTGTTAGGGTAACAATGACGATATTGCCTATAAAGTGACTAAAAAAAGGAGGGGAATTCTTTATAAAAAATCTTGGCATTTCATGATGAAACCGTGATCCCATAACAAAATCTGTTTGCCCATCTATAATTGGCTGCAATAACACTGGATAATCAAATGGATCGTATTCCATATCAGCATCCTGAATCAAAAAAATATCGCCTGATGCATGATGCATAGCTGTTTTTAAAGCCGCCCCTTTTCCTTGATTTCTATCATGAAATATATAAGAGATGCCTGGGATGGCTTTTAAAATTTTGCGTGTGCCATCCGAGGAACAATCATCAGCAACGACGATCTCTTTTTCCAATCCCAAAGCAGGTGCTTCCTTTACGCGCTGGAGTAATTTTTCAATTGTATTTTCTTCGTTATAGGCCGGTATTAAAATCGACACTTTGTTATAGTGCGCCATAAAAATCAAAATAATACGCTATAAAGCGAAACTAATTTAGTAATATGAACGGCGGGGAAAATTCCAAAAGCGGCTATTCGCAGCATAAGAGCGGTACTGCGTTTCAGAGACGGCTGGTATGACAAAACGATGACTTGATAGAAAATAACCATAAGAGAGAAAACATAAAAAGGGTAAAACATTCTAGTTTCTATCCAAACCGGAGCGAATAAGATGGTCAGCATAAAAAATCCAAAAAAACTTAAGAGATACCCCGACATTACTTTTAAGAACGCAGAATGCTGACATTTTAAATATTGTTTAATCTCTTTGAAGCTCTTCAGAATGCTCCAAAATCCGACCACAAATAGAAATATATACAGAAAAAGGAGGGGGAGGGCTTTCTCAGACGAAAGAATTTGCCAAAGCTTTGAAATAAAACCTGTTTTCCCCGGCAAGCTCACAAAAGGAATAAAATTATCTCTAACAATGGTGGGGATGAGGTATCTAAAAACATTTTCAAGAGCACCTATATTAACACCAATTTTGGTATAGGAGGAAAATCCCGATAATTTTAGGTAGACGCATACCCCAATAAAAATTAAATTAAAGAATAGTAGGATCCATATTTTAATATCTCGGCGCATCTTCTTTGAAGCGAATAGTCCATTAATCAAAATCCAAAGAAAAGCGCCCATGTAGCGTATCAAAAGACCGATCGTGGATAAAAAAATAACGGCAAACGCGCAAGAGATTATACTTTTCTCATTTGTAAACCTCTCGAACCGCATTAACAAAATCATTAGACACAGCATAACAAACGTAAAAAACAACTCTGACCATACATTCAAGCCGATTAAAACACTTGGGTAATAGACCGCAAAGACAAGCGGAAAGAAAATTAATAGCGGGTATTTTTTAAAATCGTTAAATGGGACTAAAAAATAATACCCTACTCCTAAACCCGCAATCAATAAAGAGAAGAAAAACCTAACCGCTGAATAAACGTCTAAACCAGTCTTCATAAAAAAAGAAATAAAAATAGGCAGCGTGGGGGGATGAAATTTATATTCCCCGGGAAGAAGATAGGTTTTATTTTTTATCATGTATTCAGCGGTTCCGACATAAGCACTCGCATCATCCCACGTGTATATACCGTTTTCAATATTTCGATAAAATATCCAACTTATTAAACCTGAGAAAATAATATAAAGGAGGGACGTTATTGAAATTGTAATCAAAATTTTTCGTTTTGTATCGTTTCTCATTGAATGTTATCCACCTTGCATTTTCTAATCACTCCTAGCTGCAAGTAATTCGTAAAACGCTCGCCTTTTTGCTGGGCAAAGTTACGGATTGCGCAGTGACATTTAATAAAAATATCATCTGCTAAAATAAAAGCGTTTTGTTTCAGGTGCGGCCATACAACCCCAAATTCTTGCATCATGCATTCGTAGGTATGAAGACTGTCGTGAAAAAAAATATCGATCTGGGGAATTCTGCGAACCAATTTAGGTAATTCGGCTAAGGAATCTCCCAAAATAAGTTCCCATCGATCTCGCAAACTGGCCGGAACCAGCCAACCCACCTGATTTAAATCGTTTACGGTAGAAACGTCGCCTTTCCGAAATGAATAGCCTTCAAGCCATGGTTTTAAATTACCATCCGCGGAATCAAAAATCGGAAGATCGATCGAATAAAGTTTCCCAAATCCGTTTTCATGAAGCGCTTCAAGAATAACCGCCGAGGAAGAACCATGGGCCACGCCTGTCTCAACAATTATTTCAGGCTTGGTTAAGCGAATGAAAGCGCTTAAACAAATCAACTTCCATTTCGACAAGCTTCCGTTCGTTGCGCTTTGTTTGGCCATGATTTGCTTGATGAGTGGAGAACCAATGGCTTTTTGCACGGCAGCTTCGCATTCATTTTTTGTTTGGAAATAGTGTTTTAATAACCGGGAAAGATTCGCTTGAGGGAAAAAATGATCCCCTGCATTCCGAAGATAACTCCACCGCATGGAAGCGGGGAGTTCAAGAAATAATGTGTTCATAAAGCCGCATCAAGTCTTTAACGATTTTATCCCATTGGTAATTCCGTTTCACATACGCCCGACTGTTCATTGCCATCGTTTCCCGGAGATGATCGTCTTGGAGCAATCGAAGAAAAGCGGAGGCAATTTCAGAGGAATTTAAACCCGTGACAATTCCGGCTTGTTCAGATTGAATTTCTCGATAAAGATTGACTTGATCGCTAATGACAACCGGAAGGCCTGCCGCCATGGCTTCGACAACCGCAATTCCGAAATTTTCCTGATGTGAAGGAAGACAAAAAATATCGCTATCCCTGAACAAGGCTAATTTTGCTTCTCCTTCCACGAAACCGATGACCGTAACATGCTCACTAATTCCTTTTTCAGAAATCCATTCCTTTAAACGCTTGCCATAACCTTCATCATCAGGTCCTGCAATGATACAGTGCGCTTCCTTTGTTTCTTTAAGAACTGCTGAAAAAGCATCGATCAATAAATCCAGCCCTTTTTTGAAATTGATGCGCCCCAAAAATAAAATAATCTTCTTTCCTTCAAGATGGGGGTAATGCTTTCTAAAATTTCCTCGAGGCGGCAGGCAAAGATAAGGCTCCAGATCAAGCCCGAGCGGAATAACAACCGCCTGATTCGCTAAACCATTCATAGAAGAGCGATGGCGTTCCTCCTCGGTAGTAAAATGAATGGCATGCGCCGAGGTGAGATTTTTTTGTTCTGCTAAAGCATAATAAATTTTCTTGCGCAATTGATGATGAGAAAAGCAATACCGATCAAGCATCCCACAAGGGCGAATCACGTAAGGGACGCCGGCCTCCTTGCAAATTCGGCTCGCCGCCAAAGTTGGATAAGTCCAAATCCCGTGAATATGGACAATATCAAAATCTCGAACCCGTTGTTTCAATTCCTTCTTAAAAGAAGGTGAGTAATAATAATGCCGCCATCCTATTGATTTGAAAAGTTTGATCGAAACATCTGTGACCTTGGTACGTAAATGTGATTGCTCGAAAACTTTCAAATCTGGATCCGTGGCAAAAATGCTAACCGCTTGGCCCTCTCGTGCGAGAACGCGGGAAAGTTCAAGCACAGCTTGGGCGGGCCCCCCCATGCGGGGAGAAAGCTCTGAGACGACTTGGAGGATCTTCATAAGGAAAAAATAAGGCGCCAAATAGACCGTAAATCAAAAGCAAGCATAGGGTTAAGCCGAACTGCCTCAAGCAGCTTCACTCTGACTTGATCTTTGTCTCCTGTGCGCCAATAAAATTCAACCAATTTTTTCAAGATAAGACTTCGGCGCTTACCGGCAGAACCAGCTTCGGATTTCCAAACCTGCGCTAACTGCTTCTCTAGAATCCTTATATAAATTTCTGCATGCTGCTTTGAATCAAACCCAGAAAATGAATTTTCCGAATGGAGACGGTGCTTTGCAATTGGGGGGCCGTTTATCAAACCAATCGGATAACAAAACGAAAAACGCAAATACCAATCGTAGTCTTCATAAATCGGAAAAGCTGTATCATAATCCCCAACTTGAACCGCATATTCCCGCCTCAAAAGAATCGCGGAAGAAAATATGGCGCATTTATCTAAAAGACGAAGATGGCCGGATCCTTTTTTCCGCTCCGCTTGATAATACTTTCTAATCTGCGCCGTTCTTTTGAGATCCTGCGTCCCTTTTTCATCAATGACTTCTACTTCGCCATGAACCAAACCTAGTTCTGGCGTGCTATCCAAAGCGGCTACCCCGCGATCGAGCCGATCTGGATTCCAAACATCATCAGCATCTAAAAAAGCAACGTATTGCCCCTTTGCCAAGTGAAGACCGGTATTTCGCGCGGCTGCACGGCCTTGATTGTCTTGATAGTAATAGTCAATGCGGTGGTTCTTGAAGCGGCTTACAATCTCTCGGGTATTATCAGTAGAACCATCATCAATCACAATGAGTTCAAAATCTTTGAATGTTTGACGGAAGACGCTTTCAATCGCTTCTGAAAGATAGGAAGCCATATTATAAGCGGGAATCAGAACGGAAACTTTAGGCGGCATAGGTCGGTTTTCGTGATGTGGATAAAATACGTTCGATTGCATTTTTCAAACGTTCGGCATAAGTATCCCAGGAAAATTCTTTCGCTCTCTCACTGGCGTTGAAGCCCATTTGTCTTCTGAGGTTTTCATTTTCATAAAGAGTTAAAATCTCCCTTTTGATTGCCTCAGTATCTCGAATGGGAACAACAAATCCATCTATACCGTTACGTACAATGTCAGAGCCGGCCGCTGTATGTTCCGAGACAATAACGGGCAGACCTGCCGCCATTGCATCCAAAGCCACTAATCCAAAAGCATCAAAAATGGAAGGCAAAACTAAAAGATGGGCATGATCAAAGTGATCTTTGAGTTTTGAATAAGGAACATAGGGGATATAACGAAAAAAATCCCGGTAAGGGGCAAGGGCTCGTTCCTCTGCCATGCAATCACCAATTAAAATAAGTTCAATTTGAGAAGAATGAAGTTGTTTTACTGCCTCCAAAAGATATTTAAGGCCCTTGCGTTGCGTGAGTGTCCCGACAAAAAGAATTCGAAACTTCCCTCCTTCCCGTTTGCTCGGGCAAACATTATCATGTGGAGGGTTCATACCGTGAAGCATCAAAATTAATTTCTCTTGAGGGATGCCGCCGTCAAGATGGGACTTGAGCGAAAACGAAGAAGGAACCAAAATGAAATCGGCGAGATCCAATTCCTGTTTCACACAATTCAAATAACTCCAAAGAGGTGGTAAATATGGAATGGAACTTGCAAACTCAGGGTGAAGTTCCTGTTCTTCTCTTAAAAGTCGTTCGGCAAGAGAATAATGAATGTCATGCTGATCAACGACTGAAATTTTTCCTTTTTCCTTTGTTTTTTTTATCGAGGACAAAGCGCTTCCGCTTAATCCAATCAAAAGGTCGAACTTGATACGCTCAAGCTCGCGGGAAATATAATCATCAAAAAGACGGCATCGCCAGTGAATCGATCGATTGGTAAAAAAGGAATTCCCCAACGCCAAATAGCTTACAGCTCTTTGCAGTAACTCCGGACAGGGATTCGATTTAATCAATGCTTCGTCTAATCCCTCATAACGGCGGCGGCTCAGACGGCTTCGAAACCAAGGAAGAAATTTTCCAAGACGCCTGAAATCGTAAATGGTTGTGTAGAAAGCGGACAATAACCCCGCGCGTTGAAGTGCAAGAGCCATTTGATAAGAATATTGAACGCCCCCGTGAGATAAAACTACGGAAGGTACGGATTCGGTATATTCTGAACGCATAGAGATATTATGAAATTAGGACTTTTTTTGTCTGTACATCTGAAGAAAGAACGGCATACTGATTCCACCAACGCTTCAAAACAAAAATAGACCACGGAAGCGACCAATGGACCTCCCCCTTTAAAAATCCATCCCAAACTTTCCTCACGGCTTCGGGATTTAAGTAAAGATTCGAGCCGGTATTCTGATGATCTAATAAAACTTCTTCTACATACGGCTTTAATGAAGAACGGAGCCATTCTCCAAGGGGGAAAATAAATCCTCGTTTTGGACGGTTTAAAATTACCTCCGGAAGATCGTTGTGAAGCGCTTCTTTTAACAATAATTTGCCACGATAAGGATGAAACCGATTTTGAGACTTCATTTGAAGAAGCGCTGTGACAAATTGGTGATCCAAGAACGGAACTCGAACTTCAAGAGAATGACTCATGCTCATTGCATCGGTATCGCGCAGGAGGCGGTCCCTCAAATATAAAGCAAACTCAAGATAAATCGCCCGGTCAATGCCAGAAGGTAAACCTTCAGGATGAGGCAAAACTGAAGACGGTTGAATTGCTTTTGAATCGCAATTCAATAACGATTGAATCATTGAAGGCGGAAAAACTCCCCGGTATACACGATAAGCGCTATCAATGGTAGGATTCATCAAAAAATTGAGCCGTTCAGCGGCCAGCGGAGCCTTGAAAAGTTTTGATCCTTGCACCAAAGCACCAATGAGATATGAACGCACAGCTGGCGGCATTTTCTCTAAATATGGAAGTATTTGAAACAACCTTCCCGCATACTTGAAATGTGGATATCCACTAAATACTTCATCTCCACCTAAGCCCGACAAAAGAACTCGAATTCCTTCCTCTTGAGCAAGGCGCGTTACCACAAAGGTATTTAAAGCGTCAGCGGAAGGTTGGTCCATTGCATTAAAAAAATCATCAAGGCATTCCAAAACCATCGGCCCGTTTGCATAACGTTCATGATGACGAGTTCCGAACTTCTTGCTTATAAGAGAGGCGAATTGGGTTTCATCGTATTGGCTTTCATGAAACCCAATGGTTAGCGTATGTATGACTTGCTCTCTTTGCCTTGCAGCGAGCGCTACCAAGCTTGAGGAATCCAGCCCACCACTTAATAGAATCCCAAGCGGGACATCGCTCACCAAATACTGCTGTACAGCTTCCTCTAATAAGGTACGTATCTCACGGCCAACTAAAGGATGCGCATCCTGGCGCCTGAGGACATCAGCCAAGGACCAGTAGGAATGGATTGACGTGCCGCGGACATCCCGCAAAAGATAATGGCCGGCAGGCACGGAATAAATATTTTGAAAAGCCGTCAACGGCTCCGGAATGGAACCGTACTGTAAGAATTGTATCGCTATTTCGGAATTGGGTTCACAAGGAATTGCTTTTTGAATCGCTCTTGCTTCAGAAGCAAAAATTAAAGAAGCCGGATTATCTGAATAATAAAGCGGTTTGATTCCGATCCGGTCGCGGGCCAGAAAAAGCCGCTTCTTCTTTTCATCCCACAAAGCGAACGCAAACATCCCGCGCAAATGATCAAGACACTTGATGTCAAACTCTTCATAAAGATGAAGAATCACTTCTGAATCGGTCTGAGATTTAAACCGATGGCCTTTCCCGATCAGTTCTTTCCTTAATTCCCGAAAATTATAAATTTCCCCATTGTAAGCAAGCCAAAGTGTTCCGTCTTCATTGGAAAGCGGCTGATTGGCTGAAGGCGACAGATCAATAATGCTGAGCCGTCTATGCCCTAAAACAAGTTCTTTGCTTCGATACCAGCCTTCCGCATCCGGACCTCGGTGTTGAAGAGCAGCAAGCATTCCACGGCAAATTCCATCGGAATCAAAATTCGGACCTGCGTGAGGATGGTAAATACCGGCGATCCCGCACATGGTTATCTAAAAAAACCTTTTCCAAAAACCACGATAATAAAAATAAAAATAGGGAGCGAAACGCCGGCGATCCATAAAACTAAACGACTAAATTTTCTGCTGCCAATAAAGCTTGGGTCCTTTGCCTTTGTTTCCAGAAAATGCGGAACGCTTTCAATGGTGGGCTGAAAAGTTGGCTTATGAGCCGGAAAGGGTTCGCTCAGTGTTGGAAATTTTCGAAAGGCAATAAAAAAAACAATTCCCATATACAAAAGAATAAGAGCGATTTGCTGATATCGTGCAGCAACCAAAGCAAGGCCTGTCGCGCCGAAACCAATTGCAACAAGGTACAGCAAAACGACCACCTGCGGCCTTGTTAAACCCAGCGCTAATAATCGATGATGAATATGGCCAAGATCGGGATGGAATATCTTGGTCCATGAAAGCGCACGGTCCGGCAATGTGTGTGAGCCGACCCATCCAGAGGACCAACGTCTGATCACGGCACCAATGGCATCTGCGATCGGAAGCCCAAGAATGACGATCGGAATTGCAAGCGCCACCGCCGTCGAACTTTTTTGAGCACTGCGCAAAGATAAAAGCGCTATGGAAAACCCTAAGAACAAGCTTCCTGTATCTCCCATAAAAATGGATGCGGGATAAAAATTATAACGGAAAAAACCAACGATACTGCCGGACAAAATAGCAGCCAGCATCGCCACTTGAATGTTATTAAGATAAAGAGAGACAACGAAAGTGGTGAGTAGAGCAATTAACGAAATTCCGGCTGCAAGCCCATCAATTCCATCGATAAAATTGATAGCATTAATAATAAAAAGAAACCAAAGAATGGTGAGTGGCTTGCTTAAAAAACCCAAAGGGATGGAATCTCCATTAAACGGATTGGTTACCGCATAAATTTGATATCCGAATTGAAGCATCAGGATGGCAACCCCAATTTGAACAACCAATTTCCATTTATAATTAATGTGATATTTGTCATCGATCATCCCTACGATCACAATGGGTGTAACCCCAAGAAACAAATGATGAATCTTAAAATCCGGGAACAGCGGCTGACCGATCCAGAAAGAATGACCGGCGCTTGCTATGAGCACCGTTACAAAGAAGGCAAAATACATCGCGATTCCACCCATCGTAGGAATTGCTTTTTCATGAGGCTTGCGCTGACTCGGTAAATCGAGAGCCTTGCATTTAATGGACCATTGCCTGATAATAGGTGTTAACCAATAAGCAATTCCTCCTGCCACCAAAAAATAAGAAAAAAAATAGAGCCATAGGATCATTTGATTACGCCTTCGCGATTTCTCCCGCTTTTTCTCTTGTGACTGCGTGCGCCATTTGATAAGCCATGATGACAATAACCCAAAACGGAAAAGTAAACGAATTACCGGCGGAATAAAGCCAGCTTTCAAAAAAAGCGTTCGCGAGCCCCCCAAGAATCGAGGCATTCAAAGCCAGTCCAAGCCATCGTTCTTGATCCGAAACAATGCGGCTTACTTGATAAGCATTGTTTAAGAAAAAAAGAATGAGCGGAACAAAAAAAATAAAAGCTCCGATAAATCCTAGTTGGCTAATTAAACCAATATACGAATTATGAGCGTAGGCACCCGCGTGTTCTAAGAAGACAATGTCAAATTTAATAAAGAGTTGGTCCTCCGTTCCAAAACCATAACCCCACCATGGGCGAAGCGCAATCAGCCGAATGACTTCTTTCCAGGCTTCGAGCCGCCCTCCACCTGTGGCTAAGTTCTCCCAGCGAAAATATTGCTGAAAAAAAGAAGATCCAAAAAGTTCTGCGTAAAGAAGCGACGCCCCTAAGAAAAAGAAGAGGATGATCAAAGCGTGGGCATGCTTGCGGCGGTATAGCATTAAAAAATACGCCACTGAAACTGCGGTACTAATAATCCCGCCGCGGGATTGAGAAAAAAACAAACCGATCGCGATGAGTGTGATCAAAATAAGTGCATATTGCTTCCGCTCACACAAATAGCTCCAAAAAGCGAGTGGGGCTAAAATCGCAGAGA
>MHFM01000061.1:0-2134 GCA_001804205.1 Omnitrophica bacterium RIFCSPLOWO2_01_FULL_45_10b
GAAACCGAAGTCCGATTAATCCGAGTTGCCATTCCTGATTTATTCAAAAGAGTTTCCCGCCTGGAATCCAAAGCTGGATTCTGACCTTCCGCCAATAATGCTGACACCTGATCCCTGAAACCTGAAACCTGATTCTCACGCAGCTCGGCACGCGATTCTTTAGCGTTCAGATTTTCTATACGCTTTACCTGCCTGCCGGCAGGCAGGGCGCTGTACGCTGTACGCTTATTTTCACGCAGCTCAGCGCGAACAAGCGGGAATTGGTCTGGATAATCCTTGACGACTGCATCAACAAAAGGAGCTTTTAACTTAGGCTGAGTCAGAGCAGCAATTTCTTCGATAGAAATTTCTTTTCGAACCTTGCCCCCCGCGGACACAAGTTGTTCGTAAGCGTCTTTTACCATTTGAGCATTTGGACTTAAAGTTTGTTTCTGAATTGAACTCCGCAGCTCGGAACGGTCGGAGGCAAATTTTTGGAATTCTTCGGAGGAGGCAATTTTGAAAACGGGAAAAATTTCGGGCCATACCGGTTGCAACGGGCTTTCGGGGTCTCCGGCTAAAGAATAAGTTAAGAGCTCTAGATTTTGACCTTCTGGCTGCCCGCTTTGGTGTATATTAAATGATATGGGAACTAATTTTGGTTTGTCCGGGTCTGTTCTATCAAGATCCCATCGCCGGTTAACGATCCCCAAGCGGAAGTGTATCGGCCGCGGATTTTCCTTGGAGTCAGCAATTTTTTTACCGGTGAACAGAAGCGGCTTGCCAAACCCTGTGAGTGGATTTACAAACCAGCCGGAAAGCTCGGGGTGTTTTGATTTGATCTTACTCGGATAAGCAATCAAAACGACATCGCCTTTTTGCAACAAATCCGTTTCAGGCGGCAGCCATTCCGCAATGGGTAATTTGGTTTTAGGGTGATTTGCGAGCTGCCATAAATTTTGCCGTACGGCTCGATCCCTCTCACTGCGGTCAAACAAATGTTTATCCCATAGAAATTCCCAATTCCCTTTTTGGCCCATCGTATCGGCCAGCCGCCGCAAAGCTTGGGTTCGCCAAGCATCATATTCTTCTTTTGTCACTGCCCGCAACTCGGCGCGCGATTTCTCTAATCGCGGCGCGACAGTGCTTGACTCAACCGGATTCTCGCGCATTTCGGAACGATTCTCCGAATCGGAGCGATCTACCTGATGAATCAGGTTTTCAACCAAGCTTAAAATTTCGGTGATTTTCGCAGATTCATCGTTCTCTTGATCCAGAAGAGTCATCCCCTCTTTTTTCTGAAGCTCAGCAACGACATAGTCAAATTTATGTATTGCGGTTTTAATGGCTTCGAGTTCTTTTTGAACTTGTGCAATAATTTCACGGCGAAGACGAACAAGTTCTTCTTTGATTCTCCGCAAGGAGTTGAAATCTCTTTCGGAAGCAACGGTTTTTTTGTTTTCAATTTTTTGGGCTCTTACGCTCAATCGGTTTAATTTCTTTGCCCAACGCTCGTCTCTTTTGACATTTTGCGTCGCTTTAACCTGCTCCCAGGCGCGTTCGAAAACGTTGACTGATTGAATGGGCACATTTTGATGGTTTTGTTCCATTCGGTGAGCAATTGCCCGCACTCTCAGCATTTGTATTTGTAGAATTTGAAGAAGCAAGTCAACCCCCATTTCTGCCGTTCTGGTTTCGTCCAGCATTTTTTTGATTTGCACATACTCTGCTGAAATCAAATCGGAAAACCGTCCATTGGTTTCATCGGCTTTTATAAAATGCCGCAATAATTCTTTAAAAAATCCCCGCATTTCAGCCCTGTAGGTTTGTGTGTCGTGTATCGTGGGTCGTGTATCGTTGATTCTCTTGCGCAGCTCGGCGCGGGCGGAAGGATCGAGCTCCCATGAAGATTCGACAACCGTTGCTTCAGTTTTATTCTTGAGTTGGATGACAGCTTCTAGACGTGGGATAATTTCGAGATGAAAAAGGGTGCCACGAGATTTTTGTTTTTCATTCTGGCCAGCAATGACATCGGGACTTTGCAATTGCTGGGACACATTCGTTCCGCTGTTAATTTCACGCCGCAAAGCTTCCCCATCCGATGAAACAGTCTCAATCAAAATTCTCCAGTTTTTGATATTTTTGTAATGCCATG
>MHFM01000061.1:2171-6374 GCA_001804205.1 Omnitrophica bacterium RIFCSPLOWO2_01_FULL_45_10b
CTCACTATCGGATCCGCATTGGTCGAACGCTTCTCACTGATAAACTCCTTCTTAAATAGTTGTTCCAATTCAGCCCGGGATAAACCGATGCCGTTGTCGCTGACTTCGATAATCCATTGGGTCTCTCCTTGTGAAGAAGAGCCACTTTTAATCGAAAAACGGATTTTTCCAACATGATCAAGATTTTTAGAGGTACGGGCAACATACTCTACAAGAACAGCATCATAAGCATTGACAATCAATTCCCACACAAGAGGATAAACGTGATAAACAAAAAATATGAAGTCCGCGATCGAAAGAGTTCCGCTTATCGTTTCTTCAAGTTTTTTGTCCCATTGCAATAGTTGCTCTTGGGGAGCTCGGGATTTCAAGCGTTGGACAATCTCCCGTATGCGGAGGCGGAGGCGGTTGGTATCAACTAAATCAAAAAAGGACAGCCTGCCGTTTTCAGCTGTAAATTCAATCGCCTGGCCTTGGGGAGTTTCAATTAATCGAAAACTGATATTCCCGACCTCGCCTATAATTTCGAACTTTTGAGCGGCAGGACCCGCAAACAAAACCGGTAGGCCATGCAAATACTGGCTGGCAAAACTATCCAGTCGCACTTCGACTTTCGAATCGGAATGAGCTGTGGCTTGGTTCCGTGAAAGTTCAAAATAATATTCGTCTTTGAACGGAATGATAACCTCATCTGACTGCCGCTCGGTATCCTCTTTACCAAAATCAAAATTTTGAAGTAAATATGCTCCATCGGTTACAGACGGAAGAACCGCTACCGGCACTTGCAGTTTATGTGCATCCATTTTTCCCTGCGCCACTAAATTTTTGGCATCAGCCGGATTCGTTAAATCTGCCAGGCTTAGCGCGCGCTTGACGGCAACTGGTTGCGGTTCCGGCGCGGTGATTTCAACATAGCTGATTTGATCCCTCAAAGGCAAAATCCGATCTTGAATGTCCTGCCATGTCGCGTTGATATCAAAACGTTCTTCAAGCATCGGTTTGGCAGGATTTTTCGGCTGCGCGAGTTGCATTCGAATCACAAATTCATCCGTTCCAAGAATTTGTCGCAGCCATTGCGCTCCATTCTCTTGGTCGGATAATTCCAGTTTGGAGCCAATCACGTCAAGAACGGTTTCGAGGCCGTCAAAGCTTTGATGCGGCGGCTTCAGCAGAATGCGCCGTTTATCAGCAACGCTTTCATGAAGAACAATGCCAACCGTCGGCGGGGTATCATGGGGATTAAAATCGCCCGTGAACACGACGCCTTTGTCATCGAGCAGTTCGTTTAAAAATGAATGCTGTGCAATCCAATCCGAAATCCACTCCCGCATTTCGGAGCGAACAAGCGGGAATTGGTCTGAATAATTCTTGACGACCGCATCGACAAAAGGAGTTTTTAGCTTAGGCTCAATCAGGGCGGCAATTTCTTCAATAGAAATTCCTTTGCGAACCTTGTCCTCCGCAGACACAAGTTGATCGTAAGCATCTTTTACCATTTGAGCGTTTGGATTCAAGGGCTGTTTGCGAATCGAACTCCGCATTTCGGAGCGATTTGAAAAAACAGGCTTATTGGCACTGGTCTCTTTGGAAATGAGGGCAAACACAGGCATGGGTCTGTTTCCTTTTTCTTTGCTTGAAATGTAAGTAATTTTTTCTCCGAACTCAAACGTTCTATTTTTAACCGCGTTTCCTTTCTTGAAACGAACTTGAATAAAAGGTTTACCCTTATCCGATACGCCTGCATTAGCAATCACACCGCGTATTCCACGAGCATTTTCCCCCAATGCAGACCATATGTATTGATAATGTGTCGCAGGCGCATAACTTAACCTTCCAAGCACCATCGTCGAGCCGACGCTCATGCCGATTAATTCCCGCAAATCCTTTTTATATCGACGCCAATCTATCGGCGTCTTGCTTTCAACTAAATCTTTCCGTGCAAGCACATCCGGCAAACTGCGAAAAGTGTTTGGCAAAGCCGATTCCGCGTCTGTTTCGTCAAAAACTCTCAAGGCGGGAGCATCTTCTAAATCTAAGACCCATTGAATTTTTCCATCAGGCACCAAATCGTTTCCCTTCACCTCAGGAAGAGCGGTAAGATGCGGACCCACTTGAAAAGTTTTTTCGAAGGCCTTTTGCTTTTTGCCCGTGAGAGAGTCTTCTCTTTTTGCATTCGGATTTTCATATTGAATTTTAATTTCAAATCGCCCCCAGTGATTAAATCCCGACTGAACAATGACACCCCGCCATCCTGCTTCTTGAAAACCAAGCCCTGCGAATCGGTAAGCTTTAAAATGCTCAAAAATCCGGTGGGAAAACTTTCCCTCTTTGTTGCTAACACCTATGCTTTGACCCGCCAAATCCGGAACATGCTCACGATAGGAATCCCAGCCGTGGTAATATCGATTTTGCATTAAAGTTTCGTTGGTTAAAATATCCGCAAGAGTCCGCATTTTTCTAATGGATGCTGAAGGGCTTCGAACGAACGCGCCCGCCGGGCTCAAAGTCAAAACTTGTTGTGTCCCGGTTTTAGCTCTTTGCCGAACAAACTTGCCGATTTCATCAAGCGCGGGCCCAACTTGATAAACGCGATGAAACTGGGTGATCGGTTCGCCGTCATCATCTAAATGAACCTTGGTGTCGGGGTTATTAAACTCAACCGTAAACTCGAACAGCCCGAAGACATTGACCCCGCTTTTAATGATTTTACCCTTCCAACCCGGCTCTTGAAAACTGAGGTGTAAAAAATATTGCCGATAACCCGTCACGGGCGTAAATGAAAAATTACCGTGCTTGTCTGATTCTCCAATGGACAAGCCGGTGAAATCGGCGATGGGAAGCTGTTTTGCGCTATATGGATTTTTTTTCAATCTTTCATTAGTAATTAATTCAGAAATGGTGCGAATTTCTCCTGCGGGCTTATCTTGCTCAGGCGCGCGCGAAAGCGCAGGGCGAGCTTTTGATTTTCGCGCGACATCTTCAATTTTGAGCGCCCAGGAAAATCGAGGCAAGCCCTCTTTGACGGTCCAAATTTTTTGCAAGGCGTCGCCAACCTCATAAATTTGTTGGCGCGGCGGCCAGGCGTTTTTAGTCCAAAGGACTACAAACCGGAAAACACCATTCTCCGCTCCGCTTTGGACAATCGTTCCTCGCCATCCTTTTTGCATTTTTCCGGGGCCATGCCAACTATAGGTGTAATCCGGAACCGGGCTGAAATAAAGACCACCGCGCTCAAAAGAAGAACCCACCTTAAGCCCAACCAGGGAATCAATTTGCGCAGCATGATCGCGCCAATTCAGTTTTTTAGCCTTTGCCAATCCAATCAAATCAGGATTTCCTATGAGATCGGCGAGTGTGCGAATAAGCGGCCCGTTCGAAGGGGCTAGCCGCTCTAGTCCGGGTGCATTACCCACCATAAGAATAGGGCGGACATATTGTGTCTCTGTTTTTTTGTTTTCGAGTTTTCGTCGATCTTTTATCCAGTGATGAAATGGCCCGATTTGTAACGTCCTAATATACTGCTTTTTGACTCCGGGTTTGGTTAAGCGAATTTTCAGTTCATAGTGGCCATATTCATTGATTTCGTTTTTCAATATCTCCACATTCCATCCGGAACTATCCTTCTCAAGCCCTGCCAACGGATTCCATTCCCACACATAATATTGATCTAAACGAACCATAATTCGCCCATCAGCGCCCGTATTCTCAACCGCACCTTTCACTTCCGGGAGACCGGCAAGATAGTCATACCAGCTTTTCGTATCCGGTTTTAATAATAAGTAAGCTAAATAAGAAAGGGCTTGCTTCGGTCCTGTTTTGGAAATGATTTCCTGACGGCGCTTGCCGGCGGCGACCGCATTAAGGTGATCTTTTACTTCCTTTAATTCCATAATCTTCTGAAGTTTCTCTTGCTCAATCTTTTTTTGATAAGATGTCCGCACAAGTCCACGCACCTGTTCAAGCGATGTGCGAATTTGAGCTACCTCTTCTTGAGTGAGCCTACCGCCTCCATTTCCTTCTATTTTCATTAATGCTTCATCCGAAATATTTTGAAGCTGTTCAACTGTGCTGATTTTTCCAGCCGCAAAAACAAGAGTTGCTTTTGATTTTAACCCGTTGTCAAGTTCTAAAACAGAGAGAGGTTTCCTCTCAACAAATTGTTGTTCGAGGCGTTCGGAGAAACGCCCCATTCCTGAACTTGAA
>MHFM01000062.1:0-3801 GCA_001804205.1 Omnitrophica bacterium RIFCSPLOWO2_01_FULL_45_10b
GTGGTGGATTTGGCGGAGGTCGGCCAAGAGAGATGTTCAAGGCGACTTGTGCGGGTTGCCAAAAGGAATGTGAAGTTCCTTTTAAACCCAGCGGAGATCGTCCGGTATACTGCAAGGAATGCTTTTCAAAGCGTAAGGAACAGTCCCGCTAAAAAGTAGATTTTCTTACCTTAAGTTAAATTTACAAATGTAGCATGGGAGGCGTCCCTGCCAGCGCGCCTGTCTGTTGGCAGACAGGGCATGCTAATTTAGGCCGGCACCCACAGCAGGCTTTTCGCAGCACTTGCCTTCATTAATTTAAATAAATGAGGGGTTGGGGAAAACTCCCCGATGGCTCAACTATTTTTCTCGTCAGGGGCATACGCAAAAAGCGGGGTCAAACGACCTCGCTTTTTTATTTGTTACTTCCATTTCTTCAGGTGTAACCTGCCACTCAGACAGTGCTTTTTGCAGTACCTTCAACGCAGCAGCCCTTTAGGGTAGGTAGAACCGGTACGTATTTATTTAATTCAAAATATTTATGCCAATCATTCGCCGATATTTTAGCGCGCAAATTAATGAAATCAGCAAGGACGCCGCTTTGCGTTTCTACGGGGCGTTCTTGGCCGTTGGGCAAGTCCTCACCTTTTGGGTCTGGCATGTCGGCAAGGCCGCCAACTATTTATCAGACGAGGCGAGGCCTGTCTGCTGGCCCTTCTTTGAAAACTGTTTCCGGTATCGATTCTTTAGCTACGACGAAGCGAGGCTTATCCTTTTCCTCTTCGGCCTTGTTTCTGTTATCGGCGTTCTCCTCTTTTTGTCCAACAAACTCTGCGCCGCCGCTTACGGGTGGTTGATCTTCGTCAATTTCTTCAAGACCCTGATTTACATTCAGGATTACTCGCTGCGCCTCAATCAGCACTATATGTTGTATTTCGCGACGTTCGTCTTTTTATTTCTTCCCAACAAACGCCGTCTCCTGCGCTACACCCTCGTTTTGTTTTACGTTTGGGCCTCGGTCCTGAAATACAATATGGAATGGCTCTCGGGCGGAGCCCTCTATGCGAAACCACTTTGGATTCCGGGGCTGCTCATTCCAGCTGCCTGTTATTATGTCGTTATCTTGGAATCGTTTATCGTCTTGGGAGTTTTGAGTCGCACGAGATGGGTTTATTGGAGCGCTTTGTTCCAATTGTCCCTGTTCCACATTGTTTCCTGGCCTGTAGTAGGGTTCTTCTATCCACTGCTCATGTTTGCGCTCCTCACAATTTTCCCTTTGACTTATTTCATTTCAGATCCTAGCGAATCAAAAAGCCTCTTCACCTCTTTGACCCAAGGCAAAGAACCGCGCGTCACATATTTCTTTATCGCGTTCTTTTCATTCTTGCAGCTGATTCCAATCATAATGCCAGGGGATGAGAAGGTGACAGGTGAAGGGAGGCTCTTTTCGCTCCACATGTTTGATGCCCAGGTGTTTTGCAAAGGCGCCATCATTCTCAAATTTAAGGACGGAACCAAACAGGAATTTCCCATTCCCCTAAAAGAGATTGGGACGCCTCGCATCAAATGCGATCCGATTGTGAGTTTCAGCCGCGCCAAGCAGCTTTGCGCGCAATTCAGGGGCGATCAAGCGTTTCTTGACCTTGACCTCGTTTATGAAGCGCGCCGCGCGCATGAAAAAACAATGAAACCACTCGTTGACGTGAAAGACTTCTGCGGCCAAAATCTTTCTTATGACCTCTTCCGCCCGAACGATTGGATTATTAAGGATTAACCATTTTCCTCTTCGGGGGCTCATCCTCGCCGCAAGGATCTTTACATTGAATCCGGCGTTCATGTTACCTTTGAAGGAGCCCAATTACTTTCTGACGTTCTTGCTGAAGCTATCGAAAAAATTGCCATAGAGGTACCTAACAGAGGAGAATCCTAATGATAAAGAAACTAAAATGTATTTTGCGACCTGTTCCTCAGCCGGCTTTCGCATCAACCGCTCTCCTTCTGCTTCGTCTGATTGTCGGAGCCGCATTTGTCTTGCATGGATGGGGAAAAATACAGACCCCATTTAGTTGGATGCCGGCCGAAGCCCCGGTCCACATCCCCGGATTTTTTCAATTTTTAGCCGCTCTCTCGGAGTTTGGCGGGGGGATCGCTTTGGTACTGGGATTGCTGACACCGCTGGCGTCATTTGGGCTTATCTGCACCATGGGCGTCGCCGTTTATTTCCACGCGATTGTGAACAAAGACCCGTTCGTGAGTAATACCGGCGGAATGGCTTATGAATCGGCTTTGGTCTATTTGAGCATTTTCATTTTATTTCTGGCCTTCGGACCGGGTAAGTTCTCACTGGATACCAAAGTATTCGGCGAGCGGCGGTAAACCGGCCTTACTTCTTCGTTTCGCCTTTTTATTTGACGCCGCGATTTTTGGAGAGTAACCTTGTTTTCCCTAACGCTAAGATTTACGTCACATGGAAGGAGGAGGAGTTTGATGGGACAACCCTTTAAAATATTTTCGCTTTTAGTCTAATATCCCATTCAACCTTCGATTTTTTTGATGGAATTGATAGTTTTGCCGACAGCTTATCTTAAAAGAGTTGCTCAGATGTTCGCATTTCTGTTATGTTTTTATCAAGTTTCTTTTACGCCTTCCGGAATGTCAGCGCCCGAAGAAAAACAAGAGGGGGTTAAACCGCCGGTTTATCAGCATTATGAGGACACGCAGAATAACATCCCCGTGGACGTGTATGTTTCTCGTGCTCATGGAGATGTCTTAAAAACGGAATTTATTTCGCGTCCTCCCGGCATGGCGAGGATTAAAAGCGCTCAACTCATTTCACCGGAAGGAACTGTCTACGGACCCGGAAGCACATTTGAAATAAGCGAACAAGCAGCAAAAAATTTGGGAAGACTCCGGCCGGTTTTCATTCCCGGCAAGCAGGTTTCGAAATCAACCAAGGCGAAGGTGGGTTCGGCCCTCCTGAGCAGTTCGCTCATGGTTTTGTCGGGACTTTCAGGATCTTCTAAGAGCACCTATGACACAGCAGGCTATCACACGGCAGAGAAATCATCCTCGGGATTATCCGCGCTTGGGGCCCTCGGTGGGTTGGCGCCCGCTTTGGTTGCCGGAGGCACAGGGTCTTCTAAGAGCGCTTCTGGCGAAGGTGAGTGGGTGTATCCGCCTACGGCCGGAACGGGCGTTTTCTCAAGCGTCACCGAGTTTAACGCATTCCATGTCGCCGATACCTCAGATCCATGGAAGCTTCAGACAACAATGCAATATCCAGACGGAAAGGAAGCGATTTATTCTTTTGTCTTGTACCCTGTAGGTGTTTCCCCCGGAGGTAAACCTCCCGGGGGTCCAGCGCGCGAAAAATCCGCTTGGGGCAAGATCCAGCTCACCGGGCCGTCATCAAAATTATTGTGAAATAGCGATTGTAAAAAAGGAGAGAAGTATGAGCCTGAAAATAGGATTAAGAAATACTATGGGATTGATAGGGGTATTGGCCTTTGTGCTTATGATAGCCGTCCCTTCAGGATTTGCTTCTTCGAGTACGGAAGCCAAGGAGAAAGTCGAAGCCGCCGAGAAAGCGCTTCAAAACGCCCAGCGTGCGGATGATCAAGCGGAGAAAGCGGCTGACGATTGGACTAAAAAGGCCGACCAGGATATCCGAGATAGCATGAATGCTCAGAAAAAGAGGGAAGAGGCGAGTGCGGCAAGGGAAAAGGCAAATCAAACTGGAAAAAAAGAGGATATCAAGGCAGCCGAGAAGGCGGAAAACATTGCCAAGGGAGCCGAGAAAAAAGCGGAAGAAAGCAAGAAGGC
>MHFM01000062.1:3828-17506 GCA_001804205.1 Omnitrophica bacterium RIFCSPLOWO2_01_FULL_45_10b
TAAAGCAAAACAAGACGAGGAGGCAGCCAAAGGCCAAGTCCCGCCCTTGATCGAACCCGCGGAGAAAGCGGTGGAGGAGCTGCCGGAATCTTCTGTCAAAGACAAGCTCAAGGAAAGAATCAAAAAGCTGAAAGACGCATTGCAACAGCTGGCATTCACTTTCCCGACAAAGCTTGATCCTGAGAAAGTCAGCCTCTCAATCGTTGGGACCTCGGAAACCATTGGCCACGTGGCCACCTTGACGCTCATCAATCATTCCGAAGAAGCCTTCTTCATTCGAATTCCACCGACGATCCTCGCTTCAAAGACCGGCGAAGTTCAAAATTATGGACTCCCACAAAAAGTGGAAACTACCTTAGGTCCTCGTGAGACGAAAACCATTCCCCTGACCGGCGTCTGTTTAGATGCACGGGTCCGGCCGGCGGGCCCGGAAGACAAGGATGAGTTGGCGCTCCTTGATCCGGAGACGCTCGATCGGAACTGGAGAACACAACTTGGAGGAATGCAGACCATCATTCAGACCACTGAGGAACTGCAACGAAAAGGGAGTTACAAGACTCCCTATTCGAAACGACCAGAGGAAGAACGGAATACGCTTATCCAATGGACAACCTGGCTTTTTGTCTCCACCCTGAAGGGGAACCCTATCACCAAAGAGGATTTTAAGAAAAAAGTTTATGGACAAGCGGGTGAGCTGACAGCCGAGAAGAAAGAGAAGCTCGATCCCGGTATCGATAACCTTTGGGACGCGATTCAGCTTACGGGGATCCCTGTCAAGATTTTATCCACGGGAAGCGAATCGATTTTGGCCACGCCTGATTGGGAGCAGTTGGAAAACGATGTTGAAAAGTTGAAGGCAAGGGAAAAGGAGCTTGAGGAAGAATACAAGAAGGCCATGGAGGAGTTCGAAAAGGCCAGAAAAGCGCTTGAGCAAAGAGGCGGAGGGCCTGAGATCGAGGTCGAAGGCGGTGTGATTGTGGGCCCTCACGGAAAAAAGGAAAGGAAAAAGTTTGAACCCCGCGATGAGCTGGAAAAGGATTTTCTGGATAAGCTCGAGGCCGTCAAACAGAAGGAGGCCGAACTGCAAAAAGCGGCTCTGGAGAGAGAGGCTGCTGAGAAAGAGAAAAAGAAAACTCAGGTCCAAAAACCTTTACTACCCCAGCCGCCCGTGGTGAATCCACCCCCAGCCGCGGGAGTCATCCAGGTCGAACAGCCGGCAGGACCTCCGCAGGGTCCCTGCGGATTTTTTGAGAAGGAATTTCTGCGGACGGTTGAGACGCCGTGGCGTCCAAAAGGCGGAAACGATGTAACGATCCCCGGCCGGGACCCGGCTGTCAAAATTGTATGGGAAAAAGACATTGAAAACGAGTTCCAAGTCACCGGCCGCTGTCCGCTTGTTGTCGGTCACGGCGGAGATCACGTCCCCGTTGAAAAGGTTTACGAAAAGGCGAAAACTGTGACTCAGGAGGAAAGTTATCCTCCCGGAACCCGCCGGCCCAAACCCCCAAAAGACTTGGGCCTTCCCAAAAAATAGCGCGTGTATTTAGTTAAACTTGTCAATTTTAATCAACGCGCTGTAGATTTAATGTCGGGTCCGAATCAGGATTGCCAACTCTGTTCCGAGAAAAAAGGAGCTTATCGCGATTTTTCTAGTGAGGAATGGAAGTTTTGAGTGATTCCAAAGAAAAAATGCCTGTTGATCCTTATGCCAATCCAGCTTAATCTCAATTGAATTTTACATGGCCGATCAATCCATTCACGAAACGTTCATGCGCGAGGCATTAAAAGAAGCGAAGAAAGCCTTCGACAAAGGAGAAATTCCGGTTGGGGCCGTGGTCGTTTCTTCCGCCGGAGGCGGACCCGCCTCTGGCGGGCAAAAAATTATTGCGCGCGCGCATAATCAAATGGAGCTGCTGCATGACCCCACGGCTCATGCGGAAATGATTGCGATTACGCAAGCTGCGGATTTTTTACGTTCGGAAGGCGGAGAAAATCATCGGGGCTCACTTGAGAAAGCTTCTATTTATGTAACGGTGGAGCCATGCCCCATGTGCGCCGGAGCGCTTGTGACGGCACATTGCGAAAATTTAATTTTCGCCGCGAAAGATTCAAAAGCAGGCGCTTGCGGAAGCTTGTATAATATTGCGCAAGATGATCGCTTGAATCACCGTTTAAACGTCACAAGCGGTGTTTTAGAAATGGAATCTAAATTTTTGCTTCAAGAATTTTTTAAGACATTGAGGAAAGAGAAGAGATAGTTTTCGGGTATCGGGTGTCAGTTGTCGGGGAGAAGCAATTGCAAATTTATTTTTTTGCTGACAACTGAAACCTGACTGCTGACACACCTGTTTTAGAATCCTGCTCGCCCGCTAGGCCGCGGGCTCGCTGGATAAATTCGCGCGGGTGACTTGACGTCGCCTGCGGCTCCGTAAGTCACGCGCTCATTTAGGAGAGGTCGCATAGCCCGGCCTAGTGCGCTCGCTTGGAAAGCGAGTAGACCGTAATTGGTCTCCAGGGTTCAAATCCCTGCCTCTCCGCCATTTTCCCGAACGGGAGTTCGGGAAAATGACAGCACCGACGGCGATTAAGGAAATCGCCGTCGGTGAAAAGATCCTGAAGCGAAGGCCATCCAGGCCGAGCGGAATGCCGAAAGCATTGAGCTTTCGGCCTGCCTCTCCGCCATTGTTGACGCTCAGGCGAGCCCTGGCCACGTAATAAGCCAGGGTCGCCATGAGCTGAAGTGAGGAAACATGAACAAAGAAATAACCACAACTAAAATAGCGATTTTCCGGAAACGTGAGATCAGAAAAACCATTCATAATAATGAATGGTTTTTTGTGGTTAATGATGTTGTATCCGCGCTTACCGACTCGCCTAACGTTCAGGACTATATCAAGAAGATGCGCAAGCGCGATAATGAGCTTAGCAAAGGGTGGGGACAATTTGTCACCCCCCTTTCTGTTAAGACGTCAGGGGGAAATCAAAAGCTCAATTGTGCCAATACTGAAGGTATTTTTCGTATTATTCAGTCTATTCCATCCCCGAAAGCTGAGCCGTTTAAACGATGGTTAGCTCGGGTCGGTTACGAGAGAATTCAGGAGATCGAAAATCCAGAGCTTGCTACAAAAAGAACAAGGGCATTATATAAAGCCAAAGGGTACAGTGACGAATGGATCGAAAAACGGATGCGTGGGATCGCTATCCGCGAGGAGTTAACTGACCAGTGGCAGAAGCGCGGCATAAAAGAGCAAAAGGAATACGAAATATTGACCGCTGAGATTTCTAAAGCGACTTTTGAAATGACCCCATCGGCTTACAAGAAACACAAGGGACTCAAACGCGAAAATCTGCGGGATCATATGACCGATCTAGAGCTTATCTTTTCAATGCTTGGCGAAGCATCAACGAAAGAGATAGCCGTTAATAAAAGCGCTCAGGGATTTGGAGAAAATAAACAAGCAGCGTTTGAGGGTGGTGCTGTGGCGGGCAACGCGAGAAAAGAATTGGAGCGCAAAAGCGGCAAAAGAGTAATCAGCAAAGAAAATTATTTAAAATTATCACAAAGCAAGAAACGATTGAAAGAGGTGAGCAATGATTAAGAAGATAGGATTAATCAGTATTTTTGTATTGATGATTACTCGTTGCGCCTTTGCTGAAACGCCTGAACAAATTGCTCAAGTATGGAAGGAACGAGGATTTGTAGCTCTTTCTCGGGTCGATTCTCTTTCAGGAAAGGATGATGCAAAATCAAAATATCAATATCTTTTAGAATATGCATTTGCTATGCACGCAACGGCTGACAAATCCAAGGAATTTGCTTTTGTGCATAAAACTGAGAACGACTTAGATTTTTATAAGATAATTTTAAACAAGGGAAAAAATCCGAAGCCTGTAATCGGAGGAGATGAGGCGGGTCTTTTTGTAATTAATTATATCTATGATCACAAAACTGGAGAATTTATAGGTACCAAGATCGAATTATTGCCAAGAGGCTGGTATATACATTCAAATCCAGCAATGCCAAATACGCTGCTACTTGACGTAATGACCGATAAAATATTCATCGTATTCGATCTTTTAAACCCAATGGATTCTTATATCGAAAATCTTGAGTGAAAGCGTAGAAAGTTATTAAATAAGTAAGAGTTTCGTTGAATTACGGTGCTGACAGGATTTCTTAGTTTTCACAAGTAATTGAATTTCTTGGGGTTGTAGGGTTCGCTTTTCGTCCACGACTACCCGCCATTTTCCCGAACGGGAGTTCGGGAAAATGACAGCACCGCGGCGATTAAGGAAATCGCCGTCGGTGAGAAAACCCTGAAGCGATGTCCGCCGCCATTCCCCCTCTTCCCCAAATATAAACAGAAAGGCAATTTCACCTTCTCCGGAGGAAGTTCAAATGCCTAGATTTTTCGATGGTAATGGAAAAATCAGGCATTTGCACAGCACCAACTCTCAGATTAATTATTTATTGGAAGTTGGTACAGCCCTCACCTTCAATATAAAGCAATCAATGAGGGTGAGGGCAGTGAACCCCGCTCAATCCGGAATTAATTTTTGCGGGGCGAACGGTTCCGGAGGAGAAGTGAAATTGCCCCTATCGCTCCTTAGGCTCATTGACTTTAAAGCTTTCCGTGCTATAATCTCCAACCTTTTTAAAGGTCATTAGTTATGGCAAAAGAAACTCCACGAGAACAAACCCTTGTTATTATTAAACCGGACGGCTTATCCAAGTCGCTCACCGGCAATATCTTAACCCGGCTTTCCGAAACCAAGCTTGAAATTGCGGCCGCAAAATGCCTGCACGTTTCCCGCGATCTTGCGGAAGAACATTACACTGCGCTCCGCCACAAACCCTTCTTTGAAGAAGTCATCAAATACATTATGGGCGGTTATCATCCGCGTAAAAAAGTGATGGCCATGGTTTATGTGGGGCCCGATGCGATTCAAAAAGTGCGCGCCGTAACGGGTGCTACCAACCCCGAAGAAGCAGATTCCGTGACCATTCGCGGCCAGTACGGCCGAATCACAACCAAAGGCGTTTACGAAAATGTGATTCATGCTTCCACCAGTTTGGAAGAAGCCGAGCGCGAAATTAAATTATGGTTTGAACCGGATGAAATTATTTACGATCTTTACCTCACAAAAACGGTTGAAGTTACCGTAAAAAAACGCGTATGGACGAGTAGCGTTTCTTCTCCCGCATCAAAAACAGTTACCCCAGTTTCAAGGCCAATCATCAAAAAATCAAAAAAGATTAGAACATGAATGATTTTAAGCGCGTTATTTCTTTTTTGTGTGTAGGGCTTTTTTTGCTTTCGCCCGGCTGCGGTCAAAAATCACGAACGCCAGCTACCAGCGGCCCGACCGTCGAAATTAAAGTGGCTTTTTGGGGAAGCCCTGAGGAAATTGACATCATCACGCAATCCATGAGCACATGGCAAAAAACGCACCCCAATATCGAAGTCAGATTTGAGCACACGCCTTATTCGGGTTACGATTCCAAAATTCTCACGCGCATTGCCGGGGGTGCGGCGCCCGATATCGTTGCCGCCGAGGTTAATTATTTTGTTACGTTTGCCACGCGGGGTGTTTTCTTAGGCCTTAACCAATTTATCAAAGACGACAAAGAGTTTTCCTTTGATGATTTCTTTGCCTCTATCATGGATCGTTTCACCATGGGCGGAGAAGTGTATGCCATTCCGCGGGACGTTGCTCCATTCGCCTGCGTTTTTTACAATAAAGATTTATTTGATAAAGCCGGCATTCCTTATCCAACGGATGATTGGACTTGGGATGATATGCTTCGGATTGCGCAAGCGCTCACAAAACGCGATGAAACCGGCCGCGTGATCCAATACGGATTTTACGGCTGGGCCTGGCAGAATTTTGTTTATGGAAATGGCGGCAGTTTGGTAGATGACGTAAAAGCGCCCTCCAAAAGCACTTTGGACGATCCAAAAACCATTGAAGGGCTTCAATTTTATTCGGATTTAATCAATAAATATCAGGTCATGCCTGCGCCACTTGCTTTAGCCAATGTAGGGATGGGCGTGGACATGATGTTTGCAAGCGGCCGTCTCGGCATGTTTCTTTCCGGTATTTGGGAAACGCCGGCGCTTCGCACAAAATATTCGTTTCGTTGGGATGTGGCCATGTTTCCGAAAAACCGCGAAGGAGTTCGCCATTTCGGAAGCGGCGGCACGGGGTATGGAATTTTGAGTTCTTCCAAACATCCGCGCGAAGCTTGGGAAGTTGTGAAAGCGCTTACGAGCGCACCGGTTCAAAGCGAATTGGCCGAGCGCGGCCTTGCGCAGCCGGCGCTTCGTTCGGTTGCAACGGGAGAACATTGGGCCGGAAGCCCGCTTCCGCCGGCCAATAAAAAAATGTTAAACGAAGCCGTCAATTACATTGTTTTTGATCCCTTTCATCCGCGTTGGCGAGAAATTGAAGCCAAATTTATTTCTCCTGAGTTTGATCTTTTGAAATCAGGAAAAGAAACAGCGGAGGAAGCCGTTCGGAAGATCAATCCAAAAATTGACGAGATCCTTCAAGCAAAGGAATAGTTTGAATTTCAATTGATATGGAAAGGAAAAAAGAAGAAATGAACGAGGCATTACTGGAACGAAAGAAAAACACTTCTGAAAAAACAAAGCGCCCGGCGAAAGAGGCGCGCAAATTTGAAAGTAAGTATGGATATTTTACTGCCGATGGCCGCGAATATGTAATTACAAGGCCCGATACACCGCGCCCGTGGGTGAATGTGATTTGTAACGGCGACTACGGGCTTATTGAATCTCAAACCGGCTCCGGATTTTCCTGGCGCGACAATTCCAATCTCTCGCGCATCACGCGCTGGGAGCAGGATTTGATTAAGGACAGTTGGGGCAAATATCTCTACGTCCGTGATCGCGAAAGCGGCAATTTTTGGTCGGCCACTTGGAAACCATGCTGCCCGGATTTTGATTTTTTTGAGGTGCGACATGGGCAGGGTTATTCCATTTTGAAAAGCCGCCTTTATGATATTTCCATCGAGAAAACTATTTTTGTAGACATTGAGGAACCGGTAGAAGTTTGGAAAGTTGTGGTCAAGAATGAAAGTTCACGCCCTCGGGAAATCAGTTTATTTTCTTATTTTGAATGGTGCCTCGGCAATGCCGGAGATACCCATCGTGAGTTTCAGAAAACATTTATTGAGACGGAGATCGATGAAAAAATGGGCTGCCTCTTTGGCCGAAAACGCCCGGCACTTGTCCCGGGATTTATTTCAACCGGAATGGCCGAGAAACCGCTTGAAGCATTTCATGCTTCCAACGTTAAGCCCGTCGCCTATGACGGAGATAAAGAAGCTTTCTTCGGCCGATACGGTGAAATTCAAGCGCCCGCTTCCGTTCGAGCGGGGAAATTGAACAACACCGACGGCAAATGGGGCGATTCAATCGCAAGCCTTCAAGTGGATTTGGATCTTAAAGCCGGTGAATCAAAAACCGTTGTGTTCACGCTCGGCGCCACGCGCTCCCATGAACGGAGCCAGAGGCTCGTTAAAAAATATGCGGATTCGAAAGTAGCCGATCAGGAATTAAACAAGGCCAAAGCGCTTTGGGATTCTTTTGTGAATCCCACATTTGTGGAAACTCCGGATGAGGCGCTTAATTTCATGACGAATATCTGGATGAAATACCAAACCATTTCCGGCCGTCTTTGGGCTCGCTGCGGTTATTATCAATCAAGCGGCGGTTTCGGTTTTCGCGATCAGCTTCAAGACTGTCAGATTTTCTTTGCGACAAAACCGGAACTTGCAAGAAAGCAAATCCTGCTTCATGCCGAACAGCAATTTCCGGACGGCACGGTTTATCACTGGTGGCATCACGGCACTTCGATGGGCGCAATCACGCATTGCTCGGATGATTTGCTGTGGCTTGATTTCATTGCGCTCAATTATTTGGATGAAACGAACGATTTGGCCATTTTGAATACGAAGGTGAAATTTTTACCGGATCCCAAAACCAAAAAAGTAACTCAAGGCACTTTGTATGATCACATGCTTCGGGCGATCGACAAAGTGTTTACGCGTTTTTCAAAGCGCGGCCTTCCGCTCATCGGGGAATGCGATTGGAATGACGGCCTAAGCCATGTCGGAATCAAATGGAAAGGCGAATCCATTTGGCTGGGGCACTTCTTTTACGGAATTCTAACGCGCATTGCTCCGCTCATTGAAGCGCGCGGCGATAAAAAACGCGCGGCACTTTATTTGAAGCGTGCGGAAGCTCTTAAAAAAGCGATTAACAAATACGGCTGGGACGGCGAATGGTATCTTGGCGCCACGCGTGATGACGGGCGTCCTCTTGGCAGTAAAACTCAAGATCAAGGAAAAATCTTTTTGAATTGTCAGACTTGGGCTGTGATTTGCGGTGTTGCCGATCACGACCGGGCGGAAGAAGCGATGGCATCAGCTGCAAAACATCTGTACCGCGAGTACGGGCCGCTTCTTTTAACGCCCGCCTATCACGAAACGGACCCTACCATTGGTTACATCACGCGGTATGCTCCATCGGTTCGTGAAAATGGCGGACTTTATACACATGCCGGAACATGGGCCATTCAAGCCGAATGCATGATGCGGGAAGGCGATAAAGCTTTTGGAGTCTATGATAGTTTTAATCCCGCCAAGCGGGGTTTGAATCCGGATCTTTACTTTGCCGAGCCTTATGTAACGCCCGGCAATGTGGACGGCCCCGATTCTCCGAATTTTGGCCGCGGCAGTTGGACATGGTATACGGGTTCTGCCGGTTGGTATGCTGTGGTTGTTTTAAACTATTTGCTCGGCATTCGTCCCGTACGCGACGGCCTTTTGATTGATCCCGTGATCCCCAAAAAATGGGACGGCTTCAAAGTAAAACGCACCTTCCGCAGTTCTGTCTATGAAATTACGGTTGAGAATCCCAAACACGTTTCTTCCGGAGTGAAGAAACTCATTGTGAATGGGAAAGAACAAAGCGGAACTTTGATTAAGCCTTTGAAAGCAAAAGGCCCCCATCAGATCAAAGTCGTTTTGGGTTAGCCGCTTACGTCATTGCGAGGAAGCATATTTGTCATCCCCGAATGCTTTAATCGGGGATCTAGAGCTTAGATTCCCGCTTACGCGGGAATGACAGTATTATTTGCGCTCGCAATGACGGATGAAAAAAGGGGACAGGCAGTTTGTCTGCCACTTTTTTACACCTTATATTACCCCTTAAATTTGACAGATGGCATATTAAGTAGTAACATTTACGTACTTTTTAAACTTTTTAAAAAAGTACTTTTTCCTCTATAAAAAAGTGAGATAATTCACGGCTGTTTTCAACGACACAAGGAAATTTTTTTATTTGGTTCCATAGATGTAAACCTTTATTGAAGATGAGCGCATTGATTGCGAGAAAAGAGAGGCAAGCCAAAAATTATGCGGTTTAAACCGTCAGAATTTCTGATGCGAGGGATAAAAAATAAAGCGTTGCGCGCCACGGCCTTCGCGGTAGCTTTTTGCTTTTTAGTTACTAATCTTGATCTTGCCCGGGCTTCAACGCCCACTCCCCGATCTCCTGCCTCTACCCCAAAGAGTTTCATTCCAAGTGAAATTGTAATTCCAAATGAATTTGGCCGTATTCAAAGCCAGCATTACGGCCAATCAAATGGCCCCTTCATTTTTTTCATTCAAGACGCGCACGCTGTTTTGGATGCGCAGAATAATATTCAGAAATTAATTGAGTACCTCCAAGCGCAATACGGCGTTCAGCTTGTTGCGCTGGAAGGCGCTGAAGGAAAGTTAGATCCTCTGCTTCTCAAAACCTTTCCAGATCCTAAAGCAAAACAAAAAATATTCGGCGATTATTTGAAACGCGCAGAACTCACCGGCGCTGAAATGGCCGCTCTTTTCGGGCCTGAAGAAATACGTTACTTCGGAATCGAAGATTGGAAGCTCTACGAAGAAAATTATCTCGCTTATCTGCAAGCGATTCAGAAAAAACAAACTTTTTTAAAGGAATTAAGTGAAACCAAGTCAAAACTCGATTTGAAGCGTAAAGAAATTTATTCAAAACCGCTTGATGAATTTCATGAGCAAGTTGAGCAGTTTAGGAAAGAAGATTCCCGCCTCCTTGAAATTCTCAAATACCTCACATCTGTCATTCCCGCGGAAGCGGGAATCCAAGAACATGGATCCCCGATTAATACATTCGGGGATGACAAGGCAACCGAACAGCCGCTATCGTTGAGTTACTTTCCCCAGCTTAAAGCACTTCTCGCCGCACTTAACCAAGAAGAAAAATTAAATACTGCGGGCCTCGTCAATTCCATTCAAAAAATGGCGGATGAATTTCGCAAAAACGATCTGAACCATTTAAGCAAAGAAAAAGTGATGATGTTTAATGAACAATATCAAGCGTTTGTCACCGGCCGTTTAAGCGGAGGAGATTTTTTAAAATTTTTCATTGAGACCAATCAATCTTTGAACCACGAAGTCGCGCTGACGCCGGAGATAAAAACGCTTCTTAAGGAGAGCGAAACACTTTCGATTGTCAAAGGTACCGAGCTCTTTGAGGAGCTTGAGAAATTCATTGTTGATATTCGATCAAGGCTGACGACAAAACCGGAAGAAAAAGACTTAGCCGAACAGTATGAGCAATTGAGGCTGCTTGAGAAGCTCGCCAAATTGGAATTGAGCCGTGATGAATGGGAAAAGTATCGGGAACATCCGGTTGCATATGCCAAACTTTTGAACGTGCTTAACGAAACCGTCATTGCGAGGAGCCCCAAGGAGATCCCTCGCCCGTCATTGCGAGCCCCGCAAAGCGGGGCGAAGCAATCTCGTGGGCTCGGGACAGGCTCCGCAATCTCAGGGATTGCTTCGACCTCATTTGAAACGCTGTCTCGCAATGACGGAGTTGAACAACTATTCAAGCCCGCCCTTCAATTTTATGAAATTGTTCTTAAGCGCGATCAAGCGCTTCATCAGAATTTATTTGATCTCACCAAACGCGAACAGGCCAAAGCCGTCATCGTGGTGAGCGGCGGATTTCACACCAAAGGCTTTGAAGCCGAATGCCTTAAGAAAAATCTTTCGTATGCCGTGATTGCTCCGCGCATCGACTCCCTTGAAGGCGCTGGGAATTATTCTGAGGCGATGCAAGGCCGTCTCTCGTACAAACCCTATTTCGAAACCACTTTCTACGATGCTTTTGTCAAAGATTCTTCCGCGAAGCTTTTAAATGAACTTAGGGCGTCTGAGCAAGGGCCGTATTTGAAATTGTGGCGGGATGAAATTATTCGAAAACTCTCCGAGAAAAAACGAATCACGGATTCCGGCGATTATACGCGCTATGTTGATTTTTTAGCCAAGGCGCGCGCTCAAAATCCGGATGGATTTGAAGAAGAACTTAAAAAATTACATGTGAGCGAGGGCGAAGAAGTATGGCGCCGTTTTCAGGCCCAGCTTTCTGAGTTCGCAAAAGGCCTTCAAGACCTTGTGGATCGTAAAGAACTTACCGTTCCCAATGTTTCAACGCTTCTTGCCCGCGCCGGGCAAACCAAGCCCGCTGCCGTCGTCCAAATCGGCGCCAATCAGACGCTGGTTTTGCATGTGCCAACCCCCGTCCGCGCCGAAGTTCGCGAATTCTTAAGAACCGGAACACTCCCCAAGTTTGAGCCGTCTGTAAAATGGGATGTTACATCAGTTGAGCGTATAGCGGGTAGCGTAGAGCGTCTAGAAAAACCATCCGTTAAAAATTTCCGCGCTGAGCTGCGGACGATTGGAATGGATTCAGAAGAAATTATGCGGGCATTTCAAAATGAAGACGCCGCAGCTTTCGAAAAAATTGGAACCGAATTAAATCAGATAACAGCACCTAAAGGGGAACGCCCAGCATTAGATCTTGGCGCTTTAAGCCAGAAGTACAATCAATTGATAACGAGCGGAGATTTTTCTTTTAAGCATTTGTTTCTGCTGAGGGATTCAGGATACATCTTTCTACAAACTTTCCGGCGCCATCTCAGTCAAATAGTTGAAGCACAATTCGGCGGGCTTATTGATCATGAAGATTGGTCTGCGTTTCAAGATAAACTTGAGACCCATTTTATATCGGATGGAAACGGAGGCTTTTTGTTGGCGTCATTATATTCACTACTGCTTCGAAAAAATATTAAGGAGATTGCCATTAAGAGGCTTCTTGGCCCTTTTTGGCCCAGATTGCCTCAAGACACACCGTTTGATGCTTCTATGCGCCACATCTATGAACAATTGGGGCCCGCCATGACGGAAGACGCCGCAGAAATTACGGGTGGCCCTGAGAAAGATGAGCTCTATTTCACGGTTTACAATTATTTTTATCAATTGCGTGCGTTTGTGAAAGATCTCAGGATAGTATTTCTCGCATTTTCATATAGTTTTGCCAAAAATGCGGATGCTTTAATTTTGCGCCGCGTTCGAGAAATTGCAAGCGTGCGCGCTTCTGACGAACTGCTATCCGATTCTACCAATTTTTGGAAGATAGACACGGTTATCTTTTTAGCGTTAGGCCATGTTCTTGCGGACCGCTCCCTGCAAGATCCAGAAGGAGCGTTGAAGTCTTGGTCTATTGAAATTGAAAATCAACACGAAGACAAGAATTTAAGCTTGCTGTCCTACTATTTTTTAATTCGAGCGGTGATTGTTTTAGCGGTTAAGAGTCACTATATTGGGCTGCTCGAGGAGCTTTCCACAAAAAGCGACGATATCCGCTATTTAATTCTCGAAGAGATATCTATAGAACTGTTGAGCCCCGAAATGTTTCCTCCCGAAGAGAGTCTCTTTGCAGCGATTAAAAACATAGACTTTTTCGATCAAAATCAAGGGTCAGCCTTTGCACCCGTTCTCGAAAAAATAAAGGGCTATTACACAGCTGATACGCCTGGCTTTGGATGGCCTACAGTAACAGTAATCGACCGCTTGATTGGTGAATTACCCCGCTCCGAGCTGCGCGACAGCAAAAATATTCAGAAGAAGAAAGGCGCTGTCAGTGAAAAGACCCGAATCTTAGAGCGAGACGTATTAAGTGTTTTGGATGATGTTGCAAAGAAGCAGGGGCAGCCCATCGGAGTGAAAACCATCGCATACACGTTGCGTGGGGAATCTGATAGGTATCAAAAATTATATACAACCTCACAGTTAGTGGAATCAGTGCGTGTAGCTATTCGAGAACCGCCGCTTAAGGGCCATCCGAAACTTTGGACTAAGGCGAAGGAAGTAGAAAAACGTCGAGAAATAGCTCGCAAGAGGCATCCGGCGCTCGCCGATTTTATTCAGGAGCGCATTGGTGCCTATAAGCAATCCATTCAAGAGACACCGATGCCTGATGATTTAAGAGCATTGGCCAACCGTATGATTTCTGATCTTGAAAAGTCAGATCAAGATCAATGGTTGAATACAGCAGAAGAATTGGCTAACACACTTGAAGCGCACGTCAATAGAGCCTCATATCTCACATGGGAACGGGATATTAAATTTGTCGATTTTCTGCGCAATTTATTTGGTGAGATTACGGTGTTTGGCGATCTGAAACATGGAGAGCGAATCAGGCTGATTCAAAATCGTTTCGATGGTGTTCTTGCAGCAGTTTATAGCTTTGTACCCCGTGAAATAAACGCAATGAAAAGAATCCCAAGC
>MHFM01000062.1:17526-18335 GCA_001804205.1 Omnitrophica bacterium RIFCSPLOWO2_01_FULL_45_10b
CAACAAGCAGGTAAAACCTATCCTAAAATTAAGGAGCAAGTCACAGCTCTGTTGAAATTTAATCAAACTCTTACCATTTCGGGCGCGGTTGAAATTTTTATTGAGCTCACCAAACAATTCGGCAACGGAAAATATGCTCAAGACGATCCGGCTGCCTTGTATCATGATCCGAGCAAATGGAGGGATGATTTATACGGCAATACGGTGTCGTATTTGATTGGGGCTGCGGAATTGTTGAGCGTTCCAAAGTTGACTAAGAACGCAGGAGGAGCGGCGCAAATTATTCAAAATTTCGAGTCCCAAATAAAAAGTTCATTGGCATTGCATTTTATTCAGATGAACATAAAAACCGGCGGGCAGGCAGCGGAAGATGCGATCGAAACTGTATTTGTGAGATTAAAAAAAGGGCAATCCCAATTCCAACCGCCAAGCTTAGAAGATCAGGTCAGGCAAGCTATTAGCAATGCGCGCGGAACATTTTTATCCAAGAGGGAATTGATCACTCAATTTTCGGATTCAGTTAAGGGTCCGATTTTTCCGGCGACGAAGGTTTCCTCATTTGTTTCGTCACTTTTAGAAAGCGGCTGGGGGCCGGGGGACGACCTTCTTATTTACCAAGCTTTGGTCAGTGATGATGATCCATATTTTGCTTTGATAACTGCTGCTGAAGAAGCAGTTTTGGAGAGAATCCGGAAAGCAATAGAGAAGAATAGAAAAAATGCTTTAGATATAGCTTTGTTTCCTGAAGAGTTGGACACAAGTCTCAAAGCTGATTTTTTATGGCTCATGCTGAAAAAATTACATTGGAA
>MHFM01000062.1:18345-27271 GCA_001804205.1 Omnitrophica bacterium RIFCSPLOWO2_01_FULL_45_10b
CACATTAAACTTTCAAAAATTTTGATGGGAGCTGAAACAGGTCTTATGGCCAGAAATGATTTGAAAAATTTGCCCGAAATTTTGTCGGTTTTTGTTTCCGAGTTGACGTTTGAAAAAACAACCGGTTTGAAAATTTCATCACCAGCTAGAAATCAAGCCGCTGCTGTTCTGATTGACGACGTTGGAGATGAGATTAAAGAACAGCCTTCTTTTTCAATGCCTGCCGACTATTATGAGAGCCTTCGTAAAGTAATGAAAGGCCGGCTCAAAGAAGCTTCTTCCGGCATTCGTCCCAGATACCTCAAACTCAAAGGCCTCTTTTTAAGAATTGGAAAAGACGGCACTCTTTTTGTCACTCAATTCCAGCCTGTTTATTCAGCGCTTCAAGAAAATAGAGAGCGCGCCGCTGATAAAATGCTCAGCGAAGTCGGAGCTATCATTCAAATGTCACAAGAGTTTCTTGAGCGTTATTTCACAAATTATCCTGAAGATATCCAACTGTTCAGAATTAAGAAAGATTCAGAAACACCGCGTGCCGGGCTGCCCCCGGCTTCCGTTAAGCCGGGGACTATTGCGTCGCCGGCAAATGAGCGCCGGCGCGCCGAGTTGCGCCTGGCTCCACAGCCAGGCACTGCTCCGTCCCTGGACAGCGGAGTATCCAGAGCGGAGTTGCGCACACAAAGCGGTGGCGCGCTGATCCAAAAACTTGAGGAGTTGGTTAATCAAGATCCTGATTTACGATTTTTAAATCGAGACATTGTTTCTGGCAGTATCCGCTTAACCGATTCTCATAAAAAGCAGGAATTAGTTTTTGATATTGTTACGCAACCCGGACAGAGGGAAGATCAACACACTCTTTTAATCAAGATGGACCACTTCTGGATTGCAGAGAGAGTAATTCAAAATCTCAAAAGCTTAGAAAGTATTTTTATGGATGAGGAAGAAGAAATCAGCGAATTAAAAAAGTGGATGTTTTGGATTCGGATTCCGCGTTTAGTCCATATGTTAAACCAAAGCGCCGCCGAACATGCAAAAGCGCTTCGGGAACTTGATGCAATTGTAACCAATATCGGCGAATTAGATTTAGAGTTTATCGAACAACAGCTCGGCCCTTCTGAACAAAAAGGTTCTAATTGGCAGGAGATATCATTAAACAAATACTTGGATAGAAGTGTGTATGAAATAGGGTTGATCGCTAATGAATTGTTGACCCATAGGATAAAGAACGCTCCCATGGAGCCGGCAGCAGTTCGAATACTAAAAAAAGTTCTTCGCCTGACCAAGCGAATTCAAGCCATTGTTTTAAGCAATACATGGGATAAAAGTGACAGCAGGGATTCTGCGCGCCTCGGACAAATCCAAACAGACAACACAAAAATTAATCGCGAAATCAGAGCTGCTTTAGGTCGTTCTGAATTGCGGAACAGCGAATTAAGCTCATTAACGGATGAAGATCTCTTGAACTCCATGATTAGATGGGCACTCTTCAAGGGGTTTCAATATATACATCAGCTTCGAGTTCTAGATATAGCGAAAGAACTTGGAGTGGATCATCAAGCGTTGATGGCACGAGTTGGGAAAAATTTTGAAATATTATTTAAAACGCATTCGGAATACACACAGACTTTAGGAAAGGAAGCTCATCTCTCAGCCAACATACGGGTGGCAGCCGATCGCTACTACCGAAAACGCTCTGAATTGCGAGGGCGCTCCTCACGGGAGCAGATTGCACGTAGGTTACCCGATGAACTTATGGGGACATATGAGTCGCAGCTTGATGATAAATTCAGATTCGCCATTCCGGCGGAAATCGCGGGTCATTTTTCAGGTAAAAACATGGTAGTGCAACTAGTCGAAGAGCAAATTGACGGAGAACGTAAAGTATTTGCCAGGGTAATGAGTGAAGAGGACTGGAAAAATATAACTGGAGACGTTAAAGAGCCTCAAGCCATTCGAACTACACATGGATTAACTTACCCCTTTACACTGGATGGTCAGAACAGAGGAGCTATTAAAGTACATTTAAATAAGGAGTGGACAGCCCGGTTGGGCGCGGAACAATTATTTAAAGCCGGGGACAAAGTTAAAATTATTGGTGTGAAATCTGCTTTTGAAATTTGGCGGGCCGAAGATGCGCCGCTTAATGGAAACCGCTCTGAATTGCGCAAACAAAACACCATAGAGAATCTATTGATAGAACTCGCCCAAGCAGAACCTGAGGAAATTGTGGATCAAGTCAATAAAGAAGGTATTGCCAAAGCAACGTTTTATTTGGTGGAAGAAGCAGAGCGGCATTTCTTAGAACTATTTGGCGAAAAACCGGCTTTTGCCGCGCAGGCTCTCCCCACTTTGCTTTCGGCCAAGGAAAAGTCTTTATTGAAAACAGCTGGAACTCGTTTCATAAGTCCTGAAATTCCCCTCACCCCAACCCTCTCCCCAAAGGGGAGAGGGCAAGGTGAGGGGGCAAAAAGATCTTATGGAACTTTGTCTCGTCCGCCAAAGGACGGATCCCCGCCTGACGGCGAGGCAGGCGTCATCTTTGTGGCGGACAATGACAAAGCACAGGACAATCTCGTGTTCGATGCGAATTTGCTTCCGGCGAACGGCGAACCGGAATTTTCAAAAACGGAGGATTTCTTTAGAAAGAAAATCGCGCAGGGCGCGCGCGTTCTTTTGATTTACACCGCGCAGAATCAAGCTGCCGGAGAATTGGCATTGGCATTAAGCCGAGCGGTTCCGGGCATTCAGCCGGTGCGGGTTGGAGAAAGTGTGCAGTCGATGACGGAAAGTAAATTGAGCCGATTGGGAATTTCAGGCCCCGCGCTTTTTGTGGTTTCCAATCAAATTACTTCAGAACACATTCAGCTTAAGGGGCGGCAAGACGAAGGCCTTGTGATTGATCGAGGTTTGTCAGATTCGGTTGGTTTTAATCCGGAAACGCTGGTCCATGCGGCGCAGCTTATTTTGGATGCCCGCCTGCTTAACGGCAAACAGATTTCTCAGGGGTTTCCATTCCATGAAATAACACCCGAAATCATCAACCGCCTTTCCAATCTGCTTCGCCAAATATCCCTCCGACGCCAGTCGGAAGAAGAGCGTTTACGCGCTGCCTAAGCACTAGTCTCTCTATCTCTTTTACCGTCCTTTTCTAGCTGATTTTAATTGACCTAGGTCAATTGGAACCCTATAATAAAGCACTTTTTCAAAACTTTTAATTGGCGGCACTTGTCGCGGGTTTAAAGCTCCTCTTTGAATCTTAGTTATGTAGAACGTTATAACAAAAAGGACCTATTTTTGTTATCCCGACTTCTTATTTGGTTTCACCTTATGTTCTTTGTCAATTTGACAGGTCAGGCTGCCAATGAGACCCCCCATTCGAACGGCTTTGTTAACGGTGCGAAGACAAGTAGTTATGCCTCACGTTTTCAGTTGATTGACGATTTCAATGGCGGTATTGGCCGCACAAAGGTTGATACGGAATGGAAAACAGCGAAGACCAGCTCCGGAAGTGTCAAGCTTTTCTCGGAACAGGAAGATGCGCTAAACCACGGAGGGTCACTTGCCATTGAATACGACATCCCTCGCCGCAGCCGCGTCAGTTTTTTTACGTTGTTGAACGGTTTGGACGTAAGCCAGGCCAGATCGTTGATTTTGATGTTTCGTAAAAAGGACCTCGATTCTTTTTCCGGAAATCTTTTAGCGGAAATGAGAGATGCTAGCGGAAGAAAGGTGAGCACTAAGATTTTGAAGCTGCCTCGCCAGCTTCATAAAGGCCCGAAAAGCGAATGGGTCAGAATCGAAATTCCGAGAAAGAGCTATCGATCCCTTGATTTTAATCAGCTTGAGCGTTTTGAACTTATTTTGGACGCTTCGGCCGCCGGACAAAAAGGCAGATTAACTGTCGATGAAATCGGGTTTTTTGGATCCGAAGAACTTATTTTTGAATCCAATCGAGATAATCTCGCGGGTTTTCCCAAAACGGCCGCTAACGAATCGCGCGTCAAAGAGTTGCTCAAAACTCAAGACGGCCATAAATTTCTCAAACTTATTGCCAGCGATACTTGGCGTTACTTTGAAAACCTAACCGATTCGAAAACCCATCTTTCGGTTGATCACATCCGGGTGGGCAAAAATGTCGGCATCGGCAGTTATATCAGCCCGACCAACGCAGCGCTCTATTGGCTTGCAAATGTTGCGGCTTATGATCTTTCTCTTATTTCGAAAAAACAGGCGATTAAAAACATTCAATCGAGCTTGGAATCGTTTGAACGGTTGAATCGATGGGGCGGAGGGTTTTGGTATAATTTTTACCACACTCGAAGTTTTCGCGTTACCCGGATGTATGTTTCATCGGTGGATAACGGCTGGGTTGCCGCGGCTCTCGTGGTGGTCCGCCAAGCATTTCCGGAAGCGTTTCAAAATAAAGCTGACGAATTGTTGAAGCGTTTGGATTTTTCCGATTTTTATGATCCGTCGAATGGGCAACTCAGGTTAGGATTTGATGCTGACAACGGCTCTTTTTCGCCTTATCATTATGGCCTTATTGCCACAGAAGCTCGCCTAACCAGTTATGTGGCCATTGGCAAAGGAGATCTTAAGAAAGAGCATTGGACGCGGATCTATCGAACGCTTCCTGAGGAGTGGGATTGGCAGAAGCAAGTTCCGAAGGGAAAGAAGCAGGTTTTATTCGGGCGGCAGATTTTTGAAGGCAATTATACATATTTGGATAAAAAATTCGTCCCCAGTTGGGGTGGTTCGCTCTTTGAATTTTTAGCGCCAACCTTGATTCTTGATGAACAAAAGTTGGCTCCAAAAGGTTTAGGCAAAAATAATGAGGTTGCCACAGACCTTCATATTGAATATGCTTTGCACCAGAAAATGTATCCCGTCTGGGGGATTAGCCCAGCATCGGTTCAGAATGGGCGGGCGTGGAACTATCGGGAGTACGGTATTCCCGCCTTAGGTGCAAAGGGATATCCGGATCAAGGGGTCATAGCCCCGTATGCTTCATTGCTGGCTTTAGCTACCCGGCCCGAGGCTGTAGTCCGTAATTTGCGCGAGATGCTAACGCGTTACCCCGGCATTTACGGAGAATACGGTTTTTATGATTCGCTAGATCTTGTTAAGAAAAGAGTAAATCAGCAATATCTTCTTCTGGATCAGGCAATGAGCTTTTTGGCCATTGCCAATTATTTAAAAGATGGTACGATTCGAAAGCGGTTTCATCGCGATCCGATTGGCCAGGCAGGTGAAGTGCTGTTACGGGAGGAAAATTTTGCAATTAAGTAGCTATAGGAAAGCGCAATCATAACAAGTGGTTGTTTCTGGCCTGTAGGAACGAAAGGAGAATAGAACAATGAAGCGTTCTGTGTGGTTGTGTTTGATGGTGATGATGGTAGGTTGTTTGGTTTTAGCAAATTCAGCGCCCGTTCGAGCTGAGGGCAATGAACTTGTCATTGGGGATTTTAATACAGGCGACAAGCCGAATAACATCGGCGGAGATTTTGGGTCGTGGGATAAGGATCCTAATGACGAAACTCAAAGTTCTCAAATTAGCTTTGAAGCGGAAGATGCTCTGGGAGATAAAGCAGGTTATTCGCTTCGTCTTGACTATGACGTCGATTCTCCAAATCCGGCGTACAACGGTTTTTGGATGAAGTTAAACGACTTGGATGCCACCGCTTACAACACCGTTAATTTTTACATGAAGGGTGATGACGAAGCCGGTTATACCAAGCGGGTTAAGATTGAACTTAAAGATTCTTCAAAGCAGCCCTCTCCGTATATTGTTGCGGGGCTTACGGATCAGTGGCAGAAATTCTCCATCCCTTTTGATAAATTCAAAAGAGTGCAGAATTGGAATGCTCTGAGTGAGTTTGTGGTTGTATTTGACGACATTAATTCCAACCCAAAATCCGGAACCATTTTTCTGGATCATGTGACGTTCTCTTCGGAGTAGTTTAACTGTTCTGTGATTAGTTTCTTGAAGGCGAACGAAATAGGGGGTGCTTCCGTGATTAAGCAGATGCTTTTAAAAGACAGGATTCTGACCGATAAGGAAAGAAAAAACCTGGCTATTTTGGAAGTCATTCGTAAGAATGGCCCTATTTCGCGGACCGATATTTCCAAGATTACAGAATTAAATATCGTCACCGTTTCAAACTACGTCAATCACTATATTAAAACCGGCCTTGTGGTTGAGGGTGAGTTGGATGAATCCACCGGCGGGCGCAAACCCATTTTGGTGGAACTCAACCCCAAGTCCGGTTATATCGTTGGCGTCGGCTTGAATATGTTGAACATGGTCGGCGTTTTAGTGGACCTTGAGATCAACGTGATCACAGAAATTAAGCGTGAACGGCTCCCCGAAAACTCAGAAGCCGTTGTTCAGCAAATGGTTGATCTTGCGGCCGAGATGATTGAAAAATCGGAAATCGACAAATCAAAGATTGTCGGCGCCGGCGTAGGCGTTCCCGGAATTATCGATGAACGTGGCCGCACAATCAGGTGGCCTCAAAGTCTCGGGGAAAAAGATATTTCTGTTTGCCTCTCCATCAAAGATACATTTGAGAAACGTTTAAATGTGCCGACCTTTGTTGAAAACGATGCCAATGCCGCGGTGCTAGGTGAAAAATGGCTTGGCCTTGATCGTGACGTCAAACATCTCGTGTATATGTTTTCTGGTGTCGGTGTTGGAGTTATTATCAATGGGGAAATTTATCGGGGCGCTACCGGCGCTGCCGGCGAACTTGGCATTTCAAGTTTCAAGGCTTCCCGCGAAGAAACTTGGAATTTAGCCGCCACGCTTGGCCGCTGGTCCATGGATCTTGGCATGACGCAACGCGCCCAAGAATTGATCGCCAAAGGCAACGCTTCCGTTTTGAAAGATCTGGCCGGTGGTGACGTTAAGAAAATCGGTTTTAAAGAATTCGTCAAAGCGGTTAAAGCAAAAGACTCGCTGGCTTTGAAAGTGGTAGAAGAAGGGGGCCTTGCGTTAGGCAAGAAAATCGCTTTCCTTGTAAATCTCCTCAATCCCGAGATTGTGGTGATTGGCGGCGGCATTGAAGATTGCGGCGCCCCGTTACTCGACGCCATTAAGACAGCCGTCAAAGACTGGGCCGTTGAAGAAGCTTCCTCCCAGGTAAAAATTATTCCCTCTGCTTTTGGGGAAAATGCCGTAGCGCTCGGCGTGGTCGGTATCGTGGCCCGCGAAGTATTTGCTCAAGCGTAAGTCAGTTCTATCATCCCTCTTGTCTTTTCTCCCCTAAAAAGGTATATTACTTCTTCTTTTCCTTTGGTTTTTGATTTTGAACCGCATTTCTAACCCGTTTGTTTAAAATAAGATAGGAGGAAAGTTTAATGTCAACAGGAGTTACCATTTGGTTTACCGGGTTATCCGGTGCCGGTAAGTCGACCATTGCGAGAATTTTAGAAAAGCGCCTAAAGGCGGCAGGCCGTAAAGTGGAAATTCTGGATGGAGATGTCGTCCGGACTAATTTAAGCAAAGGCCTCGGTTTTTCCAAAGAAGACAGAGATACCAATATCAAGCGCATCGGTTTTGTTTGCCATTTGCTGACGCGCAACGACATCATCGCGATTTCTGCGGCCATTTCGCCTTATCGTGAGGTGCGGGATTATAATCGAAGTCTCATCGGGAATTTCGTTGAGGTGTACACAAAATGCTCACTTGATGAGTGCGCCAAACGCGATGTGAAGGGGCTTTATCAAAAGGCGATGAGAGGCGAGATCAAAGGATTCACAGGCGTGGATGATCCTTATGAGGAGCCGCTTCATGCGGAAGTCATTTGCGAAACGGATAAAGAAACTCCAGAGCAATCGGCAGACAAAGTGTGGCAGAAACTTGAAGAGTTAGGTTATTTGTCAAAGAGTGAAGCAGCTGCGAAAAGAGCTTAATCATGTCTGATGTAAAACGCTGCGACCTTCATATGCATACGGTTCATTCAGACGGCACCTTAACGCCGTCTGAGCTGGTGCAGCTTGCCAAAAAAAGCGGCTTGGCCTGCATCGCTCTAACCGATCATGATACATTGAGCGGCATTGAAGAAGCGCAGGCTGAAGGAAACCGCATCGGCGTTGAAGTGATTGCCGGCGTGGAAATTAGCGTGATTTGTGAGCCCGGCACCATGCACATTCTTGGTTTTTTTGTGGATCGAAATTCAAAAAAACTCAAAGAAGAGCTTGCCGAAATCCAGGAAACGCGTCGCATAAGAAATCCTGTGATCATTGAAAAACTGCAAGCGCTTGGAATGGATATTACTTTGAAAGAGGTCGAACAGGAATCAGGAGGAGGGCAAGTAGGTCGTCCGCATTTTGCACGCGCTTTGGTTAAAAAAGGCCATGTTAAAAATTCAGAGGAAGCTTTTGATAAATATCTGACAAAAGGCGCCCCGGCCTATGTGGATAAACGCAAACTCACAAGCCGCGACGCGATTAAAATGATCGAAGAATCAGGAGGAGTCGCAGCTTTGGCGCATCCGAAACAATTAAAATTGGATCACGAGCCGGATCAATTTGAGAGAGTAATAGAGCAATTGAAATCCGAAGGCATGAAAGGCCTTGAAGTTTATTCCAGCTGTCAATCAAAGGACGAAGCGGCTCGGTACCGGAAGACGGCGGAGCGGCTCGGCCTTCTGATTACCGGCGGTAGCGATTTTCATGGCTCCAATAAGCCCGAAGTCAAGCTTGGCTGGATGGGCGACGGCGCGATGATTCCTTATGAAACCATCGACCGGATGAAAAAAATGATTTTGGATCGCAAAAAGAAATGAGCATGGCCCAAGTGAAACATTTTGATTTAAAAAAATTAAACGAACGCTTTGAAAAAGCTCAGCCTGAGGAAATTTTGCGCTGGGCCATCGATGAGTTTAGCCCAAACATTGCGCTCACATCATCCTTTCAGACCGAG
>MHFM01000062.1:27327-28189 GCA_001804205.1 Omnitrophica bacterium RIFCSPLOWO2_01_FULL_45_10b
CTTCATATGGCGTCGAAAGTCGATCCCAATACTAAGATTTTTTTTCTTGAGACCGGCTGGCATTTTAAGGAAACCATTGATTTCAAAGATGAAATCGTGAAGCGCCTGAAATTAACCAATGTCGCCGATTTAAAAGCTGATCAAAAAACGCGCGAGGAATTTAATCAGAAAACCGGCAACAAACCCTATGAAGTCAATCCGGATTATTGCTGCCAAATTAATAAGGTAGATCCTTTGGATCAAGCGTTAAAAGGCCTTGATGCTTGGATTTCCGGAATTCGGCGTTCGCAGTCAAAAACCAGAAAAGATGTTAGTATTGTCGAAGAATATCAAGGGCTATTCAAAATTAATCCGCTTGCCAATGTGACTTCAGGCGATATTTGGTGGTATTTGAAAGAACATCAACTGCCCAAACACCCTTTGTTTGACAAAGGGTACCTGAGCATCGGCTGCTGGCCGTGCACAAGGCCGGTACAAGCGGGCGATGACGAGCGTTCCGGCCGCTGGGCCGGAACTGAAAAAACGGAATGCGGTATTCATACATTTCTGAAATCTAAAGAAGCAAGACCAAAGGTAGAAGCGCCCGAGGAAAAACAGGAAGGAAGCGAAATATGAGCCTTAAACCCCATGGGGGGATTTTAATTAACCGCGAGCTTGAAGGAAAACCGCGCGATGATGCCAAAGAGCGCGCGAAAAAATTAACCGTATTAACTTTATCCGAGCGCGAAGTATGCGATCTTGAAATGATCGCCACAGGCGCCATGAGCCCGCTTGAAGGATTTATGACGAAATCCGATTATGACTCCGTCCTTGAAAAAAAGCGGCTCGTCAACAAACTTCCGTGGACGATCCCGGTGACAAA
>MHFM01000062.1:28228-34197 GCA_001804205.1 Omnitrophica bacterium RIFCSPLOWO2_01_FULL_45_10b
AAGTGGCTGGGATTTTCCCGCTCGATAAGAAAAAGGAGGCGCTTGCTGTTTATGGAACCGATGAGGAGGCTCACCCCGGTGTTCAGCAAATCCTTAAAATGGGAGATTTTCTGGTAGGGGGAAGGATTTCTCTTTTTGATCGGCCCGCGCACACCGATTTTTTGGAGTATCGTTTGGATCCAAAACAAACGCGCGAACTTTTTCAAAAGAAAAATTGGAAACGCGTGGTCGCTTTTCAAACTCGAAACCCCATTCACCGCGCCCACGAATATTTAACGAAGTGCGCGCTTGAAACCGTGGATGGCTTAATGATTCATCCTTTGGTCGGCGAAACAAAAGGGGACGATGTCCCGGCGCGCGTTCGAATGGAATGTTATAAGGTGCTGATCGATAAATATTATCCGAAGGACCACGTGCTTCTTTCCGTTTTTCCGGCCGCCATGCGTTACGCCGGCCCGCGCGAGGCCGTGTGGCATGCGATTTGCCGGAAAAATTATGGCTGCACGCATTTTATCGTGGGCCGCGATCATGCCGGATGCAGCAAGCCGGACGGGAAGCCCTATTACGGCAGTTACGATGCCCAGCTTATTTTTGATGAATTTACGCCGGAAGAAATCGGAATTGAGATTTATAAATTCGAACACTCGTTCTATGATAAAAAAACAGGCGGAATCGTAAGCTTTAAAACCGCGCCGGCTGATGCCGATCAATTTAGCGTTTCCGGGACCAAACTCCGCGAAATGCTTCGCGCCGGGCAAATTCCTCCGCCCGAAATTACACGTCCCGAAGTGGCACAAGTATTAATTGAAGCCATGAGAGAAAAAGCGGCGGTAAGCGATAAGTCATAAACGGCAAGGGGAATGACACACAATGGGTTATGTGAAGGGTCTTAAATGTAGAGAGTGCGCAAAAACCTATCCAGCAGAGGCAATCTATGTCTGCGAGTTTTGCTTTGGTTCGCTGGAAGTTGACTACGATTACGAAGCCATTCGTAAGGTTTTGACGCGCAAGAAAATCGAATCCGGCCCAAGCAGCCTTTGGCGTTACCGGGATCTCCTTCCTATTAATGGAGAGCCTACAGTAGGTTTTTACTCTGGGTTTACCCCTTTGGTGAAAGCCAATCGGTTAGCGGAAGAATTGGGTGTTCGGGAGCTTTATATTAAGGATGATTCCGTTTGCCATCCCACGCTTTCTTTTAAAGACAGAGTGGTTGCCGTTGCCTTATCAAAAGCGAAGGAGCTTGGATTTGATACTGTGGCCTGCGCGTCAACCGGGAATTTAGCGAATGCCGTTTCCGCCCACGGCGCTTGGGCCGGCTTGAAGCGTTATATTTTTATTCCACACGACCTTGAACAGGCGAAAGTTTTAGGGACTTTGGTGTACGCTCCAAATTTAATTACCGTGCGCGGAAATTATGATGACGTCAACCGGCTCTGCAGTGAAATCGCAGCAAAGTATAATTGGGCTTTTGTGAATATTAACATCCGCCCCTATTACGCCGAAGGTTCCAAAACATTCGGTTTCGAAGTGGCCGAGCAGCTTGGATGGCGCACACCGGATCATTTGGTTTGTCCCGCGGCCAGCGGCTCGCTTTTGGTGAAAATTTGGAAAGGGTTCAAGGAATTTGAAAAGCTTGGCTTAATCGGCCCCGTGAAAACAGCGCTTCATTGCGCGCAGCCCCAAGGATGTTCTCCGATTGCGGAAGCCATTTTATCAAAATCGGATGCGATTCGCCTTGTAAGGCCAAAGACCATCGCGAAGTCTTTAGCCATTGGCAATCCGGCCGATGGTTATTATGCGCGCGATGCCGTGAATGCAAGCGGCGGAACAGCGGGCATTGCAAGCGATGAGGAAATTGTCGAAGGGATTCAGCTCTTGGCAAAGACGGAAGGCATTTTCACCGAAACAGCGGGCGGTGTTACAGTGGCTGTTGCCAAGAAGTTAATCGAAGAAGGCAAGATTGCAAAAAACCAATCTGTTGTGATTGCCATTACGGGGAATGGTTTAAAAACTCAGGAAGCGATTCAATCCTCCTTGGGGGGTGCTCTTGAAATCGATCCTCAGTTGAAGTCGTTTGAAGAAAAAGTGCTTATCAGCTCTAAGCTCTAAGCTGTAAGCGATAAGAAATAATGGCTCATACATTTAAAAATATAAAAGTTTGGCAAAAAGCGCATGAGATGGTTTTGGAAGTATATAAGGTGACGAACAAGTTCCCGCATTCCGAAAAGTACGGTTTGGTATCACAATTGAGACGGTCGGCTGCTTCCGTGCCTACGAACATAGTTGAGGGCTATAAAAGAAAAAGTAACAAAGATTTCGCACATTATCTGAATATGGCAGACTCTTCTTTAGAAGAGACTAAATATCATTTGCTTTTAGCTAACGATTTGGGTTATTTGAATAAGGATAATTACGAGGAATTAACCGCAGTGGCTGATGAAGTTGGTCGTATGCTTTTCGGCTTTCAGCAGAAGCTTACAACTTAAAGCTTATAGCTTAAAGCTTGGTTATCATTTAAAATAGGGGACATTATGTCAATCAAAGTTAGAATTCCAACACCGCTTCAAAAGCTCACACAAGACCGTGCCGAAGTTGAAGCCAATGCAAAAAACGTTCAGGATTTAATTGAGCAACTGAACAAATCTTACCCCGGTATTAAAGACCGAATTTGTGATGAGAACGGCAGTATCCGCAGATTCGTCAATATTTTCGTCAACGAAGAAGATTTCAGGTTTTTGAAAAAAGAGCAAACCCCGCTTAAAGACGGTGATGAAGTGTCCATTGTCCCGGCGATTGCGGGCGGGTAAGAATGCTTTCTAAACACATGTCATCCCCGAAATCTTTAGTCGGGGATCCAGACTTTAGATTCCCGCTAAGAGCATGCGGGAATGACACCCTGTGATTATTACACAAAGTACCATTTCAGAGCTGAAAGATCGCGTACTCAAGGGCGGCGAAATTACATTTGAAGAAGCGCTCGGCCTTCTTGAAATTCAAGATTCCGAGCTTTTAGATATTCTCCGAAATGCGGCGCATGAAATCACTCTCGCATTTAACTCCAACAAAGCCGGCCTTTGTTCCCTCATTAACGCAAAAAGTTATTTATGCGGCGAGGATTGTGGTTTTTGCGCCCAGTCTGTCCGCTTCGAAACCTCCGTTGCCCGTTACGAGCTTCTTGAGCCGGAAATTATCATCGGAGCGGCCAAGAAAGCAGAGCGCCAGGGCGCTCAAAATTTTTGTCTTGTGACCAGCGGCGGCGCGTTGAGTGACGATGAATTTAATCGAATTCTTGTTATCGTAAAACAGCTTAAAAAAGAAACCAAACTTGGAATTGACGGCTCTCTTGGTTTTTTAACGCCCGAGCGCGTTGTGCAATTAAAAGAAGCCGGCCTCAGGCGTTTCAACAGCAATCTGCAAAGCTCCCGCGAATTTTATCCTGAAATTGTTTCCACGCACTCTTATGACAAACGGATTGAAACGCTTGAATATCTCCGCGAGGAGGGCCTCGAAATGTGTTCCGGCGGTATTTTGGGAATGGGGGAGTCGCGCGAAGACCGAGTGAAAATGGCGTTTGAATTGAAACGATTCTCACCCGAATGCCTTCCGATTAATGTGTTGAATCCGCGGCCGGGGACGCCTTTGGAGCATGCTCCAAAAATTGAAAATAACGAAATCCTAAAAACCATCGCCGTTTATCGGTTCATTCTTCCAAAATCCAATATTAAATTGGCCGGCGGCCGGGAAATCAGTTTAGGGTCAGAGCAGAATAAAGCTTTGCAAGGCGGAGCAAACGGTTTGATTGTAGGGGGCTATTTGACCACGGCCGCCAATCCGGTGCATGAGGATTTGGAACTGCTTCGCCGCACAGGCTATGAAGTGTAAATGGATGTCCGCCTTGACGGAAAATTTATTTTCATTACGGGAGGAACCAGCGCTTTAGGGCGTGTTTTTGTACGCCGCGCTTTGGAAGAAGGCGCTACGGTTTTTTTTACCTATCATCAAAATATTCAGGAAGCCAAAGCACTTGAAGCTTTGGGCGCCAAAGGGTTTCAAGTCAATCTTTCCAAACACACTGAAATCGACCAATTAAAAAAAGAAATTCAATCACTTACCCGGCATTTAGATGCTATTGTTCACAACGCAGCGGTTGTTAGAGACCATACCATTCAAAATTTAACGGAAGAAGAATGGGATGAAGTGATTTCCATCGATTTGTCCGCAATTTATTATCTCACCAAAAAATTTCTTTCCTTTTTATTTAAAAAACCAGGCACCAAAATTTTAAATATCGTAAGCCGTGTCGGGCTTCAAGGCCGATTCGGCGAAGCCAATTACGCAGCGGCAAAAGGGGCACTCATTTCACTGACCAAAACTTTAGCCCAGGAATTGGGAAAGAAACAAATTTTGGTGAATGCGTTAAATCCCGGATTTATGAAATCGCATATGACCGAATCCATTCCGGAAGAAGCCTTTAACCGGCAGATTCAGGAAAGTGTGCTTGGAAACATTTCTGATCCAAAAGAAGTAAGTGATTTTATGGTTTATCTTCTCTCCGACCGCTTTCAACATGTCAGCGGGCAGGTATTTCATTTTGATTCAAGGAGGGTTTAGCGTTCATCCCGTTAGAACTCTAAACGCAATGAGGTTATTTTAAATGCAAGCAGTTGAGATTGGGCAACAGCCGTTATCATTAAAATTATCGTTATCTGGAGTTCTAACGGGATGAACAAAGTGGCCATTACCGGAATTGGGGTCGTGACACCCATTGGAAATAACGCCAAAGAATTTGCGGCTGCTTTGAAAAGCGGCATTGTTGGCGTGAGCACAATTACGCGCTCCCCAGATGAAATGCCAATCGACGGGCGGGCCTTTCAAATTCGAAATTTCTCAGCCCCCAAATACGCCACGATCCTGGACCCTTTTATCCAATACGTTCTCGCTGCCACCGAAGAAGCGTTTCAGGACAGCAATATTGATCCTTCAAAAATTGATCTCACGCGGCTTGGCATCGCCGTTAGTTCCAGCAAAGGCGGGATGAGAACGTTTGAGAAGTTTTACGAGCGTTTTCAGGCTCGAAAAAGCGCTATTTTAGCCGCCCGCATATACGCAAATTTTATTCCGAATATTGCCGCTCAGTGGATTGCGCGGCACTGGAGAGTTTCAGGGCCCGCCAAGCCGGCGGTCGCTGCTTGCGCGACAGGGCTTTTCGCGGTCATGGAAGGAATTCGAATGATTGAGCAGGATGAGGCCGATTACTGCGTTGCGGGAGCGGGCGATGCCTCTTTAACCTGTTTGATGCTGGCCGGCTATCGGAACATGGGGGTTTTGGCCAAAGAAGAAATGCGGCCTTATGACTTGAGGCGGGATGGTTTCTTGGTGGGCGAAGGCGCCGGTATTGTCATTTTGGAGAAGCTCGAAAGCGCCAAAGCGCGCGGGGCAAAGATTTACGGCACGGTTTTGGGGCACGCCTATGGTTTTGAGGGAACGCATTTAATTTCTTTCTCAACGGAAGGCGACGGGCTCAGCCGGTGTTTAAAGGAAGTATTGAAACGATCCGAAATCACGCCGAAGGACATTGATTATTTAAATCTTCACGGTACAGCGACAAAACAGGGCGATCTTTATGAAACAGGACAAATCAAAGCGGCATTTCAGAAGGACGCATACGGAATTCCGATGAGCGCAACGAAATCACTCGTGGGGCATATGCTCGGCGCCTCGGGTGTGGTTGAGATTATCACGTGTTTGATCGCGATGCGTGACGGATTTATCCCCCCCACGGCCAATCTTGAGAAACCGGATCCGGAATGCGATTTGGACTATACGCCGCGTGTTTCAAAAACAAAAAAACTTAATACCACATGTTCGATTTCAATGGGCTTCGGCGGCCAGCTTGGGGCCATTGTGATTTCGAAATGAGTAAGAATACTCAACGAAATATTGCGGCCCCCCATCTTTTTCCTCCCCCC
>MHFM01000062.1:34221-43578 GCA_001804205.1 Omnitrophica bacterium RIFCSPLOWO2_01_FULL_45_10b
AAAATTTATACCGGAAACTCAGAACGCTTGAACATATTAAAGGCACAACCGCTGAATTAAACGGCAAGCACGTTTCACTTTTTTGCGGAAATGATTATCTCGGCTTAAGCCAACATCCAAAGTTAATTCAAGCGGCAGAGCGCGTTCTTAAAACAAGCGGTGTCGGGACGGGAAGTGCTCGTTTGATTTCGGGCACTACCCAATGGCACACCGAGCTTGAAGCCAAACTGGCCCGTTTTTTTGGAAGAGAACGTGCCCTTGTTTTTTCAAGCGGTTATCTGGCCAATCTTGGCGCGCTTTCAGCTTTGAGCCGTTCGGGAGATCTCATTATTTTAGACAAATTGTGCCACGCTTCACTGATTGATGCAGCACATCTGGCCGGGGCAACCGTGCGTGTTTACCCTCATTTGAATTTAGATTATCTTGAAAAAATATTAAAAGCGGCTGAAGGCAAGAAAACATTTATTGTGACGGATTCTGTATTTAGCATGGACGGCGACTTAGCGCCGCTTCCCGAATTGGTTGCGCTTAAGAATCGTTACGGAGCCTATTTGGTTATTGATGAAGCGCACGGGACGGGCGTTTTCGGCAAAACAGGGCGCGGCGTTTCGGAACATTTCGGAGTTTTTAATGAAATCGACGTCCATATCGGCACACTTTCAAAATCGGTCGGTTCTTTCGGGGGTTTTGTAACGGGAAAGAGCGAATTGGTTGATTATTTGATTAATCACGCCCGGACTTTTATTTTTGAAACTTCGCTTCCCGCTCCCATTTGTGCCGCGGCCATTGAAGGATTGAATTTGATTGAACACGAGCCAAAATTGCGCGAGCAATTGTGGAGCAATGTCAAAAGATTAAGGGAAGAGCTAAAAAAAATAGGTGCGCCGATTCTGCCGAGCGAATCGCCCATTATTCCCGTTGTTTTTGGTGATGAGAAGCGTACAATTCAAGCGGCTGAGTTTTTATTGGGTCATGGTTTCCTAATCCCGGCGGTTCGATATCCAACAGTCCCGAAAGGAAAGGCACGGCTTCGCATTACGGTTTCAGCCAATCACTCAAGCATTGAAATTGATCGGTTAACTCAAGCATTTAAGCAATTACTTTCTCATGCCGATTAAATGATGGGAGGCAATATGAAACATGCAAACCCGAGCGTGTTAGCGCTTGTCTTGTTTTCGCTTTGTCTGTTTGCAAGCTGCCGCACGACAGAGGAGCAGCTTCGTTCCATCTCACCCGAACTTCTTCGCGGCAATGCTTATAATGCGCAAACGTTTCAATCGACGCCCCAACAAATCCCGGCTCACAGAAAAAAAGCACTATGGCTTTTATTAATTATTGTTATCGCAGGGACTTTTATCCTCTTCTCGGCCGGTTCAAAACCGGAACGGAAGCCAGCCTCTAAAACAACCCCTTCGCGACGCAAACGAGCAGTTCCCCAGAAGCGTAAAAAGTAGGTTCTTGCCGCTTCCAAATTGCTAGGCGAACGATTATAATACAGCACTTTTTGGACAGCGCCCTATGCCCCTTTCAGCACAAAAACCACGGCTAAAAAAATCTCCTTCGATTGATCCAGCGCTTCTTTCCCAGTGGGACAAACAATGGATCTGGCATCCGTTTACCCAAATGGCTGAATGGGCTCAGGATGACATTTTAATCATCGCCTCAGGCAAAGGAAGTTATCTCCGAGATCTTAAAGGCAGGCGTTATATTGATGGCGTGTCATCTCTTTGGTGCAATGTCCACGGCCATCGAGTTCGCGAACTGGATCAAGCGGTTAAGAATCAATTAAGAAAAATTGCCCACTCCACTTTTCTCGGCCTTTCCAATGTTCCGGCCATTCAACTGGCCAAAAAATTAATCGAAATCGTACCTCGTGGCCTAAAGCGCGTTTTCTATTCGGATTCCGGTTCCGAATCAGTAGAGGCAGCTCTTAAGATTGCTTATCAGTATTGGCAGCAAAAAGGCGAGCGAAAACGCACCAAATTTATCTGCCTTAAAAATGCTTATCATGGAGACACCGTTGGTGCTGTCAGTGTGGGGGGAATTGAACTTTTTTATGATCTTTACCGGCCGCTTCTTTTTGAAACTTTTTCGGCACCATCTCCCTATCGCTATCGGGATCAATTTGAAGGAACCGAGGAAGAATACAGCGCTTTTTGTGCCAACAAACTCGAAGCTGTTCTTCAGAAACATCATCAGGAGACCTGCGCTTTGATTATGGAGCCTTTGATGCAGGGGGCGGCCGGCATGATCCATCAGCCGAAAGGCTATATTTCACGTGCGCGTGAGCTTACGAAACAGTATAATATTCTCCTTATTTTTGATGAGGTCGCAACCGGATTCGGCAGGACCGGCCGGATGTTCGCAAGCGACCACGAATCCGTTACCCCTGATATTTTATGTCTGGCCAAGGGCTTAAGCGCAGGCTATCTCCCACTGGCCGCGACCGTGACAACCGAGGAAATTTATGAAGCTTTTCTCGGTCGATATGAAGAACTGAAAACATTCTTCCACGGCCATACGTACACAGCCAATCCTTTGGCTTGCGCTGTTTCCGTTGCCAATCTTGAGTTTTTTGAACGCGCCCGTGTGATTGAAAAACTTGCGCCGAAAGTTCAATTTTTGCGCGAAAACTTAAAAAGTTTTTATCAATTGAAACACGTCGGCGATATCAGGCAAGCGGGCTTTATGGTTGGAATCGAATTGGTCCGTGATTCCAAAACAAAAAAGCCTTATGAGCTTGGCGAGAAAATTGGAATTCGCGTGATTCAGGAAGCAAGGCGCCTGGGCGTCATCATACGACCGCTTGGCAATGTCATCGTTTTAATGCCGCCGCTTGGGATTGAAATGAAAGATTTGAAGCGCTTGCTCCAAGCCGTTTACACATCGATCCGAAAGGTAACCGAATCTTAAAGATGCCGAGAGGAATTTTCATAACGGGTACCGACACGGGCGTTGGGAAAACAGTTGTCGCTGCCGGTTTGGCTCTGGTTCTTAAATCGCGCGGAATGCGTGTGGGTGTGATGAAACCGGTGGCGACCGGATGCAGCAGTGAAGATGATCATCTTGTGAGTTCGGATGCGGTTTATCTTTTTGAGGCAGCCGAAAATGAGTACGCGCCGCTGACAAGCCCCGTGCGTTTCAAAAATCCCGTTGCCCCAAGCATCGCAAGTGTTTACGAACAGAAAGAAACCGATCTTGGCGCTATTCGAAGGGCTTTTCTGGAGCTTCAAAAGCATTATGATTATGTCATCGTCGAAGGAATCGGAGGCATTTTAGTTCCGATCAAGAAAAATTATTTGGTGGCCAATCTCATTCGCGAAATGGCGCTTCCGATTATCATTGTATCGCATGTGAGCTTGGGAGCAATTAACCATACGCTTTTGACAGTCGATTCCGCGTTGATCCGCGGGTTTTTGATTAAGGGCGTTATTTTTAACCGGGCTCCGCTTGTCAATTACTCGTTGGCGGAATTGACCAATCCGCGCGTCATCCATGAATTAACCGGGCTTCCTGTTTTGGGAACGCTTCCCGATATTCCGGAGCTGGACGTAGATAGGTGCCGGTTCGGAAATTTGAAATCGATATTTGAAGAACGAATTAACGTAGAAGGAATTCTAAAATAACTATGCCCGTTATTGCGAGCGAAGCGAAACAATCCCTGCTGTCATTCTGAGCCCTTCGCCTGTCATCCTGAACGAAGTGAAGGATCTAACAGGCTCGAGGGTAAACTCCGCGAAGAATCTCGAGATCCTTCGGCTTCGCCTCAGGATGACATTTCATGTCAGATTGCTTCGGCTTCAATGACACATTGCCTCGCAATGACGGTTAAAGGTAAATTTTATGAGATCGAATCATAAAAAAATTCTTGTTGCCATGTCGGGAGGCGTGGACAGCTCAGTGGCCGCCCATTTGCTCAAGCAGCAGGGTTTTGAGGTTGGCGGCGCCACAATTCGCACCTGGGCCAGCGGGGAATGTGCCGAGAAAAATACAAAGGCCTGTTGCGGTGTCATCGGAGTTGAAGATGCGCGAAGCGTTGCCTGGAAACTTGAAATCCCGCATTATGTATTCAACTTTGAGCGCGCTTTTAAAACCCACGTGGTGGATTATTTTTCAAGCGAATACCTTGAAGGCCGAACTCCGAACCCTTGCATCGCGTGCAATCAGCACATTAAAACAGCGCTTTTTTGGGAGCGTGCCCGCGCTCTGGGCTATGATGCAATTGCAACCGGCCATTATGCGAGGATGGGATTTGATGAATCTGCAAACCGCTATTTTATTAAGGAAGGCAAAGATCCGGGCAAAGACCAATCGTACGTGCTGTTTCCGCTTTCACAGGAAATTTTGGAGCGTTTTTATCTTCCGGTCGGTGAATATTCAAAACCTGAGATTCGACAAATGGCCCGCGAGCTTGATTTAAATGTAGCCGAAAAACCCGATTCACAGGAAATTTGTTTTATTCCAAGCAACGATTACGGAGCTTTTTTGAAGCGGGAACAAAAGCTTGAGGATGCGCCGGGCCCCATTCGAGACCGTTACGGAAATGTTTTAGGCGAACATCGCGGCTATTACCATTACACGATCGGCCAACGCAAAGGCCTTCGAATTCCGTTTAAGCATGCTCTTTATGTTACCGAAATTATTCCCTCAGAAAATGTCGTTGTCGTTGGAAGCAAAAAAGAAGTGGGAAACCGGTCGTGCCGCGTGGAGCGCATCAATTGGCTTTTGAATTTGAACGGTACAAAGTCATTGCGTATTCAAGCTAAAATCCGATCGAGGCATACAAAAGCTTGGGCGATTTTAGAGCGATGTTCCGAAAATGAAGTATTGATCAATTTTGATGAACCTCAAGAGGCGATCACGCCCGGACAAGCATGCGTTTTTTATGAGGGTGATCGTGTTTTGGGCGGCGGATGGATTGCCGTGCCATCGGAGAAATTGTGTGGAGAGCCTCTCTAAGTTAGACCGATTAAGATTAATCATCAAAAATTATCAAAGCGTCCTCGTCGCTTTTTCAGGAGGCGTGGATTCCGCTTTTGTTTTGAAAGTAGCCCGCGATGTTTTGGGCCGCGAGTGTGTGAAAGCGGTTACGGCGCAAAGCGAATCAGTTGCGGGGCGTGAATTGGAAGCAGCAAAGCAACTGGCCAATCAATTGGATGCAGAGCACATCATCATTAAAACCCACGAACTTGAAAATGAACATTACCGCGCCAATCCGACAGAGCGATGTTATTTTTGCAAAACAGAATTATACGATCGTTTGATTCCAATGGCCAAGGAATGGAACCTCAATGTGATTTGCAATGGGACAAATGCAGACGACCTCGGCGATTTCAGGCCGGGCCTTAAAGCGGGGAATGAGCATGGAATTAAAAGTCCGCTTGTGGAAGCAGGGTTTACAAAAGCCGAAGTTCGTAATGCAGCCCGCGCGCTCGGCCTTTCGGTTTGGGACAAGCCGGCGGAACCTTGTTTGTCCAGCCGCCTGCCTTACGGCCATGAAATTACAATCGATCAATTAAAACAAGTGGAAACCGGCGAAAATTTTTTGAAGGATCTGGGATTTAAAGTTGTTCGCTTGCGGCATTTTGGTACAAAAGCTCGTTTGGAATTAGGCCGCGATGAATTTGTACGTTTGATGGATGCCGCATTGTGTTCGGAGATTACGGACTTTATTCGTTCTCTCGGATTCAAAACCGTTATTTTCGAGCCTTACACAAGCGGTCGCTTGAATCAAGAGGTCAATTCTTAGAATATGATCCCGTTAGAGCTCGGAACCTAAAGGAGTTATTCTACAATGCATGCAGTTAAAATTGGGCAACAACCGTTTAAGTCAAACTTAACGATATTTGGAGCTCTAACGGGATGAAACCCCTTAAAAAAGGAATCCGCCTGCCTGATTTTAAATACCGGAGCCTTTCAAGCCCTCAGATTTATTTACCGGAACCGGCCCGCTTTATTACCCTTCTTTTAAACCAACATTCGGGGCCTGCAATCAAACCTTGCGTTGAGAAAGGCAATTCAGTTTTCGTCGGGACCAAAGTTGCGGAAGGAAGCCATTGGAATTCCGTTCCCCTTCATTCCAGTACCAGCGGCCGCGTTTCTGAAGTAACACCAACTTCCATTGTGATTGAATCCGATGAAGCAGACCGTTTGGATCCGTCTATTCATATTCGCTCTGAAATTCCTACCGATCCCGGCCAATTAATTCAAATCATCCGGGAAGCCGGTCTTGTGGATTTAGGCGGAAGCGCAAATCCTACCCATGTCCGATTGATTCAAGCACGGTCTGAAGGCATTCATACGCTTATTCTAAACGGTTGCGAATCGGAACCTTTTTTAACCTGTGACCATATGTTGATGCTGAGGCATCCGGTTGAGGTGTTAAAGGGAGCAGAACTGCTTCGCATCGCTTCCGGCGCAAAACGTGCGGTAATTGCAATTGAACGAAATAAATTAGAAGCGCTCGAAATTTTAAACAGCAAAAATTACAATCTAAAAATCACCACCGTAGAAACGGCCACGCTGCCGGTACGCTATCCGCAGGGAATGGAGCGATGTTTGGTTGAAACTTTTGCTGGACGGCATTTGAAACCGGGAGAGTCTTCGCTTAACGTCGGCATTTTGGTTGAAAATGTGGCGACGGCGTTCGCCGCTTATGAGGCTATTTCATTAAGGAAGCCTTTGTATGAACGCGTGATTACCGTTGACGGCCCTTGCGTGGTGGAGCCCAAAAATCTTTGGGCCAGAATTGGAACGCGCCCAATGGATTTGCTTCGTTCGTGTAAGGGCTTGATGCGCGAGCCTGAGAGGATCATTTTTGGAGGCCCCATGACAGGGGAGGCGATTGAGCATCTGGAAGTCCCCATCACCAAAAAAGTACAGGGCATTTTAGCGCTTCCTTCCGAGTTGGCCAACAGCGGCGCGGAAGAAGCTTGCATTCGTTGCGGCCGTTGTGTCGAAGCCTGTCCCGAATTACTGATTCCCGAAACACTGGCTCGCGCCGTTCGGAAAAATGACATCGCACTTCTTGAAGAATACGATCTCAATTCGTGCACGGAATGCGGTTCGTGCACTTATGTTTGCCCTTCCAAAATTCCGTTGGCAGCGGTCATTCGAAGCGGAAAAAATACACTGGTAAAAGAGGAAGTACATTCAAAGCCTGCCTATGTCTTCTCTTCTGAAGGGTAAAGGCGAAAAGTTATTTCCCCTTGTTCTTGGGCCGCATCTTAAAGGAATTTCTTCTTCCCGCACAATGATCTGGGGCATCTCGGCAGCCCTTCTTCCAATTTGGATTAGTAGTTTCATCGCCTTTGGTTGGAACTCGCTCCGCGTTTTGGCGTTAACAGTGATATGCGCCGCCGCTTTTGAATTTGGGTTTCGAGTTTTAACGGCACAAAAACAAAAACTTAAAGACGGAAGCGCCATTTTAACAGGCGCTTTGCTTGGTTTGCTGTTGCCGCCAACGGCATCATGGCAAGCGACCGTGGTTGGAGTTTTTATTGCGATTGTGATCGGAAAAGAAATGTTTGGGGGTTTGGGGCAGAACTTATTTCATCCGGCACTTGCAGGCTATGTTGCATTGCATGCGCTTTTCCCGCAGGAGACGGCGTCATTTTCTCAAACGGTTTCCGCCGCAATCAGCCAGCTTTTTTTTGAAAATCGATTGGATTTGCCCTCCGGTCCGAGTGTTTTTTCCATTTTGATTGCCGGTGTTATTTTGCTTTTGCGCAAATGGATTTTCTGGCAGGCACCCCTTTTTTATTTGACGGCCGCTGCGCTCACTTCTTATTTGATTGGACATGTGCCAATTTATGGTTTTATGAATGGGAGTGTTTTCTTTTGCGCTTTCTTTTTGGTCACGGACGGCGCAACGACACCAATCACAAAGCGCGGACGATGCATTTTTGCCGCGACTGCCGGTGTTTTAACAGCTTCCTTTTTCTCTTGGATGAGTTGGATGGAATCCGTTGTTTTTTCCGTTCTCTTAATGAATGCCGTTAACCCGCTCCTCGACCGATTTGTCCGTCCGCAATCAAAAGGATTACGATGAAAGAACTTTGGAGATTTCGAACCTTTGGCGGGTTGATCATTGCCTTTCTCATCAGTTTTCTGCTTCTTTCGCAATCGGCTACGGTTTTTGCGCAATTACGGCAGAAAAAAGAAGCAAAAAAGCAGCCCTCTCATTTTTTTGAGCACCTTACCGAAGCGGAAGAACGCAAATAGGGAATCATGAAAGCGCATCATTTAGATGAGATTTCCATCGGCGTCATTTCGGCCCTTCCGCTCTTTTATGCGCCAGTCGATATCCGGCACGCTATTTTATTCGGCGCATCGGTTGTCATTGCCCTTTTGGTTTTTGAACTTTTATTTTCCTTGGTGAAACATTTCTGGCTTCGCTCACTTCGAACATTACTCGCACTCATCGTGCTTGCCTCTGTTTTGGAACTCATCTTTTTAGTGTGCCGTTTGTTTTTACCGGAGCCAGCAACCGAAACAATGGGCCCCACCTTTTCGTTAACCCTCATCAGCGCCTTTTTACTGGCGCACTGCACAGCGTTAGGGCAGAAGTCATTTGCAAGACGCCTCCGCAGTTGGGGTGTTTTTTTGTTCCTTATTTTTATTCTCGGAGCCAGCCGTCAGTGGAACACTAATTTTCAAGCATTTTTACCCGGCCCTTTTTGGGTTGTGGCATGCGCGTTGGCGGTATTTTATTTCTTTAGAGAAAGGGTAAAATTGTGACGGATCATCTTCCTTATTTGATCGGCCTCGCTTCAGCTCAAGCATTCCTTTATCGTGCAAGCTCAAGGCAAAGCTTGAAAGTATTTTATTTTTTAACCATGTTTTATTTTGCTCTTTTCCCGTTTGTTCGCGGCCTCCGAATTTTCTGCGCCCATTTTTCCATATCGTTTTATGAGCTTCCGCTTCTTTTGCTCACCTTGTTTGTCGTTTTCGGAAAAAGGACAAAATATCTGCCCTATTTTTCGAAAGCATTTGTCGAAGCGCCCGATTTTTATCTGTTTTCAAGCATTTGGATTAGTTTGATCTGGTCTGGATGGTTCTTGCCGCAAAACCCTTCTCTATGGAAGGGGCTTTTTTGGTCTTTTTTTACGGCCTGCATGTTCCCGATTTTAACCGGCCTGAAGGAACGCTTGGCTTTGTTTGATCCGCCGAAAGGCTTTAGCGGCTTACCGCTTTTTTTAATCACAGCCGGTTTTCTCATCCTCAGTTTTCAGTTTTTTATTCAAGTTAACCATTGATCTTTTTCTGGAACGGCCCTCCGTAACTCCTAATTTTAAGGTGGGAGTTTTCAACCCTGCCGGGTAGCAGGTGAAAAATCCGCATGTTATACTTAATCCG
>MHFM01000063.1:0-10683 GCA_001804205.1 Omnitrophica bacterium RIFCSPLOWO2_01_FULL_45_10b
CCGACAAGAAGAAGGTCGTCCAAAGGTTCTCCTTTGCCTGAGAAAACCAAATCAAAAGCAATGAGACGCGGTTTTGCCTGCGTTATTTTTTCGATAAATTCCGCATAAAGCGACCTTCGAAAAGGCCATTTCTCTTGAATTTTTTCGATGGATTCATCGTCCACGGTGACCAAAACAAAATCATTCAAAACCGCGGGAGGGTGGGCCCATTGATGCCGTACGGCAAAAAACGAGTCTTGGACTTTCAGTTTTTGGATTTCGAAAATAGGAAAGAAACTTAAGAGCGCCAAATAAAAAACAGAACTCAACGCCCCGATTAAAACCGCCTTTGCAAACGAGGAGCGAAGGATTCGATTCATCATTTTTAGCGGGCGTTTTTAATTCGATCGTTCACAACAGCAACGATTCGGTCGTCAAAACCGAGATATTCCGCAAGATGGATTACTTTTTGAGGATGGCGCGCTTGGGATTCAGAGACAAGGCGCGGAATATCTTGGACAACATGCCTTCCGGTTTGAACGAAATAAGGCACAACGGTAACTTCCTGGGCGCCTTCTTTAACGCAGAAATCAATTCCTTCCGGAATACTGGGTGATTGAAGTTCTAGGAAAGCAGCTTGAAATAACGTGGCTGAATCTTGCTGACGAAGCCGGGCGATCACTTGATCCATCGCCTCATTAGAACCCGCTAATTTGCTTCCGTGGCCCACCAATAAAACGGCGCGTTTCATAAGGGGATGGTGGGATGCCGTAAGTTGGTTAAGCGTGTTGTGTTGCGACCTCGCGGACTTCTTCAGTTAACGCCGTGCTCAAATATCGCTCGCCGGCGCTCGGCAGAATAACCACGATCAGCTTTTTCTTATTTTCAGGGCGTCTGGCTACTTCAAGGGCCGCATGGACCGCGGCACCTGAGGAAATTCCAGCAAGGATGCCTTCTTCTTTGGCCAGACGGCGCGCCATCTTGAAAGATTCCTCGCTTGAAACTTGAATAATTTCATCGATGATCTTGGTATTTAAAATATCTGGGACAAAGCCGGCGCCGATTCCTTGAATTTTATGAGGCCCAGGTTTGCCGCCGGAAAGTACGGGAGACTCTTTCGGCTCAACCGCAATGCATTTGAAAGAAGGTTTTTTGGACTTAATCACTTCGCCAACACCGGTAATGGTGCCGCCGGTGCCGATGCCCGAAATTAAAATATCGGCTTTGCCGTCCGTATCGCGCCAAATTTCCTCCGCCGTAGTCGTGCGATGAATCTCGGGATTAGCGGGGTTTTTAAATTGCTGAGGCATAAACGCATTTTTATTTGCCGCCAGCAATTCTTCCGCTTTTCGAATCGCTCCTTTCATTCCTTCCGAACCCGGCGTTAACACCACATCAGCCCCCAAAAGCCTGAGAAGCATGCGGCGTTCCAAGCTCATTGTCTCCGGCATAGTGAGAATTAAACGATAACCCTTAGCCGCACAAACAAAAGCAAGCGCGATGCCGGTATTCCCGCTTGTCGGCTCGATAATCACAGAGTCTTTATTAATTAATTTCTTCCTCTCGGCATCTTCAATCATGCTAACGCCGATTCGGTCTTTAACGCTTGAAAGCGGATTGAAAAACTCAAGTTTTCCGACGATATCCGCATCAATACCTTGCGATACACGTTTCAGGCGGACAAGAGGTGTATTTCCAATGGTTTGTGTGATATTCTCATAGATTTTCATAAGCAGGAACTCCTAACCTTAACTGTGGGATTGCTTTATTATAATTGCGCTAAGGGGTTATTTTAACAGCCCATGCCGCCCAGTCAAGGAGATTTGCCCACTGACACAGGGCTTGATGAAAGCTGAAAGTGTTAATATACTGAGAGGTCGGGGGAAACCCCCTGACCTCTCACCCTCACCAGCTTCATCGAATTGAAGACTCAAGTTCAATTGAAGCTGGCAGAGGGTTACCTTATGGAAATAACGCCTCAAGAACTAAAAACCAAATTGGACCACGGCGATAAAATAACCGTGATTGACGTCCGGCAGCCAAATGAGCATGCCATCTGCCGTTTAAAAGAAGCGAAGCTTATCTCTTTGCCTGAACTGCCGAATCGTCTCGGAGAATTAAATCCTGAAGACTCGATTGTTCTTTATTGCCACCACGGAATGCGGAGCATGCAAGCTGCGTTATGGCTCCAGCAAAAAGGTTTCAAAAACGTAAAAAGCCTTATGGGTGGAATTGATGCCTGGGCGGAAGAAATTGATCCTTCGATGGGGCGTTACTAAGTGGTATTATTTCCGTCATTGCGAGGAACGCAGTGACGAAGCAATCTCCAAACCTTGAGATTGCTTCGACTTCGCTTGAAACTCTGTCTCGCAATGACGGTACTTCAAGTGCGCTCAATTTGGTCTAAGTATGCCTTGAAACGTTTTAAATGTTCTATCATAACGGGTTTTTTACGGGGATCGCGAAGAATAAAAGCCGGATGATACAACACCATTAATTTCACGCCGGGAAATTCGGGGTGGTCAAAAAAATTTCCTGCTTCCTCGCGCATTGAAAATTCTTTCTTATCCACAATCATATGCTTCAGGGCCACGGCTCCTAGCAAAAGTATAATTTTTGGTTTCGTAAGAGCCAATTGTTTTTGCAAGAATGGACGGCAGGCATTGACTTCTTCTTGTTTGGGAGCGCGATTCTCGGGCGGGCGGCATTTCACCACATTGATAATTAAACTATCTCGGTTCGTATCAAAACCGATATCGTTCATCAGTTGATCCAAAAGTTGCCCGGCACGGCCCACAAACGCTTGCCCTTGAAGATCTTCATTTTCACCCGGCGCTTCCCCGATCATGAGAACTTTTGCATTCGGATTTCCTCGATCGACGACAATATGCCGGCGGGAATCGGAAAGAGCGCATTTCGCACAATTTGACTGCGCCAAAGCTTGTTTAAATTCAGCGTACGTCTTGACGTCTAAAATTTTATTCTGTGTTCCGTCAAATAAATCAAATTGCATAACGATATTATAGTCTCCTTCTCTTAATTTTTAAACGGCAATATAACCTTACTCTGCTCGAAACCTTATAACATGTTTTATTTGCTCGTCTCAGGCACTTTAATTATAGTAGAATACGTTCAATGAAAAACACCTTAACTCAAGCTTTCCATACTGTCCTTGCCGTATTCGTCTGGGCGTTTATCGGTTTGGATACGCTCCTCGTATTTTTGCTTCTTGCTGTCTTTAAACCTTTCGACCGCAAAGAACGAATTTCGTATCGGATTGCAAATTTTTGGGGCCAATCTATCGTACGGCTTAATCCATTTTGGCAGATAAAAATTTCAGGCCAGCATCACATCAAAAAAAACAAAGCCTACGTTTTGGTGGCCAATCATACAAGCCTTGCTGATATTGTCTGCCTTTATTGCCTTGGCAGGCATTTTAAATGGCTGGCCAAAGCGAGTCTTTTTAAAATTCCATTCTTTGGTTGGTCCATGTCACTTTTAAATTATATCCCACTTAAACGAGGAGAGCACGGAAGTATCCGGGACAGTTTCCAAGAGGCTCAGGAGTGCCTTGAAAAAGGTGTTTCGGTACTCATTTTCCCGGAAGGGACCAGAAGCCGAAGCGGAAAGCTTGGCGAATTCAAAAATGGTGCCTTTAAACTTGCGATTCGCACCAAAAAACCGATTATTCCCATTGCGATCTGCGGCACCGGCAAAGTAATGTCAAAAGGCAGAGCTACAATAGAAACAACCGTAAAAGGATCGCTTACCGTGCTCCCTGAAATTGAGGTGAGTGGTTACCGTGAAGACCAACACGAAGAACTGAAGACGAAAGTTTGGAATTTAATGCGCGAAGAATTAGAGCGCTAAGAGCTTTTCTCGGCAATATCACCGATCCAAGGCAGTTTAAATTTCTCACCCTGATAAGCTTTCACCATCAACACCACCCAAAGTGCAATGCCGACAACCGACAAAACACCGTTCGCCACCAACCCTAAAAACGGGACAGGCAGTAAAATATAGCGCAAAAGAAAAAGAGCGCAAAAAACAATGATGGACTGCATGGCATGAAACCGGACGAATTTATTGTTTTTCTCAATGAGAAGAAAAACAAGGCCGCTGACAAACCCCAAAAGGTAGGCAAGCAAACCCGCAATATTGGCCTTGATTCCAGTGTCTGTAGTTCCAAGATTTTCAGGATTATTTTCTGCCATCGGATTCCCCCTTTTGGCTGATGAAGTTACTTCTTTTTTGATTGCTCGAGTGCAAAAGCTTTTTCAATGAAGGCGATTTTCTTCCTGGCTTGATCGGCAACCTCTGCAGGATATTCTATATCTCTCAAGCGGTCAAGTGCTTGTTCTAAATTTCCTTCCACAAGGAGGCGGGAAATTTCTTCGCATTGTTTTTGAATTTTAAGAAGCTCTTCGGTTGTATTCTGATGCACCGCCTTCTCTTTAAGCTCGAGATCAATCTTAAGGGCTTTTAAATCCACCGCTCCTTCCGGTTTTGGTGAAGCTTCAGAACGAATGGCCCCTTGAAGCTCGGCGTCCAGCGCGTTAAATGAAGGGGGGTACACAACTTCTGCGCCTTGTGGGCGGTTTTCAAGTGCGTCAATCTGCTTCTTAAGTTCTCCGATGATTTGAAACGCCCGCTCCCACTCATGCAATTCCAAAACGGCAAAAAGCCCTTCATAAGATTGGGAGAGGCTGCGGACGTCGATCAGCAAACTTTGAGACAAGAGGTATTGATTGAGGGTTGCGATTTTCGCGATGACATCATTAACATAGGGCCGCAAGATAACCAAAGCCACCGCGCGATGAAATTGAACTTCATTTCGATATACCGGAAAAGAAAGCGATTTAAAAAACAAATCGCGCGCTAAAATATAATCGCCATGTTCGAAAGCTTCCATTGCCTTAGGATAATTGTCGTCAAAGGTTTTAACGAGGCTACGGTTATAAGCCCAGCCCATATAAATTTTCCGTTTCTTCTGATCATTCTCAAGCATGGCTTCAAAATCTTTCTTTTTCCACGCCGAAAGCTTTGGTTTCTGAACAAGTTGTGCAGGTGATGAAACTTGTTTTTTCAAAATTGCCTCTTCATCTTCGTCGAGTGGGCGTGGAATGGTGAGTTGAAGCGGTTGAGTGAGTTCAGCGCGGTCTTTGTCCGTCAAAAGAGATTTGATATCTTCAAGTGTCTTAGGTTTGGAAACGGCCGCATGATCTTTTGGTTTTAACATTTTTGGGACAATGGCGTTCCAAGCGGGCAACAAAAATTGAATTTTGGGAACCGGCTTGCCGGATTTGAAGTAAATAAAAGACAAAACCCCGATCGAAACAACAACCAAAAAGGGTATGACGACGCCTTTGGGCAAAGGAAATTCGCCGCTGGATTGCTTGACTGTTTGTGACGGAATTTCTGGAGCCGGATTTTGCTCATCGTCTGGACTTCCTTCCGGCACAAGAGAAGTGGTCCAAAAACAATTAGGGCAACGTTGGAACTCGTGATTCGCGAGCTCAAAAGTATGGTGGCAATGACTGCAGCGGTATTTCATAATAGATAGTAGTTTAGGGGGTAATTCGGCAAGAATCAATTCAAAATATCGAAACGGCTTTCGGATTTAAGCAGCGTTTGCGATTTTGTCTAAAACGCTTAGGATTTTTATCTTTAACGATTCATCTTTTACCAGCACATGTTCTAAATCGAAACCGCTCAAAAATTGCTTGATGTCATCCTTGGAATAGCCGGTAACTAAATAAATTTTAAGCTGAGCAAGCCCTTGAACTGCCCTCAAAATGAAGAGGATTTGGCTATTGCTTGTACCAGTAGAACAAAAATCTATAAACAAAACGTCTGGTTTTATCTTAATGATTTCATCAATCACTTTATAGCCGCTCGACACCTGATAGGTTCGGATGAAAAAGCGCGGATGCTGGACTGCTTTTTCCATCACCTTCAAAAAGCTAGGGTCGTCGTCAATAAAAAGCGCTACTTTTCGGCCATTTACTTGATTCATTTGCATAGACACCACCTTAAAATATAACATGAGATTTCCTTATTTTGAAGGCGGGGACTTCGAAAGCGCCATTGAATTTCGCCACATCTTAATTCATTTTAGAAAGCTAACAAAGAAGGGAATAACTTTATGTGAAATAGTAAGGAAGTGGCTTAAAATTTAAGTGCGGGTTGCAAACTGAAAGGGCTTGTCAAAAAAATCACTTCCGCCCACCACGGAAATATCATTATGGCGTGCGCCGCGAATCTCTAGAAATTCCTTCGGCTCGGGTGCTTTTTCAAACAAACGCTTGCCCATTGCAAAGGGAACAATTTCATCTTCAGCGCCATGCAGGACAAAAACAGGGCTTTTAACCTTGGAAATTTTAGCTTCGTTATCCATCAGAAAATCTTTGAGCATAAAATCGGGCGCCATGCCGTAATGATGTTTGGCCAATTCTTTAAGAGAAGTAAAAGGCGCTTCTAAAATAATGGCTTTAAACTTTTCCTTATTGCTAAGCTCAATGGCTGGAACAGCTCCGATCGATTCGCCGTAAAGGGTCAATTGCGAGGCAGAATATGCCTTTGTTTCTTTGAGCCATTTCAAAGCTGCGTCGGCATCCTTAATTAAATCGTCTCCCTCTTTAATATCCCCTTTGCTCTTCCCATAGCCCCGGTAATCGAGCAAAAAAACAGAAACGCCGCGGTCAATCCACGCCTTTGCTTTAGGAAGGCGGCTTGAAATATTATCTGCATTTCCATGAAAGAAAAGAAGGCATGCCTTCGACTCGGGCGCCTCAAAAAACCAACCGTGAAGTTTCACGCCATCGCTTGTTTGAAGCCAGACGTCTTGGCTGCTAAGACCAAAATCGGATGGCTTGGCTGAAAATTCCCGCGTTGGAAAAAAGAGCATCGATGTAATCATGATCTGTACCAACCAACGGAACATAGGTTTTGTTTGCTCATCTATTCTTATACCCATACAGCCATTTCGCTTCGGTGCCGCCGACATTGCGAACCGAATGATTGGCTTTAGCGGGAATAAAAGCTTCATCGCCCTGCTTCAATGTTTTTTTCTTTCCTGAAACTTCAAGTTCCAGTATCCCTTCCAAAATATAAATCAATTCGTCAACTTCGTGCCGATAATTTTCCCACTTTTGGGCGGGCGGGTCTGTCCAAAGATCACAGGAAAAGCCGCGGGTTTCCCAAGCTCCTGAAATTTCACTTCTCGTTTTCATGCGTGTTCTGCTTGCATTTTAAAGCTAAATTGATATGATGAAGCTCCATGAATCTCATTCAAAATCTCGTTTGGCTTATTATTGCTTATTTGATTGGCTCTACCCCTACCGCTTATTTGATTGCAAAGCGCGTCCGCGGAATTGATATTCGCGAACACGGAAGCGGAAATGTTGGTGCCACCAATGTATTTCGAGTCGTCGGAAAAAAATGGGGATTTACCGTTCTTGCCATAGACATTTTCAAAGGCTGGATCGTAACGGCCATTCTTACCCCCATTTCCGGAGCATTTCCCGAATTAAGCTTGAACCTCTGCCAACTTCTCTTTGGAGTAGCCGCCATTGCAGGGCATTCATGGACACCGTGGCTTGGGTTAAAAGGAGGAAAAGGAATTGCAACATCGGCCGGAGCTCTGCTCGGAATTTTGCCATTTGCCACGCTTGCGGCATTTCTGATTTGGGGAGTGTGTTTTCTCATCTGGCGGTATGTTTCACTTGCTTCGATTGTGGCTGCTGCAAGTTTCCCTATTCTGCTTCTCATTTTCTATTCATCGATGAGTTCATTCCCGTTAATCTTTGCCATCAGCTTAGCGCTGGCTGCTTTGCTCATTTACAACCACACGGCTAACATCAAGCGTTTAAAACGCGGCGAGGAACCGCGTGTTCATTTTGGCAAATCCAAGAACTCCGCTTCTTAACGGTGTTTTTCAATCGAGCAAAAAAGATTATAGAACAAAGCCAGCAAACCCCCCATGATAAAACCATCCGCAGCCGCATAAGCTGTGCCGGTCAAAACCGAAATCAAATGCGGCTCTGCATGATAACCCGGAAAAACGGAGCTGGCAAACCAAAGAAAGTGAAGACCGTAGGTAGGAACAATTAAATTTAATATCCCCGCGATGAAAAAACTTAAAGCTACTAAAAAACTTCCTGCCAATGCCAAAGCTTGGACCGAAACTTTTCCTTGATCCATTTTATACCCTCCGGATTTAAACCATCTTACAAAACTAGGATTTTAAAGCTTCTCTGATGAGCGGCTCCAGTTCCCCTCTTTCATGCATTTCATGGACAATATCACAACCGCCGATTAATTTTCCATTAATGAACACTTGAGGAAAGGTCGGCCAGTTCGAAAGTTCGGGAACCTTTGCGCGGAGCTCGGCATTGGCGATCACGTCACGAGTGGCAAAAGGAACTCCAAAACTTTTAAACAGTTGGACTGTGGCTGAAGAAAAACCACATTGCGGCGCTTGAGGTGTGCCTTTCATGTAAATCAAAATTTTATTAGACTGAACGTCCGCTTGAATTTGACTCAGAATATCTTCCGACATAATGCTCTCCTTTTCTCCTGCTTCCCGACACCGGTTCAACCGATGACATGAAAATCGTCTGTTTGAGAATGGTTGGCCTTGCCTTCGTTTGGAAGGCGCGTTTTGATTTGAACGGCATGAATGCGGCCGTCATCAAATGCTGCTTGAAGCGCCTTTTGAACGATTCGGTGCTGATCAATTAACATTTTCCCACGAAAAACTGATGAGGCCACAAGAATTTCGAAATGATCTCCCGTTCCGGTCATGTCGTCCACATGAACTTCAGCATCCGGAATCGCGCGTTGAATCAAACGTTCAACTTCCTGAGGCTGCGTCATAAATTATTCTTTCTCTCCTTGAAATGTGGCCTGAACCGGCTTGAGGCTTTCTAAAAATTCTGCCGGCGGCACATAACCCGTAATGCGTGAATTTGGAACTTCTTTTCCTTTTGGATTCAAAAACAAAATCGTCGGGACTCCGAGGACTTCGAATCGCTCAATCGGTTCCATCGCCTCAGGTGTGTTGGGATTCGTAACATCAACTTTGAGCCGAACAAAAGGTTCGAGCGCCTGAATGACTTCCGAATTTGAATACGTGTAACTATCCAACTCATGGCATGGAAGGCACCAATCCGCAAAAAAATCAATCACAACAGGCTTGCCTGCTTCCTTGGCAGAAGTAATTTTCTGCGGAGCATACTCTTCCCACACCACTTTTGCGGTAGGTTTTGCCAAAAGTAAAAAAATACTTGCGGCAATCGCAAAGCCACCGGCTAAGCGCTTAGCATTCTGAAACGAAATACTCTTATTCCCGGTTTTGTCAAAAAAGCCCAGATAAGCGCCCCCTGCCGCGAAAGCAACCGGAAGGACAAACCGGAGAAAATCATGATAAAGCGAAAGGGCAAGATAAAAAAGCGAAAGGCCAAGAAGCACGACACCAAACACTTTTTTGACCCAAAGCAGCCATTCTCCCGATTTCGGAAGTTTTGTTAAAAGGCCGGAAAATGTACCCAAAATCAAATAGGGAAACCCAAGACCTAGGGCCAGAACAAAGAAAACAAGAAATCCGGTTGTTGGATTGGCCGTCTGCCCCACAAATGTCAGAAGAGCCACAATGGGAGGGCCGATACACGGAGCGGCAAATACGCCTACAAATAGCCCTGAAAGGAAAATTCCGATGAATCCAACCCGCCGCTTGCTGCCAATCCAATTAAGAAGAAAAGAAGGGGCTTGGATTTCATAAAGCCCGAACATGCTCAAGGCCAATGCAAACATGAGAAGCGCTAAAGCCAAAAGCACCCATTGATTCTGAACTGCCGCGCCGAAAAATCCTCCTGTTAACGCCGCTGAAACACCCAGCGCACTATAAGTCGAAGCCATCCCGGCAACGTAGAGAAGAGCTTTGCCAAACGCAGCCCCTAAATGTTTCTCCCCGCGGCCGGTTTCATGCGAGAAAAGAGCAATGGTTACCGAAAGCATTGGATAAACACAAGGGGTAAGATTGAGCGCAAGGCCGCTTATAAAAATCCCGACGAGAGCAAGGGGTGACGATAACATAAGAATTTTAGTTTAAGACGAATGCCATTTAAAATCAATGAGTATATGAACAAGCAGGAAATGAAAAAATTAAGAGGGGGGATAATCCCACACCTGCTTGTCCGCCGCTTAGAAGCGGCGGAATCTCTCCAAGATTAAAGAAGTGCGCCGGCCAAAGAAGTGTGAAGCGCGCTTCTTTTCAAGCAGGTGGTGGGATAATTCCTTCTTCAAGCCATGCATACTTGCCTTCCAAAGCTTTTTGGGCGATTTTATAAGCGTAGGGATCATAATTTTTGAAGAGTGTTCGAAAATGCCCGTGGACTCGCTTGGCAGCATCCAAACAAAATAAATCAGCCAAATCAACGGACGTCTGATCCGCAGGATTTTTGGAGACAAGGAGAGCTGCGTGCGAACAACTTGCCGCCATGGCAAACAAATCCGTGCCGATATTTACGAAACGGCCAAGAAGCCGCTGCTTCTTTTCAAGGCCTTGCTGGTGGAGCATCATCGCAAGAAACAAATTTCTTGCGAGTTGATGGCTCATTTTATGGACAAAGGAAACATGGCGCGAAAGTTTTGGCGGCACTTGAGAAGCGCTTTTCGGTCTTGGCAAAAAAAGCCACTGCTTCG
>MHFM01000063.1:10718-17490 GCA_001804205.1 Omnitrophica bacterium RIFCSPLOWO2_01_FULL_45_10b
ACAAGTTTCAATTTTTCGAAAATACTGACTTCGGGGCTTAACAAAGGAAGTATGCGCCGCGCATGAGGATCAAGCGCTTCGCGGGCGATAAAGAGACGCATGATTTGGCTTGTGCCTTCGATGATGGTATTAATCCGCGAATCCCGCATCATGCGTTCCGCAGCAATCCCTTCCTCTCCGCGCGCTTTCAATGAATCGGATGTTTCATAACCCCGACCGCCCCGTATTTGAACCGTGGCATCTACAATTCGCCAACTGGCTTCCGTGCAAAATAATTTTGATGCGGCCGCTTCAAGCCGAATGTCAACCTTTTTTGAATCCGCAAAGGCGGCGGAAAGCCGTGCGACGCTTTCCATCGCAAAAGTTGTGGAAGTCATCTGAGCAATTTTTGCGGCAATGGCTTCATGTTGTCCGATAGGTTTGCCCCATTGAACGCGCTTGTTGGCCCATTTGCGCGTTACCGCAAGGCACCATTTCACCCCTGCTGTTACGGCGGCAGGCATTGTGAGGCGGCCTGTATTTAAGGTAATCAAGGCCAATCTCAGACCTTGCCCCAAGCCAAGCAGAATATTTTCTTTTGGGACTTTGACATTTTTAAAGCGAAGCAGGCCATTTTGAATTCCATTAAGCCCCATAAAACGACATCGATGCACCGTTTCGATTCCGGGCCAAGTGGTTTCCACAATGAAAGCGGTAATTTGTTTTTTCTCACGGCCTTTCACAATCTTAGCAGGCGTTTGAGCCATGACGACAATGACGTCTGCAGCAGGGCCATTGGTGCACCAAAGTTTTTCACCGCTCAAAATATAATGATTACCGTCTTCGGTGGGCACTGCGACGGTTGTCATATTGGCGGGGTCGCTTCCTACATCAGGCTCGGTCAGCGCAAAAGCGGAAACTTCCCCCTTAGCAAAACGGGGGAGGTATTTTCTCTTTTGCTCCTCGGTTCCAAAAAGTATAAGAGGCTGCGGAACCCCGATGGATTGATGGGCCGAAAGCCATACGGCCGTTGAAGCGCAGTAGCTTGCCACGAGATGAATGACACGATTGTAATTGACCTGCGAAAGATGAAGGCCTCCGTATTCAGAAGGGATTTTCATTCCGAAACAACCAAGCTGCGCCAGCCCATCTAAAACTTTTTCTGGAATGATGCCGGTCCGGTCGACTTCATCCGGATCTAAATTGGCCTTAAGAAAATCGGCTACCTTTCGACAAATATCATCGCCAATTTTACGATCGGCTTCACTTTGCTCAGGGTAGGGGAAAATTAAATCCCAGCGGAAATTTCCGAGGAAAAGCTCACCGATAAAACTTGGATGTTTCCATTCTTTCTCGCGCGCCTCTTCGGCAACCTCGAGGGTGGTTTGTTTCTTTGGAATATGTTCTTCCTGCGGTGGAAATGCCATGTATAGTGTTTCGGCTAAATTTGAAAAATCCGAATAACGAAATGTTGGTTATTCAATCTTGGGATTAAGTTCAAGTTTTGGCTTGCCCCCTTGTGCCCATGAAATCGGTTGAATCAGTTTGAGAGACTTAAACTTACAAAGTTTTGGATTTACCGTCGTGCAATACGGGACCTCAAGATCAATTTCCAATATCGAACTGCTCCCCGGTTTTTGATTTAAGTTAAACACGATGGGCAATTCCCTGCTCGGTTGGGTGAACCGCCCTTCTTTCAAATTGATAATTTTGGTTCCTTCGACAAATCGAATTTTGAAATCAACGGCTTCTTCTTGTGTAAACTCGTGATTTCTAGGCAGAAGAACATTCACCGAAATTTGGGCATTCCCTGATAAAGTTTGAGAAGGGTATTCTGTGGTTTGTAAAAATGGATTCAGCTTCTGCGTTTTAGATTCTGAACCTTTCTTAATTTCAAACGCAGCGAGTTTTCCCGAAGCCAAATCAAAACTTCGAACGGCATGATGGTTTGTGTCCGCAATAAAAAGCTTTCCACCAAATGCGTTTAAGCCTCCGGGTTCATATAAAATGTCGGGTTTCCCGGAACCGGCAAGCGTGCGTATGGTTTTGGCATTCAAATCAATGACCTTGATTTTGTCATTGTAGGTATCTGCCACATAGACTTTGCCATCAGCATAATTTACCCCAAGAGGATGCTGAAGAAGCGCTTGCGGCCACGCGCCGTCTTTGTCTCCAAAATCAAAAAGCCCATGCCCGATAAGCGTTTTTACTTCGCGCGACTCAAGATCAACGCTTCGGACAGCGCTGACTTCGCTGTCGGCAAAATAAAGCGTGTGTTTGCCGTCGAAAGTAATTCCGCTCGGTTGAGCCAAAGCACTTGAGGTGGCTCCCCCATCAATAATACCCTCGCGGCCGCTTCCCGCAAAAAGATCAAGTTCCCCTGATTTTAAATCAAGCGACCAAATTTGATGTGCACCCGCCATCGCGATATAAAGCTTATTATCAATTTTAACCAAATCCCACGGCGAATTAAGCGGCGTCTTAAGCGCAACCGCCTTCCCATGTCCGCCCAGCAGAACGGCGGATCCGCCGTTCGGTTTGGCGGATAAATAGCTGCCTTGAACACCTGTGCCAGCAATAGTTTTGACTGCCTTTTCCTTAAGATTGATTTCACGAATCAGATGATTTTCCGTATCAGCGACATAAATGAAATCTCCTTCGCGAAAAACACCTTGTGGGTGATGAAATTCAGCTTGGGAAAAATTTCCGTCGGAGGCGCCTTGAATGCCGCTTCCGATTGTTTCCAGAACAGCTCCTGAATGATCAAGAATAATAATCCTGTTATGGTTGGAATCGGAAATAATAAGGCCTTTTTGATCCACGAAGATCTTCCCCGGGAATTTTAGATCGCTTTCCACATGACCTTTTTCTTCAAGGGCTACTTCGATCGGATTTCGATTCGGCGCACCTTCTGATTCTGCCTGCTGCACTAAAGTTCCGACAGCGCGATCGAGCAAATCATAATGACCTTCGCCGGAAACCATTAAAACCACATGCCCTTTTGGATTAATTAAAACAAGGGTCGGCCAAGAGCTTACGCCATAAGCCTGCCAAAGTGTAAGAGCGGGATCGTTCACGACAGGATGATGCACTTCATAACGCAGAATACTTTGGCGGATATTTTCGGAGTCCCGTTCATTGGCAAACTTTGCCGAATGAACACCTACCACCGCTAATTCTTTGGCATATTTCTCCTCAAGCCGTGCAAGCTCAGGAAGTACATGCATGCAATTAATGCAGCAGAACGTCCAAAAATCAAGAAGCACGACCTTTCCTTTGAGGCGCTCCATCTGAAGCGGCGCGGAAACATTGAACCAATCAAGCCCTTTGGGAAACTCGACGGATCGGATGCCAAGCTTTGCATTCTCTGTAAGTTTTTCTTCCAAACCATTCATATCGGATGACCCTATTTCAAGTGATGCGTTTGCATGAATATGATTAACATTGAAAACACCGATCAAAAAAACTAAAAAACCAAAAACAACCAACCGCCTCACGTCTGGAACGCCCTCTTAAAAATAAAAACGATAAAAAAAACGGCGGTTCCCGTCAATACGATTGTGGCCCCAGCCGGCAAATCAAGAAAATAGGAAACCAAAAGCCCTGCGAGGACAATGATCTCGGAAACAACAATGCTCCAAAAAACAAGCGCGCGGAAGGAACGGCTTGTTAATTTAGCAATGGAAACGGGAATAATTAAAAGTGCGCTCACTAAAATAATTCCAAGCATTTTAATACCGAGTACCACGGATACCGCAAGAATCATATGCATGAGCAACTGAAATAAATCCGCATTAATCCCAGAAAGGTGGGCCATTTCCCGATCGAGAGCCAGCAAAGTAATTTGACGCCTCATCGCGATTAAAAACCCGCCGATGGCAACGCTCAAAGCAACCATAATGATTAAATCCGAATGTTGAATCGTGAGGATGTTCCCGAACAAAAACCCGATCAATTCCGGCTGATAGCCGCTTTTCAGGCTGATCAAAAGAACGCCCAGGGCCATCCCGGAAGTAAAAATAAGGCCGATGGCCGTATCAGAAGAGAGATTTGTTTTCTTTTCTAAAAAAAAAATAAGCGCAGCAAAAATCAGACTTGCGATTAAAGCTGTCACCAGCGGATTAAAACTCAAGAGCACGCCTGCGGCTACTCCTGCGAGTGAAGCATGGGCGATGCCGTCGCTAAAAAACGCCATTCGACGCATCACCACAAAAACTCCAAGATAAGCCAATAAAGCGGACAAAAAAACGCCCCCGAAGAATGCGCGCTGCATGAACGGATAATGAAAGAGTTCTAACATGGCGAAATTTGGTTATCAGGTTTCAGGGATCGGGTGTCAGTGTTAATTGCAACAACCAATTTCTGAAACCTAACACCTAATACCTGACCCCTGCTTTTCAATGTTGATGCTCCTGAAATTTCACTTCTTGGCCATAAAGTTTCTCAAGCACTTCTTTGGTAATCGCATCCTTTGGTTTTCCATAACAAATAATATCGTGGTTCAGGCAAATAATCTGATCGGCGAATTTATAGACCATATTAATTTCATGGGAAACCATGACAACAGTTGTCTGATGGATTCGGTTTAAATGTTTAATGATGTCATAAAAACTTTTTTCGCCGGCAATGTCAATTTCACTCATCGCCTCATCCAAAAGCAAAAGTGTGGGATTACTCAAAAGAGCTCGAGCGATTAAAACGCGCTGAAGCTGGCCTCCTGATAAAGTTCCAATGGAAGCTTCTTCATGAGCGATCATATCAACTTCCAGAAGGACGCGCCTTAGTTGGCGCTGATTTATTTTTTTAAAGGCGAGCTTCAAAAATTCGCCCACGGTCATCGGAACGGTGCGGTCAAAAACAAACCTTTGAGGCACATAACCAATTCGCCCGAATACTTTTTGGACTGGTTCCTGATCAACCAAAATATTTCCGCGATAAGGAATCAAGCCAAGGATAGCGTGAATCAGCGTCGTTTTTCCGGAGCCATTGGGCCCAACAACCGCAACAATTTCACCTTTCTTAATAGAGAAGTTGAGGTCGTTTAAAATGGTTCTTCCATTGTAATGTACCGAAAGATGCTCAACTTTTATTATTTTCTGGTCCACTGCCTAAAGCCTCCTGTACGATGCGCGCATTGGCTTTCATTAATTCAATATAGCTTTGATCTTTTCTGCCTAAAGGATCAAGTTGATACAAGCGAAGGTGAAAATCATCAACCATACCTTGCGCTTTTGCTTGGGGCACGGTTGTCTCCGAAAATAAAACTTTAATCTTTTCACGGGAAATAATTTCCGCCAAATTTACTAAGCGCCGCGGCGTCGGTTCTTTGCCATTTCCAGACTCAATTGAACCGATTACTTTCAAACCATAGTCTCGCGCAAAATAACGCCAGCCGTCGTGAAATGTGATCATCCGTCTTTCGGCAAGGCCGGAAAGCGTATTTTTAATACTTTGCTCGGCCTCATCTAATTGCTTTAGATAAGCGTCCAGATTCGCCTGATATTCTGAGCGCTTTGACGGATTCGTTTCACTCAACGCCTGTGCTATATTTTTTGCAATCAATTTCCCATTAGTAATCGACAACCAATAGTGCGGGTCTTTACCTCCTGATTCCATCAATTCAATTCCCTGATCCACTGTTCGCATCTGAGCCTTTGACAAGCTCTGAGCTACCGATCTTACCCAGTCGTCCAATCCATGGCCAACCATAAAGATGATTGGAATGCCCTCAAGCGCTTTAACCGCCTGCGGTGTCAATTCAAACGTATGAGGATCGGCGCCCGGCGACAAAATCGTAATGACTTTGTTTCCTTCTCCGGCAACATGCGCCGCAATATCTGATAAAGGAAAAATAGTGGCTGCGATCTTTTCGTCACCGGTATAACCATAGCGACTAACAATTGCGGTGGCCAAAATAAAAATACAAATTGCAATGGTGTTAAGCGCGCTTCTTCTGACAGGCACGGCAGAGCCCCTCCAATTGCAAAAAATGATCTTCAATATGAAATCCGATTTTTCTTTTCAAGCGGCGAAACAATCGGCTCATGGCACGCGAAATCAAATCAAGCTCGCAGGAATCAATTTCATCTGAGAGGCCGCAGCGACGGCACACCGCATGATGATGATGGGTTGAAATGCCCCGACAAAGTGCGAAAGCCGCTTTCTTCTTTCCGTGAAATATTTCTTCTGCAATTCCGAGTTTCGTAAAATCACCCAGATTTCGATATACCGATTGAAGCCCCGGATTTGGAAGCCGGCGCCGAACTTCGGTGTGAAGTTTTTCAGCCGTCATGGCCGAGCGCCTCTTTCGAAACACTTCTAAAAGGGCGCGTCTTAGCGGTGTAAGTTTAAACCCTTTTTCCTTCAGTAACGTGAGATGCGTATCGACCATAAGTTTTCTAAATGGAAATGATTTCCATTTGTAAGTCAGCAGTATACGGCCAAAAAAAGTGGAAATCAACCTAAGAAAAATGGCTAAGGAATAATGAAACGTTGGAAGAAAAGGCGGGGAGAAATTTTAAAATCTACGAGCTGAATGAAAGAATGAAGGAAGGGCGCTGGATGAGGCGCTTCCATTCATCGCGCCCTTTAAGAAACTGGCGGTGCGCTGTTTCGACGCGCTCAAGTGCAGATTTGAGAAGCTCATCAGACCGATTGGAAAACTGGCTGCAAAGAAGTGCGTATTCTTTTACATGGTCTTCCCATGCGTGCAAAACATGTTTCAATTGCTCGTAGCGGGTTTTCAATGCCTCCAGCGCCGCAAGGCGCATGGGATGCTGCTGCTTACTCAAAT
>MHFM01000064.1:0-722 GCA_001804205.1 Omnitrophica bacterium RIFCSPLOWO2_01_FULL_45_10b
CTCGCCTTTGCCTTCAAGCAATGCTTTTGCGCGAGCAAGAGCTTCCTTGCCTTTCACTTCAAAAGCTCTGTGGCCGAATAACTTGGCCTGCAAACTAACCAATTCGTCTTTGCCCAAAACCCCATCGCTATGAAGAAGAGCGAACTGTTGCTGCGGCATCTGCTTCAGCTCTTGGTAGGCGGGAAGCTCTTCCATACGGCGGAAGATATGCTCCGCAACGTGTTCTTCTAGTCTTAGTTCGGAACGGCCTGCCATTTCATTCTGCAATCTATGACCAGCTGTTTCTTCAGCCCCAAGCGCTGTAATTGGATCTAGATTATCGGAAAGAAGATTTTCATCCCGGATCAATTGATGCAATGCTTCGTGAGCAAGTACACCTGCTAAATCTTCAACCCTAAGTTCGCTACGCTCGACACGATCCAAAAATTCTCCTTTGATGGCAACTTCTTTGCTCACAAGGTGGATCCGCGCAATCATGCCGTCCGGTAAAACGCCGCGATCATTGGTCACCACAAATTTGGAAATCAAGCGCACCATATCGGCAGGCTCCAGTAAAAATTCTTTCCGCAGCTCAGAACGAACGGACAATTGCCGAATCGCTTCGATAAGGCCTTTTCTCAAAATCGGCGCGTATCGGCCACCCGCGCTATTGGTCAACTTGGCAAATTCAATTCGGTGCACATTAAGCACCTCGCGCACTTCCGAAGGAATCATTTCAGTTG
>MHFM01000064.1:738-2423 GCA_001804205.1 Omnitrophica bacterium RIFCSPLOWO2_01_FULL_45_10b
CTGTGCCGCCGGTATAATTCTTAATTCCGCGCGGCGAACTGCTTTAAACACGCGCATGATTTTTTCTGTTTCCGGTACTTCAATGAGTTGCGGCGCTTGTTCGCCCGCATCGTTAGGAACAAGGTTGAATAATCCGCCTTCTGTAATTGTCTTGATCAGATCTTTGTCCGTATATTCAAACCACTGGCCGTCCGCTCTCTTACCGCTCACTGGACGTTCGGGATTGTAATCGGTAATAATAACCATACCGCCCGGTTTCAATTTTGAGGAAAGCTGACGCATGGTTTCTTTCAATTCCAGATGACCGATTGCTTCAGAAATCATAATGACATCAAGTGACCCATCGGGAATGCTTGACTGATCCAAATGATGGACATCGCCAAGTTCAAACTTAAGGCTTCCGCCTGCCTTGTTTACTTCTGCTGCCCATCCTTCTAGTTTCTTTTGAGCGGAGTCTATATTTCTCGGAAGAGGATCGAGGCCGATCACATGATGCCCGTCTCTTGCAAATTCAAATTCAGCATCTCCAAATCCCGACCCAACCGAAAGAATACTTAAGGGCGCTCCATTAGCCTTGGCCAAGTCTTTGAATTGATTATGCCACCAGTTTAAAAGGGGCAATTCCGCTAACGGCGCCCCCTCGCGAAGCTTCTTGATTTCCTCTTGAAGCACACTCATGCGCCAGGCCTGTTGTGGGTCTTCATGGATAGGCTTATAAATCTTTTCCAACTTGGAGGTTTCGCTCTTTGTATTAAGAAGAGTCTGATCGAAAACACTCGCCACGCGCTCAATATCTTCCGGAGATTTGATTTGGTCAAAGATCTGGTTTGCAAGAGCATAATTGTTACTCGAAACTTCAAGCAGCCGCTCCATTAAATTTGCCATACTGTTGATCATTTGCGTATGCCGTTGTCGCAAGCCATTGGGACCATTCGCACGCTCTCCCTTTGGATCCAATTTGAGTTTTTTGTAAAACTCATCCAGATAAGAATACAAAAGCGTTCTGAGCACACTTTTAATTGTGAGATGCTGCCTATAAATATTTGCCAAATGCGCCACAAACTCACGACGGGCGTCCTGGAACACAAAAAGATCGGCTTCGTCATCGCTTGCCTCACCGTCAGTCCAGTCTTTCTTTTCCGAAGGCTGCATAACGTCAATGAGATGGCGAAGTTCGTGCGTGATATTCGCTTGCGTATCCGATTTATAGATTTCCGATAAAAAGTCATCCGGGGAATCAGCGCGTATAAAGAAGGCCCCGCCCGAATCATGCAAAAAAGTTCCCGCCTTAAATTGCTGGCGGCTGTCCGCGATAGCTAAAGCTTTAATGCCGTGTCCAATCTTTTGCATGAGCGCATCGGCCGCACCGCTGCGCGGCGTAAAATAAGCCACAAAGGGCCTAAACGGCATGCCCATTTTTTCAAAAACAGGCCGCAGCTTGCTTTCAGAAACCGGATCCGCACCCAGCAGCACTTTATAGACCGGCATAAAGTCATCCGCGGTTACTTCCCGCTGAACCGGCCGACCCGTGTCGTCATAAGAATCGCGATAGGAGTCAGCAAGTTTTTGCCGCTCGGCTGCATCCAGTTTAACAAGCTCCCCTGGCTTCATTTCAGGATGCGCGCTAATGTACTCTGCCTGTTTTTCGAAATAGCCGTTTCCATCATCAATCACTGTTCCATTAA
>MHFM01000064.1:2436-2539 GCA_001804205.1 Omnitrophica bacterium RIFCSPLOWO2_01_FULL_45_10b
CCTTTGCTAACGCGGCCGATCAATTCTTTAATCCATGCAACTTCAGCTTCACCGATATTCTTTTCGCCGGTTTCACGCGCCGCAGCTGAGTTTTCTTTTTCAT
>MHFM01000064.1:2881-3001 GCA_001804205.1 Omnitrophica bacterium RIFCSPLOWO2_01_FULL_45_10b
GGCCGCGGCTGCGCCCGTTTGTCAAAAGGTTCAAAATGCGTTCCTTCTCTTCAAAGCGATAACCTTTCATTTTAAGAATATCATTTTCAAGTTCGCTCATTCTGCGTTCCATTACTTCAT
>MHFM01000064.1:3024-3111 GCA_001804205.1 Omnitrophica bacterium RIFCSPLOWO2_01_FULL_45_10b
CTGACCGCAAGCTTCTGGGCCTGGTCTTTACTTTCAAAGTTGGCCAATTGCCGTAAATCTTTCAGTACGTATCCCGCCATATGCACT
>MHFM01000064.1:3182-3485 GCA_001804205.1 Omnitrophica bacterium RIFCSPLOWO2_01_FULL_45_10b
CTGTACAAATCGATCCATATAATCCACAATCAACGGATCCATTTGGTTGAGAAATTCAGCGTCGCCGCGTTTCTTTTTCCAGGCTTCAACCATTTCATCGCGCGCCTCTCGCATGATTGCTAAATCATCCGCATCAAAGCCGAGAAAACCATAGATTTCTTCGATTGTAATTCCAAATTTATCAGCAACTTCTTCCAGCTCCGAACGCTCTAAAGTGCGGTTTTGTTTATTATTACGGTTCTCGCGAACCCGCACACGTCTTAAACGTTCGACTTCAAGCGCAGCCATCATGCGCGTCTCAAC
>MHFM01000064.1:3552-4937 GCA_001804205.1 Omnitrophica bacterium RIFCSPLOWO2_01_FULL_45_10b
TCTCATCAGCAGTCCGTCCCAATAAAGCCGTAACAAACTTTGTACGTCCGTCCTGCACGCGATCGGTTAATCCAGCCTTATCGAGAGCCGGCATCAAATTCGGGTCTTCCATCTGTTTTCCTTCTAAAAGTGCGGCGGCGGCATCTTCGGGTTTCAGCCGTAAGGAATCAAGCGAGACTTCTTTCCCTGTCATTTTTTCGTCAAAGGCCTCGATCACGCGGTACGTTCTCTTTTTGCGGTTTTTGTCTTTATTCGCGGCATCCATTCCTTCTGTCGAGACTTCCGCGATGACGACATCGATAATTCTGCCGCTGGTTTCCGACTCTTGGCGAATCACGTAGGTCACCCCATCTTCAGAGTGTTCATAAACCGATCCTTTTGAAACATGCGCGCGGCGGACATTCACGCCGGCCACTTTGCCGCCGTTTAAATCGTAAGTCTTATCTTCATCTTTAAATTCAAGCATGGAGCCTATCAACGGTTTGCGAATATCTTTGCGCTTTGCGATACGAATTAATTCTTTCTTGGATTGATGCCATTCTTTTAAAGCCGCATTGAACGCTTTCAGTTTGTTGGCGGGCGATTTCTCCGGCTGCAAATGAACCAGGTTATACAAAATATTTTCATATTGAGCTTTTTCATGGGCGATAGAAGATTTTTCAACCAGCTTACGCAAACGTTTCGCGGCACCGTTAATTGTGAAAGCGGGAATGAACGGAAGCGCCGTTTGAAGACGTTGATCCAAACCCGAAGCCAGTTTCCATGACATGAAAGCTCCTAATGTTGCAGTCATAAACCATGCATTCCACGGCATCCACCCAGCCAGCAGCGGAGCAGCCCACCATGCAAATGCACCTACAAATAAAGCTGTCGTGATAACAAATAACCCTGCACGTAGCGGCCGGGCTTTAATGATTTTTACGACTTCGGAAACCAGCATGCCTGAAATTAAAAATCTCTTCTGCAAATACTGTCCAAAATTGGAGAGGCCAAACCACCCGCGGTTTTTCCCGAGATTAAATGAAAGCGCCTGCCTTTCATAATGACGCTCCAGCTCGTTTGCCGGCAAGCTCGCCAAACGCAACCCGTGCCGCTCAGCCGCCGCGTCCGCAGAAAGAGCAAATTGGATAAACTCATCTGCTTTTACAAAACGTTTTTGGGTGAAATTTGTCTGTTTAAGCGCCTTCCAAGCACGGACAACCGCTTTGCGGGCAGCCGCTTCGGAATAACGATAACTGCGGCGCAAATCCGGATCGAAACCTAAAATGAGGGCTCCCAGCTGATCTTCGGTCATATTTTCACCGCCCGCGGCTTCAATTAATTTCGCAAGCGTGGATTGCTTGGAACCATTGATAGCTGTCGCCGGTAAGCGGAAATTTCTCCAG
>MHFM01000064.1:4973-7600 GCA_001804205.1 Omnitrophica bacterium RIFCSPLOWO2_01_FULL_45_10b
AAGCGGTATTGATCCCACACAAGAACCAGACGGCCTAAAGAATGAGCGTAGAGTTTTTTGACGAAATTTGCAACATTCGACAAAAACGATCCTTGTCCGCGCCAAGAACTACGCATCCGGTTGAACTGTTCTTCTTTTTTCTCTTTGAATTTTAAAATCCTTCTTTGTGTTTCGGCCTGATATTTTTCACTGCTATTCAGATAAGCTATGTCGCCGCCGAATTTTGCTTCAAAGGCTTTGACAAATTCAGGATGCTGAATGCGATCCAGTTTTTGCCCAATCATCCTAAGAATTTTGGCGGGATCCGATGCGGTTAAAACGAAGTGCCAATCAGAATCAGACATGGGCCCGGCCATCCATGACTCATGCATGAACACCAAATGTAATCGTTCAAAGTGATTCATCAATGTTTCGGCATCAAGGCTGAAATCCAGAATGTTCCGGCGGACCAGCGCCTGGAACACTGCCAATATTTGTTCCTCATCATCGCCGTCATCAACAACGGCTTCGTTTTGGTTTTTGGATTTTGGATTTAGAATCGATAGAACCATTTTACGGAAATCACGATCGCGATATTTTTCCAGGAAATGCTTGGAATAAAAATTAAGTGCTTGTGCCCCCATATCAGTGAGTTTTCCGTCATGTGCCACCCATCCGTTCTGTTTGGCAAAATCAGCCATGCGCTGCTGGGTATTCGAGAGCCCTGAACCTGCGATGGTTCCTTGGGATTCATTGTCTGATAAATCATCCGTTTGATGCAATGCCTCGGTAACTGTCGGCGCCGACCGAAGCACCGCATCTTTGCTACCGGCATAAGGCGCGACTTTAGGTAAATCACTTCCCCGCACATTTTCATTTAGCATCTGAATTACCTGTGAAGTCCGGTTCGCCATAACAACACCGGAAGACTTCAATGTTAATCCCCGCGCCTTAACTTCTCTGCTAGCCGCATCTATTTCAACTTCGGCGCCCACATCCAGCGTGAGCCCTTCTGCATTTAACAAATTGCGATCAACATGCACGATTTCGCCTTTGCCGTCCGAGGTCCGGCGAATGGTATAGGCATGGCCGAATGAGTCAAAAACGGTTAAATGCTGATTGTCAGAAAAATGAAGGCCGTGACGGTCTGGATCCAACGCCTCAATTTCCTGTTCGACCGCACTTTGAACAGAGTTAGTAAAATAGGCCGAATGCTGCGATACGTCCTGCTGAATCCGCTTCAGCATGGAGTGTAGACGCTGATGCATTCGTTTGAAACTATCTAAAGAGGACTCCCCTTTCCCTAACTCAAGCTCCGCATCAACATCCAGCTGCTTATGCATTTCATTGAGATAGCCGCGCAGAAGCTCCAGGCCTTTTTCCAGTTTTTTCTTCTCGGAACTGCTGTGAGACTCTTCAAGACGTGAAGTTAATAAACTGATCAAATCTTCGACAAAACTTTCAAAAGATCCTTCCAGCATACTGCGGATGCTGTCATAAGTATTTTTATGTTTTTGGGTTGTTTCATTTTGCATCCAAATATTTTCCAAATCAAAAACATCAAAGGCATTCTGACTTTGCTTGATCTTGGCATCCTGATGATAAATATTGAATGCCTGATAAAGCTTTTGATGATCTTCTCCGTCTTTGTTTTGCGACTCAGTCGTAAAATATTGGCTGTCCGAATTTTCCAGTTCCTGGCGCAGCATTTTTAAAGTCAACGGCTCTGTCATCCCTGGCAGCGGCACCGATTCGCCGCGGGACATGGCCCGGAAGACAAGCGCGGCCTCGACTGTTTTGGCGAAAATTTCATAGGTTTTCGATTCACCATTGCGCGTAAGCTGCAAACGGACACCGCGGTGGCGGCCCAATGATTGAAACATCTTGTAGCGTTTTGAAGACGCGTCCGACAGAAGATGTAAGTTGATGTTCAAATTGAACAAGACATCCACGCCGCGATTCGCCGAGGCGTTAAAATACAGGAGAGTGCGCTCGTTGGCTTTTTTCTGCTCAAGGTAATGTTCAACGCCCTCGCTGCCTTTAAGCTCAAGGGTAACGTCGAGCGAAACCGCCCAGGCTCCGTTTTTAAACTCAACGGTCCGTTTCTTCCACCGTGTTCCCTGATCTTTATAGACGAAAGCAAATGTCATGTTAGGGTCTGTCGATTTTTGTGCCATTTCAATCAGAATCTTCGTCAGTCCGTCAATCAAGTGAACTTCATCACCAAATTCTAAACCATTCAAAATGATTTGATCCTGGTCAGATTGGTTTAATATATTTTCGCGCATCTGGGCCAGTTGATCTTCAACGCTTTCTGACAAATGAAGATCTTGATTACCAAACAAACGATCATGTGATTCTGAGGCCGTCAGCTGCACGGCCGGGAGCAAGTCCAAAAGTCCGCTGCTTTGAAGCACAAGCGCCAGCCGTAAAAGCTCGCCCTTGTTCTTTAGTGAAGAAAAATTCCCTGAAGCGATGTCGCTCAAAATTGCCGGCTGGGTTTCAAAGGCCGCCAGGAGCTTTTTCAGCGCATACTCTTGCTCAAGATTAATATTTTTGATACGGGCCGCTGCCTCAGCCGATTTGGCAACCAGCTGACGAAAATAAGGGTTGGCATCACTATAAATAATGCTGTCCACGCCAAAGAG
>MHFM01000065.1:0-12825 GCA_001804205.1 Omnitrophica bacterium RIFCSPLOWO2_01_FULL_45_10b
TGATCCGCGGCTTATTCATGCCAAAGCGGGACGTGGCACGCGAAACATGACGCAAGAAGCGGCCATGACGGAAGCCGAGTTCGATAGTGCTATGACCGTAGGCTGGAATTTAGCTGAACGGGCAAAGGCAGACGGAGTTGAACTTCTCGGACTTGGAGAAATGGGGATCGGAAATACGACGGCGGCGAGCGGCGTGATTGCCGCTTTATTGAAATGTTCCGTCGAGTCCGTGACAGGCCGCGGGACGGGCCTCAATGATTCTCAGCTTGCCCACAAAGTTGAGGTGATTAAGAACGCGCACGCACTTCATCAAAAGTCTTTTTTTGGCCCATTAAGTATTTTACGCTGTGTCGGCGGTTATGAACTTGCGGCCATGACAGGCGCTATTTTAGCGGCTGCGAAATTAAGTCTTCCGATTGTTGTCGACGGCTGGATTGTTTCCGCTTCCGCGCTTGCGGCCATTCAGCTCAACTCCAATATCCTTGATTATCTTTTTTTCGCTCATCAATCTGAAGAGCGCGGACATCGTTATCTTTTCGAAACTTTGGAACTTCAGCCGGTTTTAAATCTTTCCATGCGTTTGGGTGAGGGAAGCGGAGCCGCGCTGGCCATGAGTATTTTAGAAGCGGCCGTCTGCGTTTATAATGAAGTTGCCACCTTTACTGAAGCAGGGGTCGCCAAGCGTGAACGATAAATCTTTCTATCAAGCAATGATTGCGGGTACTCATTCAGGTGTGGGGAAAACCACTTGGGCGCTTGCGCTCATGGCATTGGCCAAGCGAAAAGGCCTTGGGGTGCAGCCCTTTAAGGCGGGCCCGGATTATATCGATCCAAGTTTCCATCATCAAATTTGCCATCCCCGGAAATCGCGCAATTTGGATCTTTTTCTTCTTTCGGAAGAGGAAGTAAAAAAATCATTCAAACGAAATTCAGCGGATGCTGATATCGCAATTACAGAAGGAGTGATGGGTCTCTTTGACGGGAAAGACCCGAATACGGAACAAGGAAGCAGCGCTCAACTTGCGAAACTCTTGAAACTTCCAGTTTTTCTGGTTGTCGACGGCTCCGGGCTTGCAACCAGCGCAGCAGCGATTGTGCTCGGCTTTCAGAAGTTTGATCCTGCACTTGCCCTGGCCGGCGTATTTGTCAATGGCGTTAATAGTGAAGGGCATTTTGCATGGCTTAAGAAGTCGATTGAAGAAAGAACGAAAATTCCTTGTTTGGGTTATTTACCGCGTGACTCGTCTTTCGAAATTCCGGAACGGCATTTGGGACTCGTGACGGCTATTGAAACTCGCGAAGGGCTTGAGAAAATTCAAAAAGCTGCTGATTTACTTGAAACGCGTTTTGATTGGAATCGATTTCTTGTGCTTTCAAAACGGGAGCATGATTCAATGTATGAGTTGAATAAAGTTCAATCGCAAGAGATGCCTCAGACCCACGCGCGCTTTCGTATTGGTGTTGCTTATGACAAAGCCTTTTCGTTTTATTATGAAGATAATTTTGATCTTTTGAAAAATGCCGGCGCAGAGCTTATTTTCTTTTCCCCTTTAGAAGATGATCGTTTACCCAAGGGAATCGATCTTCTTTATTTCGGAGGCGGCTTTCCAGAGATTTATGCAGCCAAACTTTCAGAAAATCAAAGAATGATTGAAGCCGTGCGTGCGTTTTATCATTCAGGCGGTTTTATTTATGCCGAATGCGGTGGTTTTATCTATTTGACCGAGACATTTATAGATCCGGCGGGAAAGAGCTATCCTCTTGTTGGCTTAATTCCGGGCATGATTCGAATGACAAATCAACTTCAACATTTTGGATATCATGAACTTGAAACGCTTGCAGATACGTTTCTTTTCCCTCGCGGGAAATTACTGCGTTCTCATGAATTTCATTATTCGACTTGGGATTATTCGGGGACGTTTCAGGCGGCGTATCGAATTGGCGATCGGCCGGAAGGTTTTGTGGCCGACCGGCTTTTGGCCAGTTACCAACATTTGCATTTTGGAACCGATCCAGAACTTGTCAAAACGTTGACAGCGCATTTTGAAAAATTAAAGCCACGGGAAGGCATGATTCATGGTTGATCATTTTTTTCAGGCCCTTAAGTTTCTCACTGTCATTCCGTTCCCGAAGCATTTTCTTTGTAAAAAGGAGCGGTTAGCGCCTTCCATGCTCTTTTTCCCACTCGTTGGTTTTTTAATCGGGGTTATTTCTTTCGGATTTTTCGCGTTATCTCACCGTTTTTTTCCGACTCAAATTGCAACTCTTATTTTGCTTGCAACGCCAATTGTGGTATCGGGTGGAATTCATTTGGACGGCTTCGCGGACTTTTGCGACGGATTTTTCAGCGGAAGGGCCAAGGCCGACATTTTGCGTATCATGAAAGATTCCAGAATCGGAGCATGGGGCGCAGCCGGGATCACCTTACTTCTTCTCGGTAAGTTCGAGCTTTTACAGACGCTGCCTGACCTACGATTTTTTTTCGTGGCGGTGGTTTTTTCAAGATGGGCTCAAGTGGCTTTGAGTTTTTATCTGCCTTATGCCGGTGAGAAAGGTGGGCTAGGCGAAAGCGTTGCTCAGAAGGTGAAAATTCACGAATTTTTTGGAGCCACTTTATTTCTTTTACCTCTCATGTTCTGGCTGGGCTGGCACAGTCTTTTGGTTGTTCTTGCTGCCATAGTTTTTATCGCCATACTTGGGATTTATTTCTTCAAGAGAATAGGCGGCCTGACGGGTGATTTGCTTGGCGCTGCAAGTGAATTGGCCGAGCTTTTTATTTTTCTTTTGGCATCAATCAGTAAAGGATAAGAAAATGGAGCACGGTGGAAATCTATTAAAGTTTGGGAAGCGCTATCAAAAAAGAGAAGACGAAATCATCGATTTCTCAAGCAATGCGAATCCGCTTCCGATTCCGCCGTCCATAGCCAATGCCTATCGAGAAAGCCTTGGCGATTTAGCGCGCTATCCCGATCCTTATGCAGAACCGTTATGTGAAAAAATTGCAGAACTTTTTTCTTTTTTCTCAGAACAAGTGATTGCAGGGAATGGTTCTTTTGAAATTCTTGATCTTGCAATTCGCACCCTTCTGCCTAAGCGCGCTTTGCTCATCGAACCTTGCTTTGGCGAATATCGAAGGCTTCTTCAACTTGCCGGGGCCAAAGTTGACCACGTAGTTTTGAAACCGGAGGAAGGTTTTGCTTTCCCGCTTGAGAAAATTTTAGAGCATTTTAATCAAACGCAATTATTAATTTTGTGTCATCCTAATAATCCCACCGGAAATGCCATCGAAAAAGACAAGCTTCATTTTTTACTTAATGAAGCCAAGCGCAAAGGCGTTTTTGTAATTGCGGATGAAGCATTTGTCGATTGGACGCCTGAAATTTCAATGGCAAGTTTAGCAAAGGACTCAGAACATTTGCTCATCGTGCGCTCGATGACGAAATTTTTTGCGCTGGCGGGAATTCGCTCGGGTTTTGCGCTCGGTTCAAAAAGAATGATCCGAGCGATGAAGGAAAGACAAGGTCCTTGGGCCTGTAACCGCATCGCCCAAAAAATTTCATTCGCAGCACTTGATGATCATCATTTCCAAATCAAAAGCCGTCAATGGCTCAAAGAGGAAAAAGCCTGGGTTGCGCAAGCGTTTCGTGAACTTGAAATGTTTCAGGTATTTCCATCGCTCGCCAATTTTTTCCTGATTCAATCCCACAAGCCGCTTGTCGATTTTTATGATTTTCTCGGCCAGCGGGGAATTTATGTACGTTCAGCCGCAGATTACCTTGGCCTTGACGATTCTTATTTTCGAATTGGCGTACGCCTGAGAGAAGACAATCAAAAGCTGATTAAAGCTTTAAGCGAATGGATTTACAGCCACGAAAAAACACACGATCAACCGGCAGTCGTTTCTTCGAGATAAAACATGGTAGCGCTCGCGTTCTTACTTGATCTTTGGCTAGGAGATCCGATTTATGCGTTTCATCCGGTTCGAATGATGGGCCACGCGATTGAGCACGGCGAGGGTTTTTTGCGGGGAATAATAACGCATGAGAAAATGGCAGGAGCAATTTTATCCATTTGTATTCCAACAGCCGTTTTCCTTTTGGCCTGGAGTTTTATTCTATGGCTGGGAAGTATTCATTTTTTTCTTGTCTGGGCGGCCCAAATTTTTGGGATTTATTCCGCGCTTTCAATCCACGATTTGAGAAAAGAAGGCCTTAACATTTCGCAGGCTTTGAAAAAAAACGATTTGTGTCAAGCCCGCAAAAACTTATCGCGCATTGTCGGAAGGGATACGGAAACTTTGGATCAAAAGGAAATTCTTCGAGCTTCGATTGAAACGATTGCCGAAAGCACGGTGGACGGGATTATCGCGCCGTTATTTTATGCGGTGATCGGCGGCGCGCCATTAGCCTTGGCTTATAAGGCGGTCAATACGCTTGATTCGATGATTGGGCATTTAAACGAACGGTACCGTGATTTTGGTTTTTTTGCCGCCAAACAGGATGAACTTTGGAATTGGATTCCGGCACGGCTTTCTTATTTTGCGATTGTTTTAGCCTCTTTTTTTGCGGGCGGGCAAACACAACAGGCTTTGCGAACAGGGTGGCAGGATGGAGTGATGGCTGGTCATGGCAATAGCGCAATTCCAGAGGCTGCTTTCGCGGGCGCGCTTGGACTACAGCTTGGAGGCCCTAGCGTTTATGAGGGCCGTTTTGTGGAAAAACCGTTTCTTGGCTCGTACACAAAGAATTTCGATGGAGGAGATCTTTTGGGCAGTATCCGTTTGATGCTCGTTGCCTCCTGGATAAGTTTACTTGGAATGCTTTTATTAAAATATGGATTGGGTTTGGTAGATCAAATTCTAAAATAACCGAAAAGAGGCAACTCTATGTCGAACGATTTAATATCAGAAATGGAACGAGACGCAGTTTATAAAACGATTTATGGGCGCCGCGACATTCGCAGTTTATTTAAACCCGACCCGATCCCATCGGAAGTGCTTGCGCGCATTTTATTGGCTGCCCATCACGCGGGATCCGTCGGATATATGCAGCCATGGAATTTCATTGTCGTGGAGCATGAAGGGCTTCGACAAAAAGTGAAAGAATCTTTTGAACGTGAACGTGGCGAAGCGGCCATGCTTTTTAGCGAAGAAAAACGCATGAAATATCTTTCATTTAAATTGGAAGGGATTTTGGAAGCGCCCGTGAATCTCATTGTAACTTCGGATTCCACTCGTTTTGGCCCGCAAGTGATTGGCCGGCACAGCATGCCTGAGACGCATCTTTATAGCACTTGCTGCGCCATTCAAAATCTTTGGCTTGCCGCGCGCGCCGAGAATATCGGCGTGGGATGGGTGAGCATCGTGAAACGCGAAGATATTCGCGCTATTTTCGGGGTTCCACCTCACATTACGTTTGTCGCTTATCTTTGCCTCGGATACGTCACTCATTTTCCAGATCAGCCAGATTTAGAACGGGTGGGATGGGGGAAGAGGCTTCCCCTAGAAGAGTTTGTTTATTTTGATACATGGCAAGGGCAACCGTCAGAGTCGCGCAAAGACCTTCCGCAGATTTTAAGAAATGATGGAGCTGAGGCGTGAAAATTGTATGTGACAGGCGTTGGCTTATTGTTTCCTTTGAACAACCGCAGATGTGTCTGAGTTGGGCTATTTGCGGAGGCGGAAGGATCAAAACAAAAACAGTGGCTTGGTATCAGGTTAAAACTCAAGAATTAGAGCCTCCGGTGGATTCAAAGCAATTCTTGAAATCCAGGCTCATGGAAAACGCCATGCCGGATGCCGTGGGAATGCTGACGAGCGCGGATTTAAATGCTTATGCCGATGTGCAAAAAACCCATAACGATTTGCTGGTTCGTTCGATTGCGACGGTCGGTATGGACAATGCTCTTCGCGTCGGAGATCGGCCATCCAAAGCTTATCAAGAGGCTTCCTGCGATGCGATACCTATCGGCACGATTAATCTTTTGTGCGCGCTTTCCATTCCAATTTCAGAAGAAGCGCATCTTGAAGCTTTATCGATTGCAACCGAGGCGCGCACGGTTGCAGTTCTGGAAGCAAAGCTTTCAAGCAGTGAGACTGGCTTGCCCGCGACTGGAACGGGGACTGATTGCGTTGTTATTACTGCACCTGAAAGTACGAATGAATTTACATCCTATGCCGGCAAACATACGATCTTGGGACATTTAATCGGGGTATCGGTATTTGAAGCGGTGAGTCTTGGCCTTCAACGTTGGAAAAAACAGCATTAAGGTAAAGGGGTTTGATATGAAAATTCGGATGGTTTTTTTAGCAGTGTTTTTAGCTGCAACTCTGCTGCCGGCAGATGCCGGAGCGATAGCTCGAAGACACAAAACATTTCCTGTTTATATTACCATCGATTTCGGCCCTGCAGGCAAGCCGTTGCATCAGGGCATGTTATTTGTTGAGAAGGGAACGACGCCGAAAGAAGCGGTGTCGCAAGTTTTTCCTGTGCTTTCTGGGAAAACGTGTTGCGATTCACGCGAGGTTATGGCCATCGACGGTGTTAAGGTTGATCCCGCAAAAAATATGTGGTGGACATGTAAGGTAAACGACTCAAAAAAAGTTTCACCCATTAAGAAAAAATTAAAATCAGGAGATCGGGTCGAATGGAAATATATTCAAGATTCACAATAGTAGCGGCTTTTATTTTTTGGCTTGGATTTTTACCTTCCGTTTACTCGTATGACGTCCAGGGAAAGATATCGGTTGCTCCGCCATTTTCTACGGCTAAAAAAATTCAAGTGCCGGAAAAACATCAAAGTTCCTGTCATAAAGAGCAAACTTCGCAATCTCTTATCGTTTCAAACGACGGTTATTTACAAAACGCAGTCATTTCCCTGAAAGGTGATTTCAAAGGACACCCTTCTCAAGAGATGCCGTCATTCACAATGGACCAAAAAAATTGCAACTTTGAGCCTCATATTCTTATTGTCCCTGAAAACAGCTCTTTTTGGGTAGCCAATTCAGATCCCATGGCACATGATGTTCGTGTTTTTCGGGATGCCGATATGCTGTTTCGCTTTGAAATGGATGTTTCTGAGAAGCCTGTTGAGAAGAAATTAGAAAAAGGCACTTATTTGGTGCGTTGTGGGCTTCATCCCTGGATGCACGCTTTTATCATTACAACCGCTCATTCTTATTATGCTGTTTCAAATGAGAAAGGGGAGTTTGCCTTGAACGACGTTCCCGCTGGAAAGCATATCTTACATATTTGGCACGAAACATTGGGAGAGGCTGAAATTCCAATTGAAGTGACCCACTCGATTCAGGATTTTTCATACACGTTTCCAAGTTCAATTCAAAATGCTTGATGTTTTTCTGTTTTTTAACTATAGTAACACCAAGTTCCAACCATAAAAAAGGAGAAAACCGGTGAAACATATCGCTTTGGTAATTGGGCTTAGCTTTTCGATCGTTTTAATTCCCTCAGTGAACGCTTCTCAAAATGCCCCAATCGATTCCGTTTCTGTGACTAAGAGCGAACAGAGCTTGTCTGATTACCCTTTTGGCGCCGTGGTAACACAAAGTGGGAAATTAACAATCAAGCCGGGTTTGGTTTTTACCGAAGGCGGTGACTATGCCGGAATGCGCTTGCCGTATCTCGTCTCCGATCCAAAGACTATTTTTTATCCCCGCTGGGCCGTGCGTCAAGGGTGGCAGGGGAAATGTGTGATTGCGATTGAAGTACTCCTTGATGGTACCGTCGGTCGTTTCCAAATCATGCATTCAACAGGCTACCGCGTTTTGGATGATCAGGCAGTCAAAGCCGTGCGCAGCTGGAAATTTCATCCAGCCGTAAAAGACGGAAAACAAATCGTCACGTGTGTTGAAATTCCTGTTTTTTTCAAGCTGACCGTCGAATAGTACTCATTCATACGGGTCATTCCCGCGGAAGCGGGAATCCAGAAACCTAGATTCCGGCTCTCGCTATGCTCGGCCGGAATGACAGCAACCCAACAAAAAATCAAATGCGTATTGTTTCCTTAATTCCAAGTGCTACAGAAATCGTGTGCGCTTTGGGTTTTGAAAGTTCCCTCGTCGGCCGTTCCCACGAATGTGATTATCCCGAAACAGTTAAGCGATTACCCGCCTGCTGTGAGCCAAAATTTGACCCCAAAGGCACAAGTCTTGAAATTGATCAGCATGTCCAAACGTTGGTGCGTGAGTCTCTGTCTGTCTATCGCGTGAATGCCAAGAAGCTTAAAGAGTTGAAGCCCGACATCATTGTGACACAGGACCATTGTGACGTTTGCGCTGTTAGCTTGGAGGATGTCAAACGTGCTGTGTGTGAATGGCTTGATTCTAAATCTAAAATTGTGACGTTAAGGCCTGACGGATTGTCCGATGTATGGAAGGGAATTGGCGATGTGGCGGAAGCGTTAGGATGTCCGGAAAAAGCTAAAACCTTGGTCCAACAATATCAGAACCGGATGCACGCCGTTTCCGAAAAAGCGCGCCGGCTAGGCCGTTCACCCTCCATCGTATGTATTGAATGGTTTGATCCTTTGATGTCAGCAGCCAATTGGATGCCTGAATTTGTTAAGATGCTTGGAGGAGTTAATCTTTTCGGTGAAAGTGGCCGGCATTCGCCGCGAATTGCGTGGGAAGACGTCAGGCGCAAAAACCCGGACATTTTTGTCCTGATGCCATGCGGTTGGAATATTGGGCACAGCCTTGAAGAGATTACAACGTTAACGCAAAAACCTGGCTGGGATGAGTTAAAAGCAGTTCGGAATGGTCAAGTTTATATCGCTGAATCGAATCAATACTTCAATCGCCCGGGCCCGAGGCTTGTCGAGTCGCTTGAAATTCTTGCTGAAATCATGTATCCAGATTCTTTTCAATTGGGTTATGAAGGAAAAGGCTGGCAAAGATTTGAAACGGAAGCATCCAAAAATTCCTAATGAATCAGGAAAAAGCACCACCTCTAGCAGCGTATAAGCGCCAGGTGTTTGTTTGCACAGGGCCTCGCTGCGCACCCGGAGTGTCGGAAGAGATTTACCAGGCTCTGAAAGCGAAGTTAAAGGAGCTTGGAGTCGATCAAAAATCTGTGCGCCGGGCACAGGCGCATTGCTTCGGAATCTGCCAGGGCGGGCCCATCCTTTTGGTTTATCCGGAAGGGACTTGGTATCATCATATTACTCATGAGAAACTGGAACGCATTATTTCCGAGCATCTGATAGGAGGGAAGCCCATTACCGATTGGCTTTTTTACCCCGTTAGAGAGGCAACAAATTTGTAAAATAACAACAAGCAATATAGCAGGTTTTTCGGCAGACTTTCATTGGCATTAATTTTCTGCTTTCTAACGGGGTTTACCCCCCTTCGTAAGCCTTTTCTTTATCCTTGACTCACCGAATGACCCCCTATAAAATACAACTCTTCATTACTTATGGAAACCAGTACGAAGGAACATTCGCAAGCCCCCCCGAAATTAGATCCGGCAATCGCGGAGGGCAAGTTTTTCGCCGCCATTGGTTATATTTCCATTCTTTGCTTTGTCCCCTTATTTTTGAAGCGCGATAATAAATTTGCTCAATTTCACGGCCGCCAAGCCCTTATTCTTTTTGTTTTGGAAGTAGCCGCGGCGATGCTGTTTATCGTTCCTTTTGTGGGGGAAGTTATTTTCAGGTTGGCGTGGCTCGTTTTTGGGATTTGTTCCCTTGCCGGAATCATTAAAGTATTGATGAATGAATATTGGGAAATGCCGGTGATTTATCAAATTTCAAGCAAGGTGACCCTTTAAATTATTTTATGCTGCTAGGAAAGAAACCAAAATATTCACTCGAATCCGAATGGGCGGTTGTCTTGGACCGCTCCCCCAACGAATTTTCGAAAAATCGCGCCATTGACAAATTGGCCGAAGTTTTTTCCCTTTCCTCTGAAGAAGCGAAAGATTTAATCGAAAACACGCCCATTATTTTACTGGATCGGCTCTCACTCCAAGTGGCCGAGAAGGTGAAGGGCCATTTTTCTCAAGCCAATGTGAATTGCTCTTTGACGAATGATACATTTACCAAGCGAAAATGCTTCCGCGCCGTATGGCCTGAACAGCCCGATTTGGGCCATCTTTTAAACGGGCCTATTTCTGATTTCAATAAGGATATCCCAGAGCTCACTCCGCAACCTGAAATTTCAGCCGTTCAGGAATCTCCTGTTTCTCAAGAGCCGAGCGCCATCTCTGATTATATTGAATCTGAAGATGACGAGCAAAGGAAGCTAAAAGAACTGGCTTTTGATTTACAAAAAGAAAATGAAATGCTGCGTCTTCAAGTTGAAAAAGTGGAAGAATCGGTCCGGGAGCGAGAGCGCAGGCAGTGGAATATCGAGCTTGAAACTTTAAAATCCGAACGGCTCCGGTCCGAAGAAGCGCTTGAGCGAATTCGCAATGAAAACCGGGCCTTACATGTGAAGGCGGAAGAATTAGACCGGATGCTAAAGACATCGAAAAAAGTGGAAGGCGAACGGGAATCGTTTACGAAGTCGCAATCTGAGGAAGCGATCAGCCGATTGCGCAAAGAAAACTCAGCTTTGTCTTCCAAAATTACAGAACTTGAGCAAGAAGTGAGATCAGCCCGTTTTTCTGCTCAGGCAGAGCGGGATTCAGCGGTTAAGGGACAAGCTTCGGAGTTCAAAACGCAAATCGATCATTTGCGCGTGGAATATACAAAGGCGCAAAATGCCATCCGGATCGCTCAAAACGAAACAAAGCAATTTCAGATGGAGTCAGCTCAAATTCAGAGGATGCTTTCAGAAGCACGAACCGAAACTGAGGATTTGAAGCGTATGCTGAGCCAAGCGCAGGCGAATTCGGTTCAATTGAAGGAAGACAATGAGCGTCTTCGCCTTGAAATCGAAAGCCGTTTACAAGGCCAGAGCGCTGAACTTGATGAATGGAAGCGCAAGGCCAATGATTGGAATGCGAGTTACTTTAAAGTCATGAAGGAAAACGAGTTTTTGCGCGCTCACCAAAGTGAAGAACTGGAAAGCCTGAGAATGCGCAATCAGCAGCTGAGCGGGCAGTGGGAAATCGCTCAACGGCAAATTCGGGATTTTACCGTTCAACTGGAACAACAGGAGTTGATCCAGAAAAGGATAAAAGTAACGAGCGAATTGTCGGAACATGAAGCACGTTTGAAAAGTTTGGTTCAAAAGCAGCAAACTTTGGAATCAGAAATTTGCCTTCGTGAAGACGAAATGAAAGAGATTTTGGCCGAGCAGGAAACGATCGAGCGTGAAATCATAACCGCCAGACAAGCTCAGAAGTATTTGCTAGAGCAGGGCAAACTGAAAGAAAAAAGCCGCTTGATTCGCCCTAAAAATCCAAATCAAGGTTCGTCTTTTTCCGAAGAATCCGGCAACGTTACTCCTTCGGCGGACGCGTAGCCGCCAAAAGTTTTTCATTTTTAAAGCCAGCTGAGAGATTTCATCGAGAAGGTGTTTAATGATTGAGCTCGTACTCAACAAAATTAAAATTGATGAGAACCGAAGCGAGCAGGTGATCGTGCTTAAGGAACGCGAGGGCAGCAGGTTTCTTCCTGTTGTAATCGGAATTGCCGAAGTAAATGCCATTAAGCTCAAGCTGAGCGGAATTGAACCCCCTCGTCCGTTAACCCATGACCTGTTGCTCGGTGTGATTGAAGAATTGGGAGCCAAACTTAGAGAAATCCATATTGATAAACTTGAAAACAATACTTTTTACGCGAAGCTCGTCATTACTCGTAATGGTTCAGGAGAAACCAAAATTGACGCTCGGCCTTCCGACAGCGTTGCTTTGGCGCTGCGCGCGGGCGCACCGATTTATGTTGCGGAAGAAGTGATGGATGAAGCGGGTGTAAGCGAATTTTAATTTTCTGCCCATTCGTTCAATTTGTTTATTGCCTTCCCGTTTTCATTAAGATATAATTCCGAAATCGATGGCTTCCTATGACGTTTTAATTATCGGCGGCGGTGGAGCAGGTTTAACTGCTGCCATTTATACGTCCCGCGCTAAGCTGAAGACCCTTCTGCTTGAAAAACTTACCCCTGGCGGTCAAATTGCCCTTACTGATATTGTCGAAAACTACCCCGGTTTCCCAGAAGGGGTGACCGGGACTGATATTTCCATACGAATGGAAGAGCAAGCCAAGAAATATGGTACTGAAATTCAATACGATGAAGTACAATCCATTGCCAAATCTGGCGGTGAATTTCAAATTAAAACCTCAAAAAATAGTGTCACATCCAAATCCGTTATCATTACTTCCGGCGCTTCCTTTAGAATGCTCGGCGTTCCCGGGGAAAAAGAACTAACAGGCCGCGGCGTTTCTTATTGTGCTACTTGTGACGGCGCGTTTTTCAAGGAAAAGGAAATTGTTGTCGTCGGCGGAGGCGATTCCGCAATGCAGGAAGGCCTTTTTTTAACGCGTTTTATAACAAAATTGAGCGTGATTCACCGGCGTGATAAACTCAGGGCCAGCCCGATCCTTCAAGACCGCGCCAAAGAAAACCCAAAAATTAATTTTATATGGGATACGGTCGTCACAAAAGTTGTGGGCGATAAGAAAGTCGAGAAGCTTAGAATTAAAAATATAAAGACGGGGGAGGAAAAAGATTTTAGGACCGACGGCGTTTTTATTTTTATCGGGCATGACCCGGCCACAAAATTTTTGCAAGGGTTTGTCGCCTTAGATGAAAAAGGTTATGTGAAGGCAAATGACCGGTTGGAAACTTCTGTGCCCGGCGTTTTTGCAGCCGGGGAAGTGCGATCCGGAGCTGTGAAGCAGCTTGTTTCCGCTTGCGGAGAA
>MHFM01000065.1:12844-22778 GCA_001804205.1 Omnitrophica bacterium RIFCSPLOWO2_01_FULL_45_10b
ACGCACAAGCTTATTTAGAACAATTGGAATTGACGGAGAAACATAAATAGTCGAATGCGTATCAAAGGAGGTTTTGATGGCTTATAATGATATGGATGGCGATATCCGGAAATTGCTCGCCCTGTTGAAGAAAATTTTGAAAAATCATCCGCAGGGGTCCGATCAAATTTCAAAATTTATGGACCAAAAGTCATTTGACCTTAATTTATGTTTTTTTACCTTTGTTCCCATGTTGCCAGAAGATTTAATGGAATTTGAAGAAATGTATGAGGACTATCTCAACCGCTCAGATGATTCGTCTTCCGCCCGCGAAACTGTCCGGCTGGAGTTTACGCTTAATTCCGAAGATATGGATTTTCTTAAGAAAAACGGTATCAGTTTCTAACGAAAAAGCTTTCGTGCGCGTCGGAATTGCTTGTTTTTTGTCTTTCTTTCTTTTTTCTTTCCCCTTTGTATTCGCCTCGGAAAAAACAATTGACCACTCCAAATGGGACCGCCTTCTGAAAGCCTACGTCCGTCCGGACGGCTTGGTGAATTATCAAGGCCTGCTCCAGATGAAAGCAGAAATTGACGATTATGTAAAGCAACTGGAGATGATTTCGCCTCAACAATTGGGAGAGTCAAGCCGTGAAGAACGGTTGGCTTTTTGGATTAACCTCTACAATGCGAGCGTGGTTCAAATGGTTTTAACGGAATACCCGATTGAGCGTTTTAGCCAAATTCCCGCTGTTTTCGAAGTCCGGAAAATTCAAGCGGCAAACGAATTTTTCAGCCTTTCTGAATTAAGGGATAACGTGTTGCGGCAAGGCTTTCGTGACGAGCGGGTTTTAACGGCACTTGTTTCGGCTCGCATGGATTCCCCAAAACTTTTACCCGAGGCATTTGATGGCGTTCAAATTGATGAGCAGCTGAATCGTGCGGCGGCTGAATTTGTAAAGGATGAAACCCGGAATCAAATTAGGCCGGGAACAAAAAAGATATTTTTATCGCCCTTATTCAAGAATTTCGCTTCCGATTTCATGCTTAATTTTAGTTCCGAAAAACCTTCACCGGGTTTTTCGGAGTCAGAAGCGGCCGTCATCAGTTTTGTTTTGTATCATTTGCATGATCCTGATAAGCGGCTCTTTTTAAGTTCGGGGCGGTATAAAATTAATTATCTTCCGGAGGATTCACGGCTTAATGACGCTGGAACATAAGAACGTTCAAGATGGTAAATATCATGTCTTTCCCAAGGGCTTTTTGTGGGGGGCTGCAACGTCATCTCATCAAGTTGAGGGCGACAATATTCACAACGATTGGTGGGAGTGGGAACAAACGGGAAAGGTAAAAGAATCTTCCGGTAAAGCGTGTGAGCATTGGACTCGCTTTCACGAAGATTTTAAATTGGCCAAGTCTCTCCATCACAATTCGCATCGGTTTTCAATTGAGTGGAGCAGGATTGAGCCGCACGAAGGCGAATTTAGCGAAGCCGCCATTTCGCATTACCGCCAGATGATCCAGTCGCTTCGTTCTGTTGGTTTGGAACCCATCATCACGCTTCATCATTTTACGCTTCCCTTATGGCTTGCCAAAGAAGGAGGTTGGCTTTCCAATCGATCGCCTCAGCTATTTGGCCGGTATGCGCAGAAAGTTGCTGAGTCCTTAGGTGAAGGGATTCGTTATTGGATGACCATCAATGAACCTGAAGTCTATATTTTTAAATCTTATTTGACGGGAGAATGGCCGCCTGGCGAAAAGGCTCCTGAAAAAGTCTATAAGGTAGCGAGCCATCTTTTAAAGGCGCATGTTTTTGCCTACGATGCGATTCAAGATACGTTTCAAAAATTGAATCGTCCGCCCACTCAGGTTGGGATCGCAAAACACGTTGCTGTTTTTAGCCCTTGTTCCAGTTCTTTGTGGGACCGGATTTCAGTATGGCTTCGCAATTTAATGTTTAACCACCTGTTTATCAAAGCGCTCATCAAAGGCCGGATTTTTTATCCCGGGTTTTTCCGCATCCAGCTCCCACGCATGAAAACACTCGATTTTATCGGGCTTAATTATTACACACGTGATTTTGTAGCCAATAAAGGATTCCGAACCCCAGGAGTTTTTGGGGATGTGTGCACCTCGAAGCATCATAGTGATGTTGGGAAGAAAAATTTTCTCAGCTGGGAAATTTATCCGAAGGGGCTGTTTTTATTGGTCAAAGATTTTTCTAGATATCATCTTCCCATCCTTATTTCTGAAAATGGGATCTGTACCGAACATGATGAAGAGCGGTGGCAATTTATTCATGACCATTTAAAGCATCTGGCGAAAGCAATTGAGGAGGGAGCGCCTGTGATCGGCTATCTTTATTGGTCGCTCCTTGATAATTTTGAATGGGCCGAAGGCTTTGCGCCACAATTTGGGCTCGTTGAAGTTGACTATAAAACACAAGGGCGCAAAATCCGGCCTTCCGCAAAAGCCTATGCTCAAGTATGTAAAACAGGATTGTTGCTTAAGGAAGATTAGTAAGCCGTGTATTTGATCGACATTTCTTAAAATTAAGCTAATATACGCTTTCTTTATGTAGTTTGTTGTCGGGGGCGTACTTGCAAAAAACGGCAAGTACAGCCCCGTAACTTTGATAAATAATCAATTAGTCTATTATAATGTAGTTACGGGGCGTAGCTCAGCTGGCTTAGAGCACCTGCTTTGGGAGCAGGGGGTCGCGTGTTCAAATCACGCCGCCCCGACCAATACTTTTGGCGTGATTTGAAGAGGTTCTCCGCCAAGCAGAACGGCGGACCCGCCATTCTGATGGGCGGGAAATCCTCTCGCCCCGATACTCGCCTTCGCTGAAACACCAAGTGGTTCTTTATTAAAGGCGAGTATCGTCCCGAGGAGCGTTTTTTGCGGCGAGGGACTACATAAAAGTATAAATTTCACTAATGAATGTTCAAAATATTCCGTATAATAATAAGCAGCGGTTTAAAGGAAAAATTAGATGAAAAAAGTAATCATTTCGATTTTGGTGGTACTAAGCATTTTTGTTACGTCCTCAAGCTGGGCCCAAGAACTTCAATCTAAATCTGCGGCAGGTTTAGCCGCTTCCAATGCTGGGCGTGAGAATTTTTATCCTTCCGGCACAAGCCCGGATGCAAAATTACCCGCTCTTCCCAAAGGGCCTCTTTTATTAAGCGGTACGGCTTCCGAACAGCTTTCTCCCGATTATTGGATTAATCGTTTGCCTAATCCTGATCGTATTTTAAAAACACCCGAGCAGCTTAAATTTTTCAATAAAGAAATTCGGATGATGATTCACGAACGAGTTGATATTTTTCAGGCGGGTGTTTTGCCAAGCGGAACACAGATCCGAAATCAAATTAAACTTGAATATGAAACAATTTCCAAAAGGAAACTTTTTAACGTCAATGATCAATACATTCCAAAAGATGTGTTTCCAACTCAAATCAAACCGCTGGTTCAATGGGAGCAAGTTCCAAGCACCATGACAATCAAATGGGGAGCTGCTACTCGCGCTACTTCGGTTCGGGCGCTTCCGACGACCATGAAAATGCTTGAAGAAAAAGGCGACATCGAATTTGACCAACTTCAGTTCACATTGATTAAGCTTTGGACACCGGTGGCAGTATTTCATACGTCCACAGACGGCAAATGGTATTACGTTCAAGCCCCCTACGTCCGCGGATGGGTCCGGGCAAGAGACATTGCCATTTTCCCAAGCCGCAAAGCGCTTCAAGAAAAAGCCGGGTCCGATTCATTTCTTGCGGTAACGGGGGAAAGCGTTCCCGTTTGTTTTGACCCAAATTGTCAGGAAGTGTTTCAAAGCCCTTCTATGGGGACAATTTTGCCGCTTGTTCGGAAAACAGAAGCAGCTTATGTGGTTGAAATGCCGCTGCGCGCTTCAAGTGGAAAAGTGATTCTCAAAAATTATTATGTTCAAACGTCAAGCGATGTGTCCAAAGGTTTTCTTTCATTCACTCAGCGCAATATTATCCGGCAAGCGTTTAAATTGCTGAGCGCGCGTTATGGATGGGGCGGCATGTATTACGGCCGCGATTGTTCCGGCTTTACGCATGACGTCTTTTTGAGTCTGGGAGTTGATTTGCCGCGTGATTCCGATCAGCAGGCGATGAGTGGCACCCAATTGGGCCATTTTGAACCTCATGAGGACGCTGACACCAAAACAGCCGTGCTCATGGAAGCTGCACCGGGCGTTACTTTTCTGAAAATGCCGCTTCACATGATGCTTTACCTGGGCGAAGTGGACGGGCGGTTTTATGTGATTCATTCCACCTGGGCCGAGCGCATTTCAATGGATTCCGATGAAAAAAACAGGATTAACCAAGTTGTGGTTTCCGACTTGTCCTTAAACGGCCGTTCATACCTTGGTTCTCTTTTTGACCGGACCATTTCCATTAACGAGTTGGACTGACACGAAGTGTCATCCCCGAATGTTTTAATCGGGGATCTAGATTCCCGCTTTCGCGGGAATGACAATAGCTCCCCCAAAGTTCTTGTCAGCTCACCTTCAAATTCGCTAGAATAGACTCCAATTCACTTATCATAGCTAGAAAGGGGTAATGTCCATGAGCATGCCAGGACCATTTGAGCTCCTGCTGATTTTTCTTGTCGTTCTGTTCCTCTTTGGTGGAAAAAAGCTTCCCGAAGTGGGAAGGGCCCTCGGAGAAGGCATTAGGGAATTCAAGAAAGCGATGCAGGGAAAATCAGATTCAGACGACGAAAAAAAGACAAAGCCAAAAGTGTAGAGCATCAATATAGTTGTAATTGTTGCAGTGCCGTAGGCAGTTGTCCTAAAACCGCCACGGCACAGTACTCGCGCATTAGCGCGAGTGCGCCCGCCCCAGAAAAAACGTCTGGGGCTGGCGCTAGTTTCGATTAATAAAAAGAAATATTAAGGTTACTAGCGCCCATAGCTCAAATGGATAGAGCACGAGCCTTCTAAGCTCGGGGTTGCAGGTTCAATTCCTGCTGGGCGCACTTGCATTGGTTATGCAAGTACTGCATCGGCAGCAGCCAAGGAAGCTGCTGTCCGATGCTGCAGTTTGCACCATTATGTTCATACTGCCAAAGATGGAGTTAGAATGAGCCAGACACTTCAAGAAAGTCCGATGAATCTTTCGGAACACTTGGAAGAGCTGCGCAGAAAATTGATCATTTGCGCTGCTTCAATAGCGATTCTTTCCGCCATTAGCTTTCTTTTTTCCGATTTTTTAATCGAAATTATTTCAGCGCCTATCATGAACCACATTTACACCTTGTATTTTCTTTCCCCGTACGAAGCATTTGTCACCAAGCTTAAAATTTCAATTGTGACCGGCGTTTTAATCAGCTTGCCTGTTATTTTCACTCAACTTTGGCTGTTTGTGGCTCCCGGGCTGCGCACGAGGGAGCAGCAGGTGATTCTTCCACTTGCGCTTAGTTCTACTTTGTTATTTTTAATCGGAGGGCTGTTTGCTTATTTTGCCGTAATTCCGTTTGTGTTGAATTTTTTCTTAGGGTTTCAAAGTTCAGCGCTTTCTCCTTTGATTTCAATTGGCTCATACGTCTCATTTTTTCTTTCATTTATTTTGGTCTTTGGGATTGTATTTGATTTGCCCATTGTCCTTGTCGGGTTGATTTGGCTCGGGGTCGTCGAAGCATCGTTTTTGGCCTGTCAGCGCAAATGGGCTGTCCTTTCCATTTTTATCTTAGCGGCGGTATTAACTCCGACAATAGACATGTTGACTCAATGCCTGCTTGCCATCCCGTTATGGGGGTTTTATGAGTTGTCTATTTTAATCGGAAGGGAAATCGAAAAGCGGCGCGGCGAAACTTCCAAGGTTCGGACTGAAGTAAGTTGAACGACGGAAACATGTATGGACCAGCAGAATAATTTACAAACTGAAAAGAAAATCGGTGCCATCAGTTTGTCAATTGCCACCGCGTTTTTTTTGACCATTTTCAAACTATCGATAGGTTTTGTCAGCGGCTCCTTAGGATTGATTGCCTCAGCCATTGATTCGCTTATGGATGTTCTGGTTTCCTCCGTTAACTTAATTGCAGTCAAAGAAGCCGATAAGCCTGCCGATCGAGAACACTTATACGGGCACGGAAAAATTGAAAGCTTGGCCGGCCTTTTCCAAAGCTTGATTATTTCTTTAAGCGGCCTTTATCTGATTATCGAATCGCTTCGCCGCTTGATATCCGGTTACGAACTTTCGCATTTTCCCATTGCGATCGGCGTCATGGTCATTTCAATGATTTTCACCTTTCTTCTCGTGCTTCGCTTAAAGCATGTCCTCCATGAAACTGAATCGATCATTGTCGGAACCGAGATGCTTCACTTTACGGCCGATTTTCTTGCAAATGGAGGCGTCATTGTCGCCCTCATTTTAGTCCGCTTAAGCGGGTGGAGCTTTTGGGATTTAGCGGTTGCTTTTACAATTGCATGTTACATTTTGAGTCAATCCCTTAAGATTTTAAGAAAATCGGTGGATGAACTCCTGGATCGCGCGCTTCCTCAAGAAGAGCAGAAGGAAATTGAAGAAATCATTTTGAATCATGATTCACGAATTGTAGGATTTCATAATTTAAGGACCCGCAAACTCGGCCACCAGCGTTTTATCGACTTTCATTTTGAAATTCGAGGGGAAGAAAACTTCTCTCGCGCCCATGAGCTGACCGAATCCCTCATCAAACGAATCTGCGAACGTTTTCCAGGCGCGGATGTCACCGTCCACTTCGACCCAGAAGGCGGAGAATAGGAAAGCGTACAGCGGACAGCGTGCAGCGTACAGTGGGATATAACGTAGAAAAGAAAAAATCAAAATATTTCTTTATTTCTGAACGCTGAACGCTAGACGCTGTGCGCTATTATTTTATGGAAAAACACCATCGGATTTTGAAATCAGCCGGCACGATCAGTTTGGCGACATCGTTAAGCCGCATTTTTGGTTATGTCCGGGATGCGGCGTTGGCATCCGTTCTGGGTGCGAGCCTCAGCATGGATGCGTTTGCCGTAGCGTACCGGCTTGCCAATTTGTTCCGCCGCCTTGTAGGGGAAGGGGGCATGAGCGCCGCTTTTGTTCCGGTTTTTGTTCAGTACCGCGAAGAGCATAGCCAAAAGGAGCTTTGGGAATTTGCTCGGAAGTTTTTTTACACGCTCGCGCTCGTGATTGGGGTGATCGTAGCTTTTGAAATTGCCTTTGCGCCGTTCATTGTCCGGCTGATGGCACCCGGGTTTTTAGGCACGCCTGAGAAATTTAAGCTGACCGTGGACTTAACCCGCCTGATGGCTCCGTATCTCATTTTTGTTTCCTTAACCGCATTTTCGATGGGTATTTTGAACTCATTCGGTTATTTTGCCGTGCCTGCCTTAGGGCCTATTTTTTTTAATGTGGCAGTCATCTGCGCTGCCCTTATCTCGCCTTATTTCATGGCGGAACCTGTGATGGGAATTGCGTTTGGTGTTTTAATCGGAGGAGTTCTTCAATTTGCTTGCCAGATTCCGCTCTCAGTGAAACAGGGCATGCGATTTCAATTTGGTATTTCCTTTCACCATGAGGCCATCCGAAGAGTGGGCGCGCTTCTTGGGCCGAGTGTTTTTGGAATTGGAATCCTTCAGATCAATCTGCTCGTGGATTCCTTGATGGCCTCGTTTTTACGGGAAGGAACAGTGTCCCAGATTTATTATGCCGACCGCGTCATGGAACTCGTGCTCGGGATTTTTGTGATTTCGCTGACCACGGTTCTTCTTCCCGACATGGCCAAGTCCGCAGCTCGAAAGGATATCAACGAGGTAAAGAAAACATTGCTCTTTTCATTTCGGGTCACTTCTTTTGTGGCCATTCCGGCAACCGTGGGGCTTTTCGTCCTGGCGGACCCGATTATCCACGTGCTTTTTGAACGGGGGCGCTTTTTAAGCATCGATACCGAACGGACTGCGGTAGCGCTTGCCTATTATGCCTTTGGGCTTTATTTTATTTCAGCCTCCAAATTGATCGTCTCGGCATTTTATGCTCTTCAGGATAGCAAAACTCCAGTCAAAGTCGCCTTTGTCGCGCTCATTGCGAATGTCGTCCTCAATTTTATTCTGATGCATCCTTTGAAGCAGGGAGGCATTGCCCTTGCGACGTCACTGGCCAGCGCTTTAAGTTGTGTTCAGCTTCTCTATATCTTCCAGAAACGTTACGGCGCCTTTGAGTGGCAAAAATTTGTGAAGGGATCCATCAAGATTGCGATTGCTTCAACTGTAATGGGCATTTTCTGCCCCGCCGCCTTGCATGCGTTTCATTTTCAAACCGATAAGCCTCTAGCTTGGAAAGCAGCTGTTCTTTTTGGAACGATTGGGCTTGGCGTCTTGATTTATTTTGGAGTGGCCCTCCTGTTAAGGATGGAGGAGTTAGACTTCTTTAAGAAATTCAGGTTGCGTAAAGCGGCCTAACATAGGATAATTTTCCACCTAAGTTTCTTTTAGCAGATAGCGTGGAGCGTGTAGCAAAAAGCATTTATACTCCTTCCTATACACTATACGCTGTACGCTTATTTTTTAGAACTCTTATGGTGAGCGCAGCCCCCGCAGAGATATGCGGGGCAGGTCAATTGGGACATCTTCGCAGGAGACTGTCATGCGCGTAGAGGATGTCAAATCCTCACACGCAGTATTTGACGCGTTGGCGTCAAATGCAAGGTCTCCGCGAAGCAGTACTCGCGCACAGCGATTTATGCAGCCCCAGGAACGAAGTGACGCGGGGTCGGCGCGAGTGTAGCTCAGAACATTTTATGGTGAGCGCAGCTCGCAGGAGACCGTCAAGGTCTCCGCGAAGCAGTACTCGCGCATAGGCGCGAGTGTAGCTCAGAACATTTTATGGTGAGCGTAGCTCAATCTGGTTAGAGCACAAGATTGTGGATCTTGGGGTTGCGGGTTCAATTCCCGTCGCTCACCCGTACTTATCTTTTTTATTTTGAAGTAGTTGTGAAAATAATTGAACCCACCAAAATTGTATCAAAATGGCAGTGTGAGCAAAAGTGTTAGCACTTTTGAACCTTTCCTTGCTGATTGAAAAGTTCTTATATGTGTGGTAGACTTCGCAGCAATATGAAAAAGCATGTTCTTGTTTTGCTTGCGTTCGTCGCTCTATTTGGGGTGATAAATTGTGCTTTGCTGGAACCTGCTCTTGCTTATCAAGAAGATAAAGCTGCATCGACTGAGACCCAAACTTCTGACCATTGCCTCCTTTGTTGTTCCGCGCATCATCAATGGATTCCAACAAGTTCAACGGAGTTAATTACAAACAATCACCAATCAAGCCAGTTCGCCTCTTTTCGTCTTACCTTCCATACTGATCCGGCCATCGGATCAATTTTTCATCCACCTTTAGTCCGCTAGTCACAGACGCAATCCGTCTGTCTTTTCCACACTCACGATCTGTTTACCTAACTAATAGGACTATGAAAAAACAAATCTATATTCTTAACTTACTGGTTTTCTTTGTAACTGCTTTTGCGTTATCTGCAACAGCGCAGGAGGAGAGTCTTTCTTTTGATCAAGTTTTGAAATCTGCCTATTTCAATCATCCGAAAATGATGGAAGCCCGAAAAGAAATCAGTGCTTCCAAAGGGAGATGGATTCAAGCGGAAGCTTTGCCCGATCCTGAGATTGCCGTATCAATCGGTGGATTTAAAAAGAATGAAGAAGGAGTACGTGATAAAAATCTTGATTCCATTGAAGTTATGCAGCCGCTTGACCCATTGGGAACACGATTCCTCAGGGGCCGGGTTGCTCACGACGAAGTTAATATTTCCAAGAATCAATTGGATTTAACCTGGGCGCAAGTTTCGGCCAAAGTGATCAGCGTCTATTCTCAAATTCTCGCTTTGGAGAAGGCTTTAGATGTGGCCCATGAAAATCTTAAAACCACGCGTCAGTTCTTTATGCAAGTAG
>MHFM01000065.1:22813-30289 GCA_001804205.1 Omnitrophica bacterium RIFCSPLOWO2_01_FULL_45_10b
TGCTGAGAATGAACTCTTAGTCGCCCAGAAGGATTTGAAGGTGTTTAAAGGAGAAATGAATTTACTGATAGGTCGCTCAGCGGAAACGGAGTTTTCTTTATCGGATTCGCTCAGCTATCAACCTTTGCAAATTGAGTATATAGGTCTTGTGGAAAAAGCTTTGGGTCAAAGGCCGGATATGCAGATTGAAAAAACGCTCCTCAGTTCCAGGAAAAAAGGATTTTGGAGTGCAATTCTCAGCACTTTTTTCCCTAAAATGTCGATTGGCGTTGAACGAACTACAACGGATTTTGACAACGATACAGCACTCCTTTTGTCCGCCTCCTACCCGCTTTGGGGTTTTAATTTAGGGCAGGTGAAAGAAGCTAAAGCCCAGAAAGATAAACAAAAAATCAAGCTGGAAGCTTTCAAAAGACAAGTCGGGCTTGAAGTTTATCAAGCTTTTCTCGAGGCGGAGTTGGCCGACAAACAAGCAATGCTTCAGAAAAAAGCGCTTGATGAAGCCAATGAACTTTTAAAACAGGTGACGGTCCAATATGAGGAAGGGGAACTCGCTTTTTTGAATTACCTGGAAAATATCCGAACAATTAAAGAAACGCGACTTGCTTATTACAACGCACTAAAAAATTATCAGGAAAAAGTGGCCGAGCTCGAACGCTCATTTCAAAAAGCGCCGATTCCAAAGGGAGAAATGAAATGAAAAAATTGTTTTTGTTACTGTTGATTCCATTCCTTATCACGGCGGGTTGCGGAAAGAAGGAAGAAAAATACGTTCAGCCTGAAAAACCCACCGTTCAGATGAAGAAGGAAATCCAGGAATCTGTGGGTCTCGAGACCGCCCCGGTTGAAAGGAAAAAACTTGTTTCTTATATCGAAGTTTACGGTTCCATTGCACAAGATACAGAAAATACCGTGCACGTCGCGCCCAAGGGCAAATGTATTCTTAAAGAGCTTAAAGTTAAAGTGGGGGAAACTGTGGATGAAAATAGCCCGATTGCGGTTGTTCAAACCTCTTCAGGTGAAGAACAGATTCTTTCTCCTTGCCACGGAATCGTTATTTCGCAATACGTGAAAGAAGGCGATGCTATTGATCCGCTCACTTCTGTGGTTACGATTGCTAATCCAGACTTAATGAGAGCAAGCTTCGATGTGTATGAAAAGGATTTTGGTAAAATTGAAATGGGGCAAAAAGTTGAGATCACTACGACCGCCTATGCCAATCAAGTTTTTGATGGAAAAGTGGTTTTTGTATCACCTCGGGTGGATGAGAATACACGGACGGTCAAAATCCGGGTTGATATTGAGAACAAGGATCATTTTCTTAAATTCGGGATGTCTGTTAATGGAAATATTAGGCGAGAGTCTGAAGAGGAATTTCTGGTGGCGCCCCTTGAAGCCATTCAAGAAGTGGAAAACGCAAAAAATGTGTTTGTGAAAATCAATGAGGAAACTTTTGAAGTCCGGCCGGTAAGCGTGGGAATCAAGACGGATCAAGAAGCCGCAATCGCCGAAGGTCTGGTGGAGGGGGAAGTGATCGTAACCCAAGGAAGTTTTGTTTTAAAATCTGAACTTTTAAAAGGCGAACTCGGAGAAGAGTAATATGCTTGAGAAAATCATTTCTTTTTCAATTCACAATAAACTTCTCATTCTGGTTTTTACTCTGCTTTTAATCGGTATTGGAATCGTAGCGCTCACTCAACTTCCCATTGATGCCGTACCGGACGTAACAAATGTTCAGGTTCAGATTCTGACCAAATCGCCAGCCCTGGGTCCTGTCGAAGTTGAAGAGCTTATTACCTATCCCATTGAAGCGGCGATGAACGGACTTCCGAATGTTGAGGAAATAAGATCCGTATCGCGCTACGGAATTTCAGCAGTCACCGTTGTATTTAAGGAACATGTCAATATTTACTTTGCCCGCCAATTGGTTCAAGAAAGACTTACTGAAGCGAAAGAATCTATCCCTGAGAATTTAGGCTCTCCCGAGTTAGGCCCAACCACAACAGGGCTCGGAGAAATTTATCATTTTGCTATTGAGGGAAAAGGATATTCTCCCCTGGAGCTCAGAACACTCCTTGATTGGGACATCGGTTATCGGCTGAGAACGGTTCCTGGCATTGTGGAAGTCAACGCCTGGGGCGGGTTCGCAAAACAATTCGAAGTTCAAGTTGACCCCAAAAAACTCGTGGCTTATAAAATTCCACTGAAAGCTATTTTTGAAGCTGTTGTGGAAAACAATGCGGTTGTTGGAAGCGCTACCATTGAGCGTTTTGAAGAACAGCTTCTCATCCGCGGTGAAGGACTGGTCAAGAATATCCATGACCTTGAAGAAATCGTTGTTACGTTAAAGGAAGATAAAACACCCATCAGGGTCAAAGACTTGGCTGCTGTGAAAGAAGGATCCATGCCTCGTCTCGGCGCGGCAACGATAGACGGTCAGGGTGAAACTGTCATTGGAATGGCACAAATGCTGATCGGTGAAAATTCCAGGGTTGTTTCAAAACGCGTCGATGAGAAGATCAAAGAGATTCGGAAAACACTGCCCCCCGGTGTGAAGATCAAGCCCTTTTATGACCGCACCGCTTTGGTTGACCGGACTTTACACACGGTCCAGAAAAATCTCCTAGAAGGCGGGCTCTTAGTTATTGCGGTACTTTTCCTCATTCTCGGAAATTTTAGGGCAGGGATGTTTGTGGCACTTGTCATTCCTCTTTCCATGCTCTTTGCCTTCATCGGAATGGTAGCTGGAAAAGTTTCTGGGAACTTGATGAGCCTTGGTGCGATTGATTTTGGTTTGATTGTAGACGGGGCTGTTGTCATGGTGGAAAACATTTTAAGAAAACTTCATGAAACAAATGCCAAAGGAAAAGCAGTGCTGGGAGTCATTGAAAAATCTGCCAATGAAGTAGCGCGCCCCGTTCTTTTTGGAGTGGGCATTATCATGATTGTCTATCTTCCGATTCTCACCTTAACGGGAACGGAAGGAAAAATGTTTAAACCCATGGCCTATACGGTCATTCTGGCACTTATCGGATCTCTCATTTTGGCTTTTACGCTTGTTCCTGCTTTATGTTCCCTTGGTTTTTCTAAGGGGGTTCATGAAAAAGAAATTAAATGGATGAACAGGCTTAAAGCAGCTTATGAAAAACGTCTCGATTGGGCGCTCAAAAATTCTAAGCGTGTCATGCTGATGGCGATGGCATTGTTTTTATGCAGCCTTGCGTTTTTCCCTTTTTTGGGCGGTGAGTTCATTCCTGCACTCGATGAAGGAGATATTGCCATCCAGGCTTGGAGACTCCCCAGTATTTCGATGCAGGGTTCAGTAGCTTCTACGCTCAGAATCGAAAAGACATTAAAGAAATTTCCAGAGGTCCTAACTGTCGTTTCAAGAACCGGGAGTCCGGAAGTGGCCACCGATGTGATGGGTATTGAGCTTTCGGATATCTTTGTGATCTTAAGGCCCAAGAAACACTGGAAAACTGCTAAAACAAAAGATGAACTCATTGATAAAATGGCTAAGGCTTTGAATGAAGAAGCCCCAGGCGCAGGTTTTGGTTTTACTCAGCCCATTGAAATGCGTTTCAATGAACTCATTGCCGGTGTCCGTTCAGACATTGCCGTGAAACTCTTCGGTGCTGATCTTGAGACGCTTCATCAAAAGGGTGATGAAATTGCAAAAGCGCTCTCAACCATTAAAGGTGCTCGGGATGTCAAAGCCGAGCAGGTGGAAGGTCTTCCCACGCTCCGCATTATTCCAAATCGAAAGGAACTGGCGCGCTACGGTGTCAATATCAGTGATGTGCTTTCAACTGTGGAAGCGATCCGTGCTGGTCATCCTGTAGGTGTTCTTTTTGAAGGGGTAAGACGCTTTCCCATTGTGGTCAAATTTGCTTTTGATGCACCGCTGGATCTTTCAATCATAAAAAATATCCCGGTTTTTACAGAGCGCGGTATTCCGATTCCCTTAGGGCAGCTCGCTGCAATTTCCATTGAAATAGGGCCTGCTCAAATCAGTCGCGAGTTTGGACAAAGAAAACTTGTCATCGAATGTAATGTGCGTGGCCGGGATATCGAAGGTTTTGTTCAGGATGCTCAAAAGGAAATCGAGAAAAGTGTGAAATTTCCAAGTGGATATTATCTTGAGTGGGGAGGAACGTTTCAGCAGTTAAGAAGCGCACGTCAAAGACTTATAATTGTTGTACCCACAGCACTTTTCATTATTTTCGTTTTGCTTTATTCTGCGTTTGGATCGCTCAGAAGCGCCTTGATCGTTTATTCCGGGATTCCTCTTGCGGCAGTCGGTGGGATTCTCGCCCTTTTTCTGAGAAGAATTCCGTTTAGCATTTCCGCAGGCGTTGGATTTATCGCGCTTTTTGGTGTGGCTGTTTTGAACGGGCTTGTCATGGTTTCATTTATTAACAAACTTCGGAAAGAAAATAGATATTCCATTCCTCATGCAGTTCGGGAGGGCGCTCTTGTTAGATTTCGGCCGGTTTTGATGACTGCTCTTGTGGCAAGTCTTGGATTTATTCCGATGGCGCTTTCACACGGAGCAGGAGCTGAGGTTCAGCGGCCGCTTGCTACGGTGGTGATCGGAGGACTTATTTCTTCGACTTTTCTGACGCTTCTTGTCCTTCCCGTTCTTTACGCAAAGTTTGAGAAAGAAGGAAGTGTGGACTAATGGAGAAAAGAGTAAAATAACCACATACATATGGCTAACCACAAACATTCTCATGATCAGGGTCATTCCCATCCTCATTCTCACGGTGTAATCGACCCCTCGATTATCACTCACGAGCGCGGTCTTTGGGCGGTTAAATGGTCATTCATCTGGCTGATGGTAACGGCTCTCTTTCAGGTCATTGTGGTGGTTGCTTCAAAAAGCGTGGCGCTCTTCGCCGACACGGTCCATAATTTTGCGGATGCTTCAACGGCAATTCCTCTCGGGATTGCATTTGTATTTGCACGTTTTAAGCCGACAAAACGTTTCACTTACGGCTACGGCAGAGTGGAGGATTTGGCGGGCGTCCTTGTGGTTCTTACGATTCTTTTTAGCGCCGTTGTCGCTGGATATGAAGCGATTCAAAGGTTTTTTCACCCTATTTCCATCAACTACTTATGGGCAGTTGCTTTAGCCTCCATTTTAGGTTTTGTGGGTAATGAGGCGGTGGCTATTTTTAGGATTCGAGTCGGTAAAGAAATCGGTAGCGCTGCCCTTGTTGCTGACGGTTATCACGCAAGAGTCGATGGCTTTACCAGTTTAGCCGTTCTTCTTGGGGCCATTGGTGTTTGGCTTGGTTTTCCGCTTGCCGATCCTGTCATCGGCTTATTCATATCTGCCGCTATTTTTCTCATCGTCTGGCAGTCAGCAAAAGAAGTATTCACCCGAATGTTGGACGGTGTTGATCCCGAAGTGCTTCATGAAGTCATTCATGCCGCAGAGCATGTTAAAGGTGTCACACAGGTGGGTGATGTTAAAGCCCGCTGGGTAGGGCACAGACTTTATGTGGAGCTGAATATTGCTGTCGGAAACGATGCTTCTGTCAAAGAAGGACATGAACTCACAAAGAAAGTTCGTCACGAGCTTCTTCATCACCTTCCTCATTTGGGACATGTGATGATCCATGTTGATCCCGAAAATGATTTTGGAGAAAAACATTTCAAAATCGGTCAGCACCGTCATGGCAATTTGCCATTTCATTCACATGAATAGAACTCAGGCGAAATGAGAACAATTGCGCAATCTGTTTTATTATTTGTTCTTGCAGGGTTTTGCGAAATTGGTGGTGGCTATTTAATATGGCAAGCGATGCGGAGTGGCAAGGGAATTCCGTATGGAATCGTGGGCGCCATGGTTTTAATTTTGTATGGTGTGATCCCAACTTTTCAGCAAGCCCATTTTGGCCGTGTCTATGCAGCTTATGGCGGAGTTTTTGTTGTATTGTCTCTTCTCTGGGGCTGGTATTTTGACAAAACTGTACCTGATCTTCCGGATGTACTCGGTGCTTTATTTTGTATTGTTGGTGTAGCAGTCATCATGTATTGGCCAAGAGTTTGATTCAGATGAACTCCAAAGAGCATTGGGCTGGAATCTATAAAACGAAAAAACCAACAGAAGTTAGTTGGTATCAGCCTCATTTGACAAAATCTCTTGAGCTTATTACGGAAAGTGGGATTGATAAAAAAACCCGAATTATTGATGTGGGCGGAGGGGCTTCAACGCTTGCGGATGATTTGCTTGAAAAAGGTTATAGCGAATTAACGGTTTTAGATATTTCACAAGAGGCTCTTGGCAAGTCAAAGGAACGCTTGGGGGATAAGGCCAATAGAATTACTTGGGTTGAAGCAGATGTTCTCAAAATTGATTTTCCCGAAAACAGTTTCGATCTATGGCATGATCGGGCTGTTTTTCACTTTTTGACAAAAGCAGAGGAAAGAAAAGCCTACCTTGAAGTTCTGAAAAAAGCTCTTAAATCAGGCGGATTCGTGATTATTTCCTCTTTTAGTCTTGAGGGGCCTCTAAAGTGCAGCGGTTTAGATGTTGTGCGTTGCAGCTCTGAAACGCTCAGTTCAGAATTAGGAAACGGCTTCTCACTGATCAAAAGCAGCGATGAACGCCACAAAACACCTTTTAATTCTTTCCAGAATTTCGTTTATGTTCTTTTCAGAAAGAATTAAGCAGAGGTCTGCAGACTGTTCCAAATAGGGCTGACTGTTAGACGCATTTCTTTTCCTAATAATTTCTCTACGTTGAACACATCAAATTAGAAATGTGAAATTTTATGGTTGAGGAAGCTATGTCTGCCCACCTTAGAGACGAATCTTACTATAACGACCTTTACGATCTCGCCACCATCGAGCGATGTCTACGTTTTGCGCCGGCTGAGGAGAAATTCAGAGAGTTCAGCCTGTATTTCATCAAAGGCGAACGGTATCGCAACAAATCATCGGTCATTAAGGAATGGATGGACCGAGATCATGACCGCGATGAACTGTTTCAAAACGCCCGTGAACCTCAAAATATTCGTTGTCCCAATTGCACAAGCAAGATGGGCGTAATTTTGAAGGAACTTTACGAATTAAGTGGCAAGGCTGGTCGAGTTCTATTTATGTTTGAGTGCGCGGCATGTGGAAAGCGGAAATGCGTTTTTGATACAGGTGAAGAATTCAAGTCCAAGCCGGAATCGTGCCCCAAATGTGGGAAAGCAATAAAGGTATCTGTTGAAGAGCGAGGCAAAGATTTGGCTTGGTCGAAAAACTGTCTAAGTTGCGGATTTTTTGAAACTGAAATTGATGATTATGAGAAATCGAAAGCCGAGCGTGAAGAGACGCAACGAAGAAACGCGGAACTGCTCAATAAACATCGGGCTGAGTTTTGCTTTTCCGACGCAGAGGTTTACGAATATCTTGATGGCCTCAGACGGTTTGAAGCGTTGAAGGAATTTTTTCAAGAAAAAGAGATGAAAGAGAAAGACC
>MHFM01000066.1:0-4089 GCA_001804205.1 Omnitrophica bacterium RIFCSPLOWO2_01_FULL_45_10b
CTGTTTCATGGGGCTCATTGGGATTATTCTTGGTTCACTCGTCAATTTGTTTTTCAAGAGCCCCGTTTTTTATTGGATTTTGACCTACGTTGGAATCGGTATTTTTGTCGGCTTGACCGCTTTCGATACACAAAAGCTGAAGAAAATTTATCACGGGGGTTTTGAATCGGCCGACACGCTGAAAAAAGCGGCGCTTCTCGGCGCTTTAGTGCTCTACCTCGACTTCATTAATCTTTTTCTCTTGCTTTTGCGCGTTATGGGCCGCAGACGCTAAGGAATTCTCACTTGCTTCAAGTTGTCCGAATTTTTATCTCTGGCGCCCTCGCGGTTTTTGTATCCGCATTCATGGCAGGAAGCGCCCTCGCTTTTGAAATAGAAAGTGCCGCATTTCAATCGGAGCAAGAAATCCCTGTCCAGTATACGTGTGCCGGGAAAGATGTTTCACCGCCGCTTCATTGGAAAAATCCACCCGCTCAAACCAAAAGTTTTGTTCTGATTGTCGACGATCCCGATGCTTCCATAGGTACTTGGGTGCATTGGGTGGTTTATGATATTCCAGAGACAACCGATCAATTGACAGAAGGGCTTCCAAAAATTGAAATTCTTCCGGATGAGTCAAAACAAGGAATCACTGATTTTGGAGTTGTCGGTTATGGCGGGCCCTGTCCACCGCCCGGAAAACCCCATCACTATCATTTTAAACTCTATGCTTTAGATGCTCTGCTCCAACTTCCGCCTAAGCAAACAAAGGCGGAGCTTCTGGTAGCCATGCAAGGCCATATTTTAGCAGAAGCTGAATGGGTAGGTCAGTACGAAAAAAAGTAGGACAAAAGTTTAGTGATTTGAGCCGGTGAATTTTACGCGGCTGGCAATCGGTTGAAACCATTCACGCCATTTCTCAGAGAACTCAGCCTCAGGAACTCCCGCCAAAACTTTTTCACGGAATTTTTGAACGATCAAATGTTTCCGAATGGCTTCTTCAAAATCCCGCGCCCGGCCTTGAAAATTATTTTGGACCCAATTCCGATAAAGATTCTGATTAAATTGGCCGCCAAGTGAAAAGGTTCTCTCTACCTCATTCCTGACATCAACATCACTAACGACAACGTCTTGTCGTTTTGCCTCTCGGCTTAATATGATCGCCTGCCAGGCAAGCGCTTCAAGCTTATCGTAGGGCAGAGGTTCCGGAGAATTGGATTCCGATTTTTCTTGCACTCGGCTTAAAATATCGTAGTAGCGGAGCATGGTTGAAAATTCCTTCTGCGAAATTTTTTCATTTCCTACCGATCCAATATAGGGCGAAGCGCTCTCTTTCGAAATGGAAATGGTTCCCACACCCCACGCGACGAAAGAGAGAACGATGACCCAAATAATGGCTTTGATATTCCTGCGGAAGAGTTTGAGCATGGGCTATTATACGGTTTATTCTTGTTTTTTAAAAGGGCTTATGTTACGATACCGCCTAATCTTGCACATTCCAAACGCCGGAAAGCTATGAAATTCATAAAAGGTTCCATCATCCTCCTGTTCGTACTGAGCTTGCTCAGCGCAGGTTCTACCTATTACCTCTCCACAATCCGTGAAAATGAGAAAGAAAAACGCCTCTATGCGGAAGCGGAGAACGCAAGGCTTGAGACCGAAAAAGCAGATATGAAAGATCAGCTTTCGGATTTAACGGAAAAGCTGGACGACGAAAAGCAAGCACATCAGGAAACTAAGAATCTTCTGCGGCAAAAAAGCTCTGCTTTTGAACAATTAAAGCGCGAAGCCGATGATGCTCAAAAAGCGCTTGAGAATGCTCAAAAACGTAATAGCGAGTTAGAACAAATTCTGAGTCAGCTTGAATTACGCATGCAGCAAGCGGAGGCTCAAAAGAATCTCCCCGGATCAGAAGCGGGTTTTATTAATGTAACGCTGACTCCTACAAATGAACAATCAGCCCCTGCCGATTCAAATCTAATTGAACCTCAGGTCATTGAAAAAGCCCAAGAAGAGGCTTCTTCGGGGAATGAAATTGCCGCACTCACTCCTTTGCCGCAGCCGCCAAAGAAACGACGGTTTTTGTCATTGTTTCGCCGAAAACAAAAATCTCAGCCAGCGCCAACGGAATCGATGGAATTCACGCCGGTTGTAGAACAAACGAAAACCGAAGAACCTACTGAAGAAAACATTCCACAGCAGACTGCTGACTCCGAGCAAAAAGAAAAGAAAGATGCGGTTTGGAGATTGCAGTCAAACAAGGCAGAAACAGTTTCGCCTGCATTAAGCGGAACTTCTCAGCCAGCTCCTGCAGCGCCTGAAAAATCCACTGAGGCCAAACCGGCATCTCCCCAAGCAAAACCTGCTGACGCTCAAGGAAGTATTCTTTTAATTAATCGAAAATATAATTTTGTGGTTGTTAATTTAGGAACACGCCACGGTATTAATTTGGATGATATTTTATCTATTCAACAAAAGGGTGCCGGAATTGCAAAAGCTCGGGTTGAAAAACTGTACGATGATTATTGTGCCGCTTATATTACCGAAGAGCAAAGTGAGCATCCCATTGGTGAAGGCGATGCGGTTGTTCCTGCCTAGTCCCAATCAAAAGGGTTCCGTTTTTATTCCCTTTCTCCTCATGGTAACGCTATTGAGCCTTCTGGTTTTAGTGCTGATCCAAGCGGTTGAAATCAGGCATTATCTTCAAATTCCCGGATGAATCGTTTTCTTCGCGTTACATTTCTATTGGGGTTGATTACTTTTTTCTCTGCGGCGGTGTTTCCATTTCTTTTGTTTGCCGACGCGGATCGTGATCTGTCAACCATTTCGGCGCGCTTAGATAAACTCGTCCAGGACCTTGATCAGATTGAAAAAAGAGAACAGGAACTTTTGAGTCATCAGAACGAAGTGATTCAAACGATTAAAAGTTTAAAAGTTGCAGCCCATCGATGAAATTTATTCTTAGTGTTTTGTTTTTAGCTTTGCTGATGCTGAGTCTAAATTCTCAATTTGCATTTGCTCAAGAACCATCAGCAACTCAAATTGAAAATATTCAAAAAAAACTAGCCCAACTTGAAGCAAAAGTAAAAATTGTGAAAACAGTCCAAGAAGCGATTGATCAGAAACAAACCATCATTGATGAAGAATTAGCAAATTTAAAAATCTGGATCCGCCGGAACCGCGGCGGCTGATGATTTCTGCTATACAGACGCCATTAGCGCTCTTCAATTTTTATGAATCAACTTGAGAGTCATTCTGTTTCCCAAATTTCAGGCGAGTATGTTCCGCCCGGAGACAAATCAATTTCTCATCGCCTCGCTATGTTGGGCGCGTTAGCCAGCGGAACAAGTACATTTTCAAATTTTCTCAATTCTGATGATTGCCTCAGAACCATCAAAGCTTTTGAAACGATGAGCGTTCAGTATGATTTGAGCCAGGGAAAAACCAGCGCGAAATTAAAGGTGAAAGGCGCTGGCCTCAACGGTTTGAAAGCTCCAAGTCAGGCGCTTGATTTGGGCAATTCTGGGACCACCATGCGGCTTTTGCTTGGTATTTTAGCAGGCCAGCCGTTTGAAACCAGCCTTACCGGAGACCCCTCTCTTTCAAAGCGCCCTATGAGGCGGGTGACGGAGCCTTTACGGAAAATGGGGGCCCGGATTAAGGGTAAGGATGATGCTAATTATGCCCCTCTTACCATTCAAGGGGGGCATCTTAAGGGAATTCACTGGCGAAATGAGGTTGCCAGCGCTCAAGTGAAGTCTGCCATTCTTCTGGCAGGCCTTTTTGCAGAAGGCGAGACATCGGTGGAAGAACCGATTCCTTCACGGGATCATACGGAACGATTACTCAAAACTTTCGGCGTCCCTGTTTTTAAAAATAATTTTAAGATTTCCGTACGAAAAGCAAATCGGTTTGATGCAATTCAATTTGTTGTACCCGGCGATATATCATCTGCCGCTTTTTTTATGGTTGCCGCTCTTTTAATTCCGGGCTCTGAACTTTTCATTCGTCAGACGGGACTTAATCCAACGCGAATTGGTTTGATTAGAATTTTAAAATCGATGGGTGCCGATATCACGCTTGAAGCAGCGCAGGATCAAGGAGAACCAA
>MHFM01000066.1:4105-10891 GCA_001804205.1 Omnitrophica bacterium RIFCSPLOWO2_01_FULL_45_10b
TCGACGAACTTCCGATTTTAATGATTGCTTGTGCTCTTGCCGAAGGAGCCAGTGTGATTCGCGGCGCGGAAGAATTACGTGTTAAAGAGACAGATCGGATTCATTCAATGGTGTCTGGGCTTAATACAATCGGCGGAAAGGCTGAGGAGCGCGAAGACGGTTGTGTCATTCAGGGTATTTCTGAATTTCAAGGCGGCACAATTTCCAGTTTTGGGGATCACCGGACTGCAATGAGCTTTCTCATTGCTGGTTTAAGATCAAAAAGCGGTGTTACGGTTCAAGATACGGATTGCATTCAAACTTCTTACCCTAATTTCGAAGCTGATTTGCAATCCCTCACAGGATGAATTGTCGTTTTTTCACGTCCAAAGACAGTTAAAAATTGAACCAATTCGGTTATTTTTAAGAAGGGCTTGATTCTGCTTGACCTGAAAAGTGCTTCTTGTTAGAATGACACGCTTTTGAGAGACGATTCTTTCGTTTACTCCAACCAAAAGGTAGCCAATGGTTTTAATAGATCAGCTTCTGGGTGTCTTTTCAAACGACATCGGAATTGACCTCGGCACGGCCACAACACTGGTATATGTGAAAGGGCAAGGCGTTGTGCTGTGCGAACCTTCTGTGGTTGCCGTCGATCGAAATACCCATCAAGTTTTAGCTGTTGGCGAAGAAGCCAAACGCATGCTGGGTAGAACCCCTGGTAATATTGTCGCCATCCGTCCGATGAAAGACGGCGTTATTGCCGACTTTGATATTACGGAAGCAATGCTTCGTTATTTTATTCGCAAGGTCCATCGCCGCAGGCCTTTAGTAACCCCGCGCGTTGTAATCGCAGTTCCAAGCGGCATTACGGAAGTTGAAAAACGCGCCGTCAAAGATTCTGCAGAACGTGCCGGAGCGCGAAGCCCGGTATACTTAGTTGAAGAGCCGATTGCGGCAGCGATTGGCGTTGGCCTCCCAATTCATGAACCTTGCGGAAATATGGTTGTTGATATTGGCGGCGGAACAACGGAAATTGCTGTGATTTCGCTTGCCGGAATTGTGTTTTCTAAAAGCATTCGAATCGGCGGTGACGAATGCGATGAAGCCATTATCAATCATTTAAAGAAAACGTACAATTTGATGATTGGAGAGCGAACCGCAGAGGAAACTAAGATTAAAATTGGCTCCGCTTATCCGCTCGAAGAAGAAACCACAATGGAAGTTAGGGGCCGGGATATTCTGGCCGGGCTTCCAAAAACCATTACGGTATCAAGTGAAGAGATTCGAGAAGCGCTTTCAGAGGCAGTTTCCGCTATTCTGGAAGCCATCCGGATTACCTTAGAGAGGACCCCGCCTGAGCTTTCATCAGATTTGATTAGCCGAGGCCTGATTTTAGCTGGTGGAGGGGCCTTGTTAAGGGGGCTGGATAAGCTTATTAGCGATGAGACAGGGTTACCGGTTCATATCGCAGACGACCCTTTAACAGCAGTGGCTCTTGGCACGGGGCGGTATTTAAGCGATATCAGCCTTTTGAAACGCCTTTCCGTTAACAATAACAATCACAAACACTTTGACCTTTAAATCATTCGGAGGGGATTCGGGTGCGACTGAAACGACCCATTTTCCTCGCGGGCGCCATCTTATTTCCGCTTTTAATCGGCGCGACCTCGCCTCATCTCGTTGATCAACTAAGAACCGTTACGCTTGCGGTTGCAAGCCCTCTTCTAGAATTTCAGAATTACACCAACCAGCTTTTAAAAACAACGCTTACTTCCTTTGCCGAGTGGCCGCGCTTACGCCAGGAAAATCGCGCTTTGCGCGCGGAACTTCAAAAACGAAAAGCAGCGCTTGTCGGCTACGAAGAAATGAAACGCGAAAAAGAACGCTTAGGTGCGCTGCTACAATTAAAAGAAACATCTCATACGAACGGTCGTGCCGCGCGTGTACTTGCCCGAGACCCTTCCCATTGGTCTCGTTTTATCATGATTAACAAAGGGTCGCACGATGGGGTTAGAAAGAATACGATTTTAGTTCATCCAGACGGCTTGGTTGGTAAGGTGATTGCGTCGGGTTCGCGTTCGGCTCGCGCCCTTTTGCTGATTGATGGAGAATCAAGAGTAAGCGCTTTCAATCAACGAACACGCGATGTTGGTTTGATCGAGGGCAGGGGTTCGTCTCTTCTGAAAATGACTTACCTGGACCACCAATCTGACGTTCAAGTAGGGGATGTCATTATTTCTTCAGGGCTTGGCGGGATTTATCCAAAAGGCATTCCCATTGGCAAAGTTATTACCGTAAGCGAGGAAAAAGACCACTTAAGCCTTTATGTGCTTGTGAAACCTTTTGTATCGTTTGCAAAACTGGAGGAAGTTTTATGTTTGCCTTCGCTTCCAAACGATTAGTTGCCATTTTATTCGTCCTTCTTTGGCTTGAGCTTTCTTTGCCCCCCATTTTTTCCGCTCAGCCCGTAAAACCTAATTTCTTTTTTATTTTTCTGGCTTTTTATGCGTTTCGAATTAATTGGAAAAATACCGTTTTTCTTGCTTTTCTAATAGGGCTGATTCAAGATCTTGTTACCGGTGCTTTTTTCGGCCTCGAAACGGCTTCTTATGTCGGGGGAGCTGTTCTGCTTCAGTTTTTTTCGGTTCGTTTTGACCGTGAGAAGCCTTGGATCCAGCTGGTCAGCCTCTTTTTCTTCTCTTGGTTTGTTTTGATCCTCTTTTCGCTTCTTTCCGTTCTCGTTCAACATGCCTACCGTTTGAACGAATGGATTTTGATGAACACCTTTTTTTTGTTTTCCCTCTGCTTGAAAAATGGCTTAAGCCCGTTCTTCGAGAGAGACAATATGAGTTGTTTTAATTTGAGCCATCGGGGAGTTTTTTGTCCCCGATGGCTCATCCTGAGCCCCGTCCGCCCAGCGGAACGGGGCGTAGGATTACCATAAGGTAACCCTCTGCCAGCTTCATTGAACTTGAATCTTCAATTTAATGAAGCTGGCGAGGGTGAGGAGTCGGGGAGTTTTCCCCGACTCCTCATTTTAACTAATGAAAACAGCGATTCGAGTTCAGGTCCTTCAATTTTTGATTGCGGCGAGTTTCGCAGCGCTGAGCCTTGGTCTTTTTCAAACACAGATTATCAAGGGTGGTTATTTTAGGCGTTCGAGCGAGCAAAATCGAATTCGCCTCATCCGTCTTGAAGCGCCGCGCGGGAACATCTTTGACCGAAACGGCGTTCTGTTGGCGACAAGCCGGCCCGCTTATAATGTGTATGCGATTCCGGAGGATTTTAATCCAAAAGATATCCCAACGATCGGTCACATTTTAGAACTTCCTGAAACTGAGATTCGCAAACGACTTTCGCAAGCTCGCACCGCTTCTTTTACCCCCATCCTTTTAAAGCAAGATATTTCGAAAGAAATTTCGATGCAAATTGAGGAGCGCCGCCCCGGACTTTCCGGTATTTTCATTCAGATTGGCATGATTCGAACTTATCCTTTTAAGGAAGTTGGGGCCCATACCATTGGCTACATTGGCAAAATATCCAAGGAGGAATATCAAACTTTAGACCCCAGCATTTACCGCTTTGATGCGTGGATCGGCCGCTCTGGAATTGAGCGCGTTTTTGACAGCCGTTTGCGCGGAGAAGATGGCGGGCGTCAACTTGAGGTGGATGCCCGGGGAGTGCCCATTTCTTTATTAAGTGAAAAAGAGCCTGAACTGGGCGGCGATGTCCATCTTTCCCTGGATTCGAAACTTGAAGATAGAATTAAACCATTGCTTTCGCATCGCCGAAGCGTCGTCTTAGTAATGGACTTAAAAACAGGAGAGCTTTTGGCCGCTGTCAGCACTCCGGGTTTTGATCCTAATATTTTTGTAACTCCATCACAAAATGCCGAACGCCTCTCAGTCATCGGTTCAAAGGATCACCCGCTTTTGGATCGGGGTTTAAACGGTCTTTATCCGCCAGGTTCTGTTTTTAAATTGGTGACGGCAATCGCAGCGCTTGAAGCAGGGCTCATTACACCCCATACCACTTTTGAATGCCCAGGCTATTTCCGGCTTTCCCCACGCTCACGGCGCTTTAAGTGCTGGTTTTCTGAAGGCCACGGGCGAGTCGATCTTTACACAGCCCTTGAGCGGTCATGCAATGTTTACTTTTATAATACAGGGCGGCTTTTGGGAGAAAAAAAGCTTTCAGAATATGCCCGCAAGCTAGGATTTGGCGCATCACCTGTCTTTGAACTTCCTGCGGCAAGCGGTTTGGTTCCAAGTGCCGACTGGAAGAAAGAGCGTTATCATGACAACTGGTATCAAGGAGAGACGGTTACGTTTGCCATTGGTCAAAGCTATCTTTTGGTCAGCCCCTTTCAGATCCTCAGACTTGTGGCTGCTATTGCAACCAATGGCCAGATGTTTCAGCCGAAACTCATTAAGAGTTCAGATGGGAATTTGGAAACGGAGAAAAATAAACAGAAAATTGAAATTCGCGAAGAGACCTTTCGCACACTCCGTCAAGGAATGCTTCAAGCGGTTTCCTCAGATCGGGGCACAGGACAATTGGCTCGAGTGAATTTTGCAAAATTAGCAGGGAAATCGGGAACGGCCCAAGCGCCGCCCGGAGATGCGCACGCTTGGTTCAGCGGGTTTTTCCCATATGAGGATCCAAAATTTGCGTTTGTTGTATTTGTCGAACGGGGAAAGTCAGGCGGAATTACAGCCGCGCAAATTGCGAAAAGAATAGTTTACTTCTGCAAGGACATCTATGGTTCCGCGGTTCTTTAAAGGAATACATTGGCCCATTGTTTTTCTGATGCTTGCGCTTGCCGCGCTTGGAATCATTGAGATCTATAGTGCTACGTTTCAGGATGGCAGCAGCTTTGCTTCAAAACAATTCTTTTGGTTTTTAGCCGGGCTCGTTATTTTCTTTCTGACAATAGGGATTGGATATCGAACGTTTTTAAATTTTTCGTATTTGATTTATGGGTTCACCGTTATTCTCTTGTTTTGGGTTTTGTTTTTTGCCAAGGCCCGTTCGGGCGCTCATAGCTGGCTTGCCTTAGGCCCGTTTCAAATTCAACCTTCCGAATTTTCAAAAATAGCAACCACGTTAATGCTGGCTCATTTTTTAGCGGACCGCAGCGCTTTTTTTGCTCAAAAGCGTACACTTATGACCGTCATGTTCTTGATGGCTTTTCCATGCCTTCTTGTTTTAAAACAACCAGACTTGGGAACGGCTCTGGTTTTTATTCCGATGTTTCTTGGAATGATATTTTTGTGGGGGGTTCGGTTTCGTTATTTATTTGTGTTATTTTCTCTTGCGCTGGCGAGCGCTCCGTTTCTTTGGCATGTTTTGAAGCCGTATCAACAAAAACGTATTCTTGTTTTTATGAATCCTTCCATCGATCCGATCGGCGCTAGCTACACCGCCATTCAATCTAAAATTGCGGTAGGTTCCGGTGGACTCTTTGGAAAGGGATGGCTGCACGGGACTCAGACGCAGCTTGATTTTGTGCCAGAGCACCACACGGATTTTATCTTCAGCGTTTTTGCCGAGGAGTTTGGTTTTTTAGGAACACTGCTTCTTCTGCTTTTATTTTCGGTTTTAATCGGCTATGCTTTTCAAATCATGAAACACACAACGGACTTAAAAGCTCGTCTTTTGGTTGCCGGTGTCATCGCAGCTTTTGCATTTCAGGCTTTCGTTAATATCGGCATGACCATTGGAATCGCTCCAATTACAGGAGTGACCTTGCCGTTTATGAGCTATGGAGGATCATCTCTTGTGGCCAGTTTTTTCGCTTTTGGCCTCCTCGTAAGTATTTATAAGGAACGCTCAATTTTCTAGTATTCTACCGTGACGTATCATACTTGTTTTTTCAGGAAGGAGTAAGTTGTAGTGAGCGAGAAAGCAGAGCTTAAAATCAATGACAAAGTAATCGAATTGCCTACGGTAGTGGGTACGGAAGGCGAGAAGGCGATTGACATCAATGAACTTAGGGCGAAGACTTCCTATATTGCATTGGACAATGGTTATGCCAATACCGGGTCTTGCTTGAGTGAAATTACGTTTATTGATGGGGATAAAGGTATTTTACGCTATCGCGGCATTCCAATTGAGCAACTTGCCGAGCAGTCCACTTTTGTCGAAACCGCTTATCTTTTGATTCACGGAAAACTTCCTAATCGCACTCAAGCCGATCAATTCTCAAAGGAGTTGACCGAGCATGCAAGCCTTCACCAGGATTTCAAGCATATTTTTGACGGCATTCCAAGCACGACTCATCCAATGGCCACTCTTTCGGCCATGGTTTCTATTTTGTCTGGTTTCGATACGGTAGGGGACCCGAATAAGAAGCAAGACGGAAAGGAAATCAGTAAAATCGCAGCGAAGCTTTTGTCCAAAGTCCGAACGATTGCCGCGTATTCATATAAAAAGTCAATCGGTCAGCCGTTTATTTATCCTCATCGTTCGTTATCCTATTGCGCCAATTTCCTCCACATGATGTTTTCACTGCCGGGAGAAGAGTATCCGATTGATGAGGAGGCGGTTCGCGTTCTTAATCTTCTTTTGATTTTGCATGCCGATCATGAGCAAAATTGCAGCACGGCAACGGTCCGTCTCGTCGGAAGCAGCCGTTCGAATTTATTTGCCTGCATTTCCGCGGGTATTTGTGCGTTGTGGGGGCCGTGGCATGGAGGGGCCAATCAGGAAGTAATGGAAATGTTAGACCAAATTCATGAAGAAGGCGGCGATGTCAAAAAGTGGGTAGCACTTGCCAAAGATCCCAATTCGTCGTTTCGCCTT
>MHFM01000067.1:0-1362 GCA_001804205.1 Omnitrophica bacterium RIFCSPLOWO2_01_FULL_45_10b
ATTGATTAATTTAGTGAAGGAACGAACGGATCAGAAAAGCGAAGTTCAATTGAAACTTGTCATCGCAAGCGCCATTGAAGAAGTAAGATTCCAAACGTATTGGGAAAGCCTAACCATTCCGCAAATCGTAATGGATATACCAGCCGATCTTCCATTTATCAAAGGAATTACTCAGGATTTGCAGGGGGTTTTCGTTAACCTCATTATTAATTCACTTCATGCCATGGAAAAAACACTTGATAAACAAATTACGATTAAGGCTACTCTTGATCCTGATAATTCAAAGATGATTAAAATCGATTTTACTGATAATGGATGCGGCATTCCTCGCGAGCTTCATGAGAAGATTTTTGAGCATGGTTTTACGACCAAAGGGACTAAGGGAACCGGAATCGGACTTTTTTATTGCAAAGACAATATCGAACGGGTTCATGGCGGCATGATTTCCATCCGGAGCGAAGTGAATCGGGGCACTTGTTTTACCATGCGGCTCCCGATTTACGACGGCTCTGATGCAGCTGGCGCAAGCGGAGCCATGAGCGCATCCGGCCGGTAAGGCTTTGATGATTTCCCGAAATCTAACACCTAAAAATAAGGTGTAATTTGCTTTTTCCTCTCCCCAAGGCTATTCTTTAATAAAGCGAGTATGAACAATAATTTTGTTGATATTGTATGGGGGTAAATATAACATGGCTAATACACACCGTATGAAACCCGAAAATCTCGTAAGATTAACTGTTCAATTTCTACAAGAAGGCGATACAATCGTTGCTTATTGCCCTAGTTTAGATCTCTCCGCCCAGGGAGCATCTTTAGAGGATGCGAAAAAGGCTTTTCAGGAAACATTCGAGTTATTTATTGAGGAACTAAATAAGGCGGGAAAACTGGAAGATGTTCTTGAAGAATGTGGATGGCGAAAAGCTGAAATGCCAAACACGAAAAACGGTTCTCCCCGGTGGATGCCTCCGAGATATATTGGAAATCTCGAGGAAGAATTTTCAATCCCTGTTTAAATTGTGGCTCGTATTACCCCAATTCCATCCCGGACATTTATAAAATTTCTAACCCACATTGGCTGTAAAGAAATACGTCAAAAGGGCCGCCATATTATTTTTTCCTATCCCAATATAAAACGGCCGGTCGTCATTCAAGCGAATACAACTCTTCCAGTTTTTATCATCATGAATAATCTTAGGTTGCTCAAGATTTCTCACAACGAATATCTTCGAATTTTAGAACGCATTTAGTTTTAGAAGGAGACAAATTATATGGACCCATTAAAGATTTTGGAAGGAAAACCATCGCTGAATTGGGAATATGATGAAGAAGCGGATGTGCTTTACATTTCAATCGCTAAACCGC
>MHFM01000067.1:1619-16514 GCA_001804205.1 Omnitrophica bacterium RIFCSPLOWO2_01_FULL_45_10b
TGTCAAGAAGCACCATCCAGATGTGATATTGCTGGATGTCAAATTGCAGGCCGGTATGGATGGCGTTGAAGTTCTTCAAGAAATTAAGCGGCATCATCCACAAGCAAAAATTGTAATGATCACCGGTTTTGTTGAAGAAGTGATGGAACGAAAAATTAAGGAACTTGGCGTGGATGCTTATATTGAAAAGCCATTTACCCCGCCGCAGATTATCAATGCTGTAAAGGATGTCCTTCAGAAGAAATGGAGCGAAGAAGGTGGCGAATCAAAAAATCGCGCTTGTGATTGATGACGAACCGGATGTTGTGGAACTTATTAAGGATTGCCTTAAAGAAAAGCTCCATTATTTAGTATTGTCTGCAACCGATCCGGAAGTAGCGGTCGATCTTGCCCAGAGTTATTTGTTTGACCTTCTCATCCTCGATCTTCATATGCCAAAACTCGATGGATTTCAGGTATTGGAAATGGTGCGGAAGAAACAGCCCGATGTTAAAGTGATGGTCATTACGGGGCTTTATGAGCGTTATAAGGAACGTTTCAAACAAGTGCGGGTTGATAAAATTATTGAAAAGCCATTTGAATTTCCTAAATTCGAAGAAGAAGTTGTTTCGCTTGCCGGCGCGGTTGATCGAAAGACCCTTGAGGGTGATGCCGGTTTTATCCCGAAAGCAAAAATCCTTCTTGTGGATGACGAACGAGAGCAATGCGAGGCGCTTCAGGAGTTTATTTTAGAGGATAAGCCGAATTGCTATGAAGTGGAGATTGCCGAAGACGCTGAGGAGGGAATTCAAAAGACAAATGAATTTGAACCAGACATTATCCTTTTTGATATTAAAATGCCCCATCTGCGCGGAGATGAAATGATGGAGAGAATTAAGAAAGGCGACGGCCACAAACCAAAACTTTTTATCGCCATTTCTGCCATTGGCCTTCAGGACACGATTCATGCCGTTGAAGCGGCGGGGTCGCTTTATATCACAAAGCCGTTCCGAATTGAAGAAGTGCTCAGGGTTATTCGCAAGAATTGCAGGGAACTTAAACTTCGCAAGAATGGGTAGAAGCGGTTTCATAAATCCTGTCATCCCCGCGCCCGCCCAGCAGAACGGCGGGTCCGCCGGTCTGGGTGGCGGAAAAGCGGGGATCCAGACCTTAGATTCCCGCTTAAAGCACGCGGGAATGACAAGCTCGAGGGTAAACTCCGCGAAGGATTTGCCTGTAGATTCTTCGGCCTACGGCCTCAGAATGACAGTTTTGCTCAGTGATCTTAATGAATCGGCGGCCGGGTAACGAGAAAAATCCTCGCTTCAAATGTATCGATGTTTTTAAATCGGTGGGGAATGCTTGCGTCAAAATAAGCCGATTCATTGGAATTTAAACGCCTTAATTTCCCTCCGTGCATAATCTCAAGCGTGCCTTGTTCCACATAGATACCAATCATCGAGTTGTCCTGAAATTTCCATCTTTTTAGTTCCTTAAGAGGTTTTATGGTCATTAAGCCGAAAAAGAAATCCCGATTGCTGGTTCCCGGTGGGCAGAGTGATTGTATCGAAAAACCATGCTGGCTATATTCGATATATCCACGTTGGCCAAACCCGGTTTTGAAAAAGGAAGCCGGGTGCTCACCCATGGCGCGCATTGAAAATTCGGGGAAGGAGATTTTGAATGATTCGGCAATTCGAATCAATTTTTCTGAAGGCGGATCTTTAATTTTTCCTGAGATGACATTAAGAAGATAAGATTTGCTGAGCCCAGCGCGTTCAGAAAGCCATCCTATGGGAAGCGGTTTTGTTCCGTCGGATTTTTCCGTAAGAAGAGCCTGAATTGCCATATCCCAACGCGCGACTTTCTTGCGCGGGAAATCTTTAAATTGGCCCTCTATGTCTTTCTTTATTTCATCGTACATTTTTCAATCCTTTTAAGATTAGAGCACCTAACAAAAGTGTCATTCCCGAATGTTTTTATCGGGAATCCACGGTTGTGGATCCCCGCTTTTCCGCCACCCAGACCGGCGGACCCGCCGTTCTGCTGGGCGGGCGCGGGGATGACAGAGGTTCTCTGAGGCACTCTTAGTCACCGGTTTATTTTGACTGACGTTTTATTTATTTTAATGCTTAAAAGAAGGATAACACCTCACTTTTACTTAGTCAAATTCTGGAATCATTTAGTCAAAATAAACAGCCTTCCTATCATTGACATTTATCCTTTCCCCATGTATTTCAATAAGTAAGGGCTCGTTGACAAGTTGATAAGGACATCAAATTGGAAAGGAAGCATGGTTATGAACAAGAAGGCGAAACAGAAAAGTTTAAGGTTTAAGGTGAAACTGTATCATCGGTGGCTTAGGCTTTATATGAGAAGAATCAGACAGGTAGAACGCGAAATCGGAGGCGCATTAGATGCGTGTTAGCGAGGTGATTAATTGTGAAATTGGTTGAAACAAGTGAGTTGAGCGAACGGGAAGTTTTAGGATTATTCAAAGGCTGGTTCAATAATAAGATGACCATTATCCTGGTTAAGAGCCAGTACCCAAAACTGGGGCAGAAGCATGCGAACGTTGATGGTTGTATTTGTTTTCTTCATGATTTAGAGCATCACTTTTTGAATCAAGAAATGGGGGCTAAGAAAAAATCTTTTTTGAGTTCGGTTTGCTGGCTGAAAGCCTTTTTTCGTGTCTATCCAAGTAAAATTACAGCTTTAAGAAGCAAGAAGGCTTTGGAAAAGATCAAGGCCATTTATGATGCCTTTGGCTTTCCAATGTTTTGGAACAATCAAGGCGCTCGATTGAAAGACATTTTGAGTCGGAATGGAAACAATGGCACAAAGGAGGATCCACCATCAGAAAACAAGGGCGCTCAAGCCTATAAAATGAAGTCTTTATATGAGGCTCGTGAAATCACAGTTCTTCATCGTGCGCTGATGAGTGTGCGCCGTTTGTTGAGTCGGAGCAATCAATCGATTCAAGCCGATGAAATTCATAAGGCAAAATCACTCCTCTATGCCGCTCTTGAGCGCTTAGGCACAAAAACGGAGAAACTATTTTCTGTTCAGCGGATGATTCGCGAACTTTTTTCCATTGTTATGTCCAGCTGCGATTCAGAAGAACGCGAAAAAAAGATAGGCCTTCAAATCCTCGATGATATCGAACAAAGGTATCTTTGCGAAAATCAAGTATTCGAGAAGAAATGATGGAAAAGGGATTGCTGCTAAGATGATATTTCCTTCAACCGGTTCTTAACCCCTCCCCGCCGGACGGCGTCCGGTTTAGGTTTATAATCAATAAGATAAAAGTACCATTTCCCCAGGGGACATCCATGAAAACCTTCCTCTATTTGGCGAGGCAAACAGGGTATAAAAAGGTGGAAAAAGGATTGACAATACGTACGGGATATAGTACGCTTTGGATTAGGTGAATTATGACAACTTTAGCTGCAAGTAAAGCCAGAATCCTCTTATACCGCCTCTTGCGCCAAGTCGCAAAGACCCATGAGCCGGTCCAGATTACTGGGAAAGAAAATAACGCCGTCCTTGTTTCCGAAGAGGATTGGCGTGCGGTTCAGGAAACCTTGTATCTCGTCTCGATCCCCAAAATGAGAGAATCCATTCGGAAAGGGTTGAAAACTCCTGTAGATAAGTGCTCCAAAGAACCGGGCTGGTAGGGATGTGGACGGTTGTCTTTACCAAGCAGGCCCAAAAAGACGCTAAAAAACTGAAAAGTGCGGGCCTGAAGCCCAAAGCTGAAGAGCTCCTTGAGATCCTAAAAAAGAACCCTCTTGAAACCCCGCCGCCTTATGAAAAGCTGGTGGGTGACCTGGAAGGGGCTTATTCAAGGCGAATCAACATCCAGCACCGCCTGGTTTACCAGATTTTGAAGGACGAGAAGATTGTGAAGGTTCTCAGGATGTGGACTCATTATGAATAATAGGCAAAAACGGAGACGGATACAAATATTGGACACCTCTCATAATACTTTTTGACCCCTACCTCGCATTAAATCCATTCCGACTGAGTAATCCCAAAAGACCGCCTGCCTGCACGGTGTAGACTATAGCGGCTCAAAATCGATTTCCCTCTAGCTGTTGCCATCCCCGCATTACAGCACTCATCGAGAATGAAGCTTGATAAAGTTATCATTATGTGATAACTTTGTGGCATGAGGATTCGGACCCGGATTACAGAAATGGCGAGGGAGCGCGCTCTGACGGCGGCAGAGGTAAGCCGGCGGCTTGGCCTCTATCGTTCGAATCTCTCGGCCATGGATGCCGGGAGGCGCCCCGTTTCCCTTCGAATGCTTGAGCGCCTGGCGCAGCTGCTTGGCTGCGGCCCCGCCGACCTTCTCGAAACAAAGGAAAAATCCGGAACACCGCTTTTCAAAAAGCAAAGTCTGGTCCGGCAGCTTGAGGAACGCGATTTCGGCATTCCGGACGGCGCTGATCGCAGCTGGGTGCATGCGACTCTTCTGGCTTGGCAGCGCCATTATGGCAACCGGAAAATGCGATGAAACGCAAAACATTTCCGGATCCTTACACGGCTGTAATTAACCGTTTTAACCAGACCGGCGTGCGTTACGTGGTGGTTGGTTTGGCCGGAATCAATTACTACGCAAAAAACCCCGCTGAAACATTTGGAACCTTGGATTACGATTTATTTATCGAGCCGACGCTTGCGAATGTGAGAAAAGTGATTGCCCATTTGCAGGATATGAAATTTGACATTGGTACCAAGACGGGCGTTTTGAACGCTGTGAAAGAAAAGGATCTGAAACGAATCATTCGAGAAGGGACAACCTTAATTGCGACCACATCTGATGGATTAATGATCGAAGTGCTTCTGAAAATATCGGGCTTCCTATTTGCAGAACTTGAACGAGACGCAGCTACCTTTACGGTTCACGGCATTCCGGTGCGCGTCGGTAGATTGTCAAAGCTGCTCGAATCGAAACGGATCGCCAACCGGCCCAAAGACCGCCAGTTCCTCAAGCGTTACCGCTTCCTCCTCGAAAGTGATTGACTCATCATAAAGTACCATTTCTCCAGGGGACAGGTTTCTGATATAATTTAAATCAATCGAACAACAGATCCCTTCCTCCTCCCGCAAGACGACACAATACCATCATCCAATCCGATTATTTCCCTTGGTAATTGCCATTAAGGAAGGTTATTTTTTTCATTGCTTCACCTCCGCTCCTTCGTTAAACTAACTTCTTATGCCGCACAGAGCGTCCAGTTGATTCCTCGAGGATAACCCCTAACTTATGATGGATACACCACCCTTTTGGCTAACCTTTCTGAGGTCTCATCAGCGTTTGTTGCATTTCATAAGATTTTTATATCTTTTCCCGCTGTCACTTGTCGTTTTTCTGCTTCATCCCAAAAGAATGGGCCGGTATTTGTATGATTATTTTAATTCCGAAATCTCATTACAAAGTTATTTCCTCAATTTCTACGGTCCCCAAATGCTGCAGCGGACCATCCGTAACGCTCGAGAAAGCGGGCTTGAGCCTTTTTTGGTATGGGGCTCGCTTCTTGGCTTCAGAAGGGGCCGCAGCATCATTAAGCATGACGACGATATTGATTTGGGATTGATTAATCCGGACCCTCTTAAAATAAAGCAATTGATAATTCTGATGGCACAATCCGGTTTTACAAAAAAAAATGAGAAAAGTATAAGGAAATTTAAAAATATAGAAAATAAAATCACAATCCTTGGTTTTCAACATACGGTATGGCGTACGACCACGGATTTTTATTTTTTTTATCCAATGGACCGTCAGTTTGTTTACATCAACAGCTCGAATCCTGACGCGTTGGTTCTGCACATGTTTCCGGAAGAAATCCTTATGAATTTCGAACAAGAGAAGTTTTTAGATACAGAAGTTTTAATCCCAAAAAAAACAGATGAATTTTTAACCACCTGCTACGGAGACTGGAACACAATTCAGAGGGAAAAAAGACCCTGTCTCAATACAGAAATTATCCATGAGCCGGAAACGTATTAGAGTTTATATACCCGGTGTTTTTGAGCTCTTTCACGTGGGCCATTTGCAGGCGCTTGAGAAGGCCAAGCGTTTGGGAACGCATTTGATTGTCGGAATCCAGGGAGATCAAGGGGTGCGCCGGCAAAAAGGGCATGACCCGACCGTCCGTTTAAATGATAGAAAGAAAATCGTTAGTTCGATAGAATGTGTCGATCAAGTGATCACTTATTCAAGCCCTGACCAAACAAAAGTTTTAAATTTTTTAAAACCCGATATACTTGCCGTGAGTGAATTTTATGGGCTGGATGACCTGGGCCAGATGGAAACGTTGGTTTCTGCCGATCGATTGGGAATTAAGGTAACCCGCATCCCTTATCTCAAAGGCATATCAACTACTTTGATCAAAAGAAAAATCAGGGAGCTGAACCGTAAATGATTCTCGATTACAGCCGCACAAAATCATTTTGGGACGGGCGGGCAGCCTCTCAAAATGGCAATCAAAAAGCGTTTAATTTGGGCACTTCTGAGGAACAACATCAAGCCCAAATCTTGAATTTAATGGAACACATACAGGCGGATGACCAAAGCGCCGTGGATTTGGGCTGCGGGGGAGGGCGGATTACGATTCCGTTGGCTAAAAAATTAAAGCAGGTTGTCGCCCTTGATTTTTCGGAAAAAGTTTTGGAGGTATTGAAAAAGAATCTTAAAAAACAAAATGTCGGCAACGTCACCATCGTGCAAGCAAATTGTTTTGATCCGTTGCAATTGCCGGTGAAGGCCTACGACCTTGTGATTATCTCAGGTGTCTTTTCTTCTTTAAATGATCCGGACGTTACGAAAACCATTTTGAATGCGAAAAATTTGATGAAGCCCGGCGGTAAGCTGATTGCCAGGGAATCTGTGGGAGTGAACGGCCGCTACGAGATTGATAAATTTTCAGAAGAGCTTAGGTGTAATTATTGCGCGATTTACCGCAGCCCTCGTGAAGTTGAAAAACTTTTCATTGAAAATGACTTTAAAGCTAAGGTTTCAAAATTATTGTATCAGCAACGAACAGAAACCGGCACCTGGTTTTGGGTATTTGAGTCGAATTAAAAAACTTGTTTTTTATTGCCCTGAATGATATCATTATGATATCAAAAACCTCTGCAGGAAGCAAAGGAGATAATCATGAGCGACGTGTTGATTAGGGGAATTTCAAGACCCATACACATTCGAATCCAGAAATTTGCTCAATCAAGGAATCTGTCAGTGAATCAAATGCTGATCGAGTTAATTGAACGGGCCGTTAAGAATTTTGAAGAAGTAGAGGAACAGGAAAAAAGCCGCCAAGAAGCTTTTGAACGAGCACGGCGCTTGCGTGAAGAAATTTACAGGAAGTACGGGAAATTTGATGATTCTACAAAGTTAATTCGCGAAGACCGAGACAATCGCTAGCCATATGATGGAAACCTATATTGTCGATGCATCGGTAGGAGCAAAATGGTTTTTTAAGGAAGAAAATGATCAAGCTGCTCATTACTTACTTGATCGCTTGGAGCATCGGAATGTGAGGCTCGTAGTCCCCGATTTTTTTTACATCGAAATTGGCAATATCTGTTGGAAGAGACTTCAGAAAAGAGAACTGAACGATTCCGTTGCTTTAGCGCTGGTGAATCGTATGGCAAGTTTTCCTCTTGTACGTTATCCAGATGGGGAATTATCAGACGTGGCGTTTGAGAACGCCATCCACTATGGTATTTCAGTTTATGACGCTGTTTATCTCTCGCTGGCCGAGATTCATCTTGCCCCGCTGATTACCGCCGATGACGTTCTCATCAAAGCTTGTAAAAACAGATTTGATTTTATTTTGCCGCTTAAGGAAGTCAGAGTTTAAAACACCGAGAATTTGATATAGCGGCGGGGATTTTTCTTGAAGTCCTTAATCAGCGCGTCCAGCTCGGAGGCGATTTCAAGCAGGTGATTGTAGAATTGCTCATCGTATAATAATTTTCCGGCCGTTCCTTCTTTTCGATTGACCGCGCTCAGCATTTTATCCGTCTCACGGAGCACTTGAATGGCTTCCGTCAAGGTTTTATCAAAATCCGAAGCGGCCACTCCCAGAAGCATTTCTCCCTCCAGAAGTGTTTCGGCTTCTTTTGAGCCGGGCGGAATATCGATGTAACGGTCTCCCAGCATGCCTTGAGTCCGAACGGCAGGGATTGAATCGGTTTTAATACGACTGCGCACATCCGATCGGATTTCCATGGCCACTTCAATTTGATTTGTGATTGCGGCTGAGACGACAGCCGCTTCCGCTTCGGGTATGATTCCTAAGCTCCTTTGGGGGTTTTGGACAAATGAAACATCGGCGACTTTTCCAACGACCATGCCGCTCATGGACACCGAGCTGCCTTTTTTAAGCCCTCCCACATCGGTGAGGCGGGCTTTGACCGTTGTTGTTTTCTTAAACATTAAGCCTTTATCTCCTCCGGCAAAGGTGATCCCCAAAACCAAGATGACCAGTCCTGAAAAAGCAATGATTCCTACGCGAAAGTCGCTCCATACTCGTTCACTAATCTCTTGACCCATGGCTACTCCTTTATTCCCTATAATGAATCTAGCGTGCTTGCGGTTGACGGATCTAAAAATGCGCGAACCCGATTGTCCGTACTCTTTTTCAATTCTTCAGGCGTTCCTTCAAAAATGAATTTTCCCTGATGCAGCATTACAATGGTATCGGCAAGGCGCATGGCGCTTTGAACGTCGTGTGTCACAATCATCATTGTCACTTTTCGGGTTTTGAGTTTGAGAATCAATTGTTCCACGTTATATGAATTGATCGGGTCAAGCCCAACGGTTGGTTCATCAAAAAGAAAAATCTCAGGATTCGGCGCAAGCGCCCGCGCGATGGCCACACGCTTTTTCATGCCGCCCGAAAGTTGGGCCGGCTTAAGTTTGAGCGCGCCTTCAAGCCCCACAAACTTAAGCACTTCTTGAACGCGCTTTGATGTGGCTTCCGGATTCATTAATTGACGCTCTCTGATGCGGTAGCTTACGTTTTGGCCTACCGTCATCGAATCAAAAAGCGCGCCATGTTGAAACACCATGGCCATTCCCAGCCTGATTTTGACCAGTTCTTGTTCGGGAAGTTTTGAAATTGCATGGCCTTGAACATAAATTTCACCCGTTTCAGGTTTCAGAAGCCCGAGAATGGCTTTGAGAATCGTGCTTTTTCCAACGCCGCTTGGGCCCAGCACAACCTTGCTTTCCCCCGGGCGCACATGCAGGTCAATTTCCTGCACCACATCACCACCGCCGTAGTGAAGCGTTACGGATTTGAATCGAATCATAAGGGCATTACCACCATGTAACGATAAAAATTTTGGTGAGAAGGAAATCAACCGCAAGAATCGAAATGGCGGTGGTGACGACGGCGCGTGTTGTGGCGTCGCCGACTCCGGCCGATCCAAAACCTGTTCTCATTCCCGAATAACAAGCGACAATTCCAATGATGAAACCAAAGGTGAACGCTTTAATCAGCCCGCCCCAGATAAACGCGGGGGTCAACACTTCCATCACGGAATCCCAATAAAAAAAAGAACTCACTTGAACGACGCGCGTGGCCACAAACCCACCGCCGACAAAAGCGATTACATCGCAGAGAATCGTGAGAATAGGGGACATGAGCATGCATGCGACAAGGCGCGGCTCCACCAATTTTTTGATGGGATCGCTTCCTTCGGCACGGAGCGCATCAATTTGCTCGCCAATGGACATCGACGCCAATTCTGCGGCAATGGCGCTTCCTGCGCGCGCGGCCACCATCATCGAAGAAAGCACGGGGCCCATTTCGCGCACAATCGTTGTGCCAAGCGGCCGTCCGAGATACGAAGTGGCGCCGATCGAGCGAAGCTCCACAATACTTTGAAGCGCCGAGACAAGGCCCATGAAAAGCCCCGTTAGAACAACAATCGGAAGGGAGCCCACGCCGATTTCATCCATATGGCTTCGGGTAATGGTTCGCTTGTAAGGAGGCGTGAAAATCGAAATGACGGCCGCTTGCGTAAAACGCGCCATCGAGCCAAGTTCCGCGAAGAAATCGACGAGCGCATTCATCAAATACTGCAGCGGATTTTGAATGAGATAAAAGCCAATTTTGCTCATGAAAATACTCCCTTACTTTATCGCCAGTTTATCCCTTCAGCTTAAGCTAGCTTCTGGCATGGCATTTTGCTTCGCTTTCCTCCGCGCGCTGATTTTAGGCGATCGGTCTAAGCAAAATCAGCGGGTACGGCTCCGCCATGTTTTCTGGCGGAGAGCGAAGCCGAGTGTGCGAGTGAAGCAATCGTCGCAGGGGATTGCGGAATGGTGTGACGGCATAATCCCCGAAGCATTCCCTCTAGAGGAGGAGAGAGAATTGTGGTACGATAACCGCCCAAATCAGAAAGGAGTTTTTATGGCACAGGAGAGAAAAGGAGCAATTACGTTTAAAGGGAATCCGATGACCCTGATCGGCCCCGAACTTAAAGTGGGCGCGAAGGCGCCGGATTTTCAGGTATTGGCAGGCGATCTTTCAACGGTCACGCTTCAAAGTTTTAAAGGCAAGGCCAAACTCATTAGCGTGGTTCCTTCTTTGGATACGCCGGTGTGCGATCAACAAACAAGGCGGTTCAATGAAGAAGCGGGAAAACTTCCCGCCGATGTGGCCGTGCTGACCATTTCGATGGATTTGCCGTTTGCTCAGAAGCGATTTTGTTCCACTGCCGGTATTGATAAAATCAAAACGCTTTCCGATCACCGCGAAGCTTCCTTTGGCCAGGCGTTCGGTGTGTTAATCAAGGAACTTAAACTCCTGACCCGCGCCGTTTTCATCCTTGGGCCGGATGATCAAGTTCAATACGCGGAATATGTCAAAGAAGTGACGAACCATCCCAATTATGATGCAGTCCTTGCGTTCTTTAAATCTTCCGTTGGGAAGTGAGGCAGTACTGATTTCCCGTAGTCATCAATAAGAATCAGTGCGGCCCTTAATTTCTTCAAATTCGGGCTTGTTTATAGACAGGACATATGGTATAGTATTTTTACATTAAAATATGTGACATATGTCATATCATATTAGGCATCCCACGTCCTTTCCACTTTCAGACCGAGACAAGCTGCACGCCCTGATTAAAGAGGCTGGTTTTAAGCGCACCCAGCTGGCGCGGCAACTTGAAGTTACTTATCGGACGGTTCATCGCTGGATTGACGGAGGGGTAAGCCCCCATCCTGCCCAGTCCCGCCGAATCGATGAACTTTTTAAAGAGCATGTTGATTTGTCTGGTGTTATCGAAAAGCTTAAAAAGTCTATTCGTGATCCAATCGCGATTCTCAAAAAAAATACGGAGATCCAGAAACGATTTTTTCTTGAGATGACCTATCAATCAAACGCGATTGAGGGAAGTCGTATGACGAGAAAGGAAACCGAAAAAGCGTTTGAGGGGAAGGCGGTAAGGGGAAAAGAGCCTTTTGAAATTTTTGAAGCCGTCAACCATCGAAACGCGCTTTTGGAAGTGATGAATTGTGTGCGGGTGGGTTTTCGAATCGATGAAGCGTATGTGCTTAAATTGCATTCGCTTGTGATGTATAACTTTCACGACAAGCTGCCTGGAAAATATCGGACGGGATATGTCAATCTTACGAATACCGAGAAACCTTTGCCCTCCGCCCAGGAAGTTCCTGTCAAAATGAGAGAACTGATACGGGGAATCAACCGTTATGGGAAAGCCCCGGTTACAAAAATTGCGCGCGACCACTACGAATTTGAAAGTATTCATCCTTTTTTTGACGGAAACGGCAGAGTAGGCAGGTTGCTTATGGTGACGCAGCTTTTAAGCCGTGGTTATCCGCCCGCGATCATTCGCGTTGATGATCGATATGCTTACTATTTTGCCTTAGGAAAAGGGGACATGGGCGATTTCAAGAATTTAATCCAGCTGGTATGTGACAGTGTTATTCAAGGGTATCGGTTGTTTTTAGGGCTTGAAATTATATAGCTTATTAGCTATAATTATTGCATGTTTGGCATCGGTCAAAGTCTTTACTTAAAAAGGCTCGAGAAGGGAATGACTCAAATGGAGCTCGTTCGAAAAACGGGCATCCCGCAGCCCAATGTATCTAAAATTGAGAGAGGCAAGCAGGATCTGACTGTCTCGACACTTCTTAAGATTTGCTCCGCCTTGGAGGCCCATCCCAGCGAATTATTTGCGTGCGAAGCCAAACCGTTGCGCAAACGAGAGGTTCTTTTCAGCCGCTCACTTGTTGAGAGAATAGCAAGAGCGGTGGTTCATGGAAAGAATGGACTCAGCCCACGCTGGAGAAGAATTGCCCGCTGGATCAGGGAAGTTCTTCCTCAATCCGCTAAGACCCGCCCGAAACAGAAAAATTTGCATCAGGCATGGATGGCTCTAAAGCACGAACTGCGCAATGAAGAAATTAAAATCCTTTTTGAGCGCATTGAAGATGAGAAGGGAAGAAGCTCATGATCCCAACCACCTCTTTGAAAAGAACGCGCAGTAAAAAGAATATCGTGCGCGTTCTTTTATCTAAACGATTTTGCTGCTTTCAGCAGCGAAGCAAAGAGGTGGTGGGATGAAACAAAGCAAGATCGATTTCTTTTTTTCAGAGCTTGACCATGAATTCCAAAAACCGGCGGAAGTGATTATTACGGGGGCTGCGTGTGCGGCGCTCATGGGATACGTGCGGCCAAGCGCGGATATTGATTTTGAAATTAGACTGAAGGGCAGTCGCCGGAGTTCTCAAGATAAAGTTTTGCTCGAACACGCCGTGGAGCAAAGTTCAAAAAAAACCTCACTCGCCACCAATTATTCAGAAGATATTTCGCATTGGTCCATGATCGATTATTTGGATTATCGCAAAAAAGCGAAACCTTATAAAACCTTTGGCCGTTTGCGCGTCAAACTCATGGCTCCGGAACATTGGACCATTGGTAAAATGGGACGTTTTCTAGCACTCGATATTCTCGATATGAGAAAAGTGATTCAGAAAATGTGGCTTGAGCCCGATGCGTTAATCAAAACCTGGGCTAAGGCGTTTCGTCTAAGCCCATTGTCATTGGCAAAGGGGCAGTTTCGGGATCATGTCCTTTATTTCCTACGGAATTACGGCAAAGCCGTTTGGGGCAGAGGATTTGATTCCCAAAGCGCGATTCAAAATTTCCACCGCTACGCTAAGATCAGGACTACAGTCAAATGATCCCACCACCTGCTTTTCAAGAGCGTATTTTAATTTCCCATCAATACGCTCTTGAACTTTACAAGTTTTCGATACAGAGCATCGAAGAAAGCAGGTGGTTGGGATGAATCCATACAGTTTTGCTTTGGCTTTGTTTGCTTTTGGAAGTTTTTTCATCGGCCTCCTGGTCTGGTTTAAACGTAATGATGTTGTCGGCCGGCTTTACTTTGTCTTTTCTGCTTTAACGTCTATTTGGGCTTTTGGATTTGCTTTGATGATGGCTGAGCGCGCGTCTTATTCGCTTGCCCTCTGGTCTGTACGCGTTGCTGACGCGGCAGCCATATTTATTCCGGCCACATGGTTTCATCTTGTATTGCTCGTTTCCAAAAGTGCAAGTCGTTATAAGAAATTGTTACTTGCTGTATATTTTTTCGCAACAATCATCTTTTGTTTCGGGTTTACGCCGCTTTTTATTCCAAGCGTTAAGCCAATAATGAGTTTTAAATATTGGACCTCTCCAGGACCGGCGTTCCATTTTTTTACGCTCTTATTTTTTGTTATTGTCCCTTATAGTTTTCTCCATCTTTATCAACGAATTAAACAGGCGCATGCTTACGAAAAATTTCAGTTGTGGGGTTTCTTTTTAGCATCAGGAGCTGCTTTTATCGGCGGTTCGTTTACATTTTTTCCGAATTATGACATTTTGGTACCTCAGTACACTATTTTCTTAATGCCAGTTTATCCATTTATCACGGCATACTTTTTAATTCGCCATCATCTTTTTGATATTGAACAAGTTGCTGAAGTGTTCCAGCGCGAAAAATTGGCAACCATTGGTTTGCTCGCCGCTAGTATTAATCATGAAATTCGGAATCCGCTTTATGCCGTGAAAGGGCTTCTGGAAACCTATATTGAAAACGAGAAAGAGGGGCTTTCCGGAAAAACACCTTTTGAAACTTCAGAAAGAGCTCTCAAGCAAGTAAATCGCGCTCTTGAAGTGATTACGAAACTTAACCGCTTTGCCAAACCCATGACTGAAGAGACCACACAAAATCAGAAGGCTTCCGTTCAAGAAGCTCTCCAAAATGTCTTAGATCTTGTCTCTCATGAATTTGAACTCGATAAAATTCATATCCAAAATAATCTCCCCAAGGATTTATCGCCAATCCAAGCCGACCAAAGACAGATAGAAGAAATTCTATTTAACTTGATTGTGAATGCTTGTCATGCGATGTCGGGCGGAGGGCAACTGACGATCACTTCTTCTTTTGATTGTCATCCTGAGCAAAGCGAAGGATCTCGAGATTCTTCGCCCTCCGTGAAGCAGCCCTTTAGGGTCGGGCTCAGAATGACAGACAGAGTCAGGATTACAATCAAAGACACAGGAACCGGCATTCCTTCCGAACAAGCCAGGCATCTGTTTGAACCTTTCCATACCACGAAAGGTGAAAAGGGCACTGGATTGGGACTTTATATTACAAAACAGTTGGTGGAACGGAATGGAGGAAAGATTAAAGTTGAGACTCAAGAGGGAAAAGGAACTACTTTTTGGCTTGAGTTTAAAGCCGCTTCAGAATAAGCTGTGTTCTACCGATATATAACACAGTCAAAATTAAGTAACTAATCGATCGGGGAACCATGAAAAAGAAAATTTTCTGTTTACCGGTAGTTGCATTCATTCTGTTGCTTTCATTTCCCAATTCTCT
>MHFM01000067.1:16611-16816 GCA_001804205.1 Omnitrophica bacterium RIFCSPLOWO2_01_FULL_45_10b
GGTATATGACATTGAATCCGGGTGAGCTGCTTGGTGACCGCGTGGCATTTGGCATAGGCTCAGATTCTCCGTTTGGGCTTTCGAATAAATATGACGGCGGGCATGGAATTGCACGTTATACGGGATATGTCAATTATCTTAAAATGTACACGGTCAAACCCACGGTTTCATTTAAGCTTTTGGACTGGCTTTCCATCGGTGGCGG
>MHFM01000067.1:16880-17449 GCA_001804205.1 Omnitrophica bacterium RIFCSPLOWO2_01_FULL_45_10b
GCCTCAATCTCGCAGGAAATCACTGGGGCTGGCAAGCGGGCATACTCGCCAAGCCGCACAAAATGCATCAGTTTGGTTTTTATTTTAGAAGTCCGGTAGTAGTCAAAACACGCGGACTGGCAAAGGTTGAAAATACATTATTTACAGCAGGCGGGCGTTATGAAACAGGCGTGGATTCAAAAGTACCGTTACCTCTTAACTTTACATTTGCCTATGCATTTAAACCGACGGATCGTACAACCGTGGAGACGGACTTCGGCTATACAAAATGGTCCATTTTTAAACGTGCACCTTTTACTCACAATCGGACCACTATATCAGCCCTTGACAACACTATTTTAGCCGCCATCGGTGTTCCAAATGATAAAGATTACAGCAATGGTTTTAGCGCGCATTTAGGGGGGAATCATAAATTTACGGATCGATTCACTGTACTTGGCGGCACGCTGTTCTATTGGAAAGTAGTTCCAAAGGATCATTGGATCCCCGCCGTTCCTGATAGCAATCGGCTTGGATTTTCGGTTGGTACAAGTTATAAGATCAGCAAATATCTGGTGGCTGATCTTACC
>MHFM01000067.1:17509-23757 GCA_001804205.1 Omnitrophica bacterium RIFCSPLOWO2_01_FULL_45_10b
ACATCCGTTGATGGCAAGTACAAAGGCTACTTGCAAGAGGTTACCGTTTCCTTAACATACAAATGGGATGACTTGTTTACTAAGCTTTCCAAAAAAGAGAAGCCCGGAAAAGTCGAAACCCCTCGTGCCGAGGCAGCAAAATAATCTCCCATATTTGTCATTCTGAGTGTAACGAAGAATCATAATTAAAGATCCTTCGGCTTTGCCTCAGGATGACATTTTTTATTAGACGCTCTTCGAACCCTTTTTCTAGTATCCTACTTATTATCTAACCACAAGATATTGTAGGTTTTAGATGTCCCAAGATTCTCCTATTGCAATCCAAAAACCCCAGATAATATAATACCTATATTGCGCTAACTGCGCAAAATTGAGTTAATGGCGTTTCTCTATGGAGATTGATGATGTCAAAGTTTTTAACCGCAGACGAATTAAGCAAGCTGTTTCGCATTCCTAAACGATCAATTTATAAGTTTGCGAGCGACGGCCTTATCCCGGGGGCTTTTCGTATTGGTAAACATTGGCGTTTCAAAACAGATATTGTTGAAAAATGGATTATCGAAAAAACAGGCTCTGCCTTTCCCAGTGCATTAGCGGCAGAAAATTAGTTTCACCTGATTGAAGAACAACATAATCAAATAATGTCAACAAAAGGATATTGATCATAATGGAAGAGTTAAAGCCGGTCGAAATTGAAGTCAACATATCAAAGATTATACGTGCCAAGCGCTGGATTGTTCTCCGAATGCTCTCCAAAATTCAGGACTTCCCGAAATTTATGCCCAACGTGGTGAGCTGTAAGATTGTAGAGACAAAGGAAGAAGGCGCGGTTACAGAATGGAATGTCATGTTTGATGAAATTCCAATTCATTGGATCGAAGAGGATACCTACGACCTTGCAAATTTTACGCTTTCTTTTAAGGCAACCGAAGGAGATTTAGAAGCATTTGAAGGGAAGTGGATTCTCAAGCAAAATCCGCACGGTACGGAAGTACAGGTTTGGGTTCGGGTGGTTATCGGGATTCCGGGGATTGAGCAAATGGTGGCAACCCGGATTCATAGTACACTGAAAAGGAATTTCCAAAAAATGTTGGATTCACTCGAAAGCAGGATTATTTCTGCTCGGTACGCAAGTTTCAAACGGGGCGGGCGAAAAGATATCCTCGGCTTTGGCATCATCGGCCATCCTTACAATCTCGGTCATCTGATGCGCTACCTGAAACTTCTCAAACCGGATTTTCATGCGCCTTCACGTGAATTTTTGTCAAAGGTTTATGAGATGGTCCCCTCTTACAAAATGTACGACATCGGGGAATTCAAATCCATCACGGGCAAGAGGACGCGCGGCTGTTTTATTATCAGTACATTTGTTCCCGACATGGTTTTGTTGGGAGTTGATAAGGTTTTTCAAAAAGTTGTTGAGGCCTGTAAAGTAGCCGAAGCCAATGAAATCGGCATTGTTTCGCTGGGAGGATTTACGTCGATCGTCGGAGAAAAATTTGGCAAGCAAATTTCCGAGTCTGTGAACGTTCCCGTAACCACCGGGAATACCTTTACCGTGGCCATGGCCGTCAAAGGAATCGAAAGGTCCTGTGAGTTGATGGAGATTAATCTTTCGGATGCGACGGTAGCAATCATCGGAGGAACGGGTGATATCGGAAGCGCTTGCGCCAGGATTTTCTGTGATCGCGCTAAAAAAGTAATCGTTACCGGAAGAACCCCTGAAAATCTTAAATGGATTCAACTCCAACTTCAACGTATCGGAAAAGCCGAAGTGGGAATCTCTTTAGATAACAATCAAGTTGCCGCTGAAGCCGACGTCGTCGTTGCGGCAGCAAGTTCCACGAATTCCATTGTGGATATTAATCGGATCAAAAGCGGAGCTGTCGTCTGCGATATTGGCTATCCGAAAAATATCTCATACCTTGAACACACAAGGAATGACATTCTTATTTTTTCAGGCGGTTTAACCGAAATGCCGCAGGAACTTAACCTGGGATTTGACATTGGCCTTCCTTCCCAAAAAACGATGTACGGCTGTTTTGCAGAGGCAATCATTCTGGATCTTGAGGATCGCTATGAATCTTTCAGTTTTGGTAAGGGAAACATAACGGGAGAAAATGTTCAAGCGATTTATGAATGGGGACTCAAGCACGGGTTTAAATTAGCCCCGTTTTACTGGGGCAGCCGGCTTACTACCGAAAGGGAAATTCGCGACATCTTAAAGAATAAAAAGGTGTCACGACCAGCATCCAGCGATGTCATTTCTTAACGCGGCCGCATATTTTTTGAATCCGTTTGCGATACCGGTTCTTGCGGTATCAACGCTCCTTCTTTTAATTAGCCTCTTTGTTCTCAAGCAAAATCCACGGTCTTCACGCAACGTTTCGTTTTTCATCATTTGCATCAGCAGCTGTATTTGGCTGTATGGCATATCGATTGTTTACTGTTCTCGTTATGAAACATTCGCGTTAAATTGGTACAAGTATTTTACTTTTTTTGGTGTTACGCAAATTGCGCCCAGCATTTATTTTTTCTCAGTATCCTGGGCCGGCTGGTCGCGCCAAAGAAAAATTTCGATTGTCATCGGATACTTGGCCGCTTTTTCATTTTTTCTTTCTTCCGCGTTCACTGATTTAGGAATCATCGGGATTCGAAAGTATTTTTGGGGTTTTTATCCGATTTATGGCCCTGTTGCGGCCGCTTTTTTTGCTTTTTTTATTCTTTATTATTCGATGGCCCTTCGAAATTTCCTTTTAATAGGACACCGGGAAACCGGCGTTCGATTCCATACACAGAACCGGTACATGACCGTGGCTTATCTCGTTACTTTTTTTGGGGCCTTTGATTTTATCCCTAAATTCATGAACTTTCCGCTTTACCCTATGGGATATTTGACGGTTCTTTCTTGGCTTATGATTGTCGCTTATTCAATTATTCGATATAAAGTCATGGATATCGAAACTGTTATCCATAAGACGTTAATGTGGGCAGCACTTTCCTCGGTCATTTTTCTGCCGCTCGGATTTGTTTTTTATCAATTTAAAGATTTATTTGTTTATCTTCATCCCGTGTTGTCCGCTATTTTAGCTGTCTGTCTTTTTATTTTATTCGCGATGTATGGAAAAACGATACAACCATGGATTGACCATTTGTTTCAGCGCCGAAAGCTTGATCTTGAGCGCATGCTCTTTCAGTTTAATGACAGCTTGGTCCATGTGAAGGGTTTAAGCGAACTTTCACGTTATGTGGTTCAGACTATTCGCCAAGCTCTTTATGTTGACCCGGTGCAAATATTTTTAAAAGACAGTCAAAATCAAAATTTAAGGAAGATTGAAACTAATGGTAACGATGCGCAATCCGAGCTTTCCAGAAACAATTCTTTTATTGAGTGGTTGGAACGTGAAGATAAACTTGCGCTTGCGGAGTTTATCGACTTGGATCCGAGATTTGAAAGCGTCAAAGATCAAGCAAAGCGATTTTTTGGCGAGCTTAATGTAAAAGTAATTATCCCACTTGTTTTAAATGGAGAGTTAATCGGCTTAATCGCTTTGGGACAGAAAGCGAATCTGAAAGCTTTTAAGGCATCCGAATTAGGATTTCTCTCTGAATTAAGAAGAGCAGTGACCATTGCATTTTCCAATTCGCTTAGGCTCATTGCAATGCAGGAAAATTTGCAGAAGTGGAATGAAGAACTTGAAGAAAAGGTTCAGCAGAGAACGAAAGAACTTGAAGAAGCTCAGAAGCAATTGGTTCAAGCCGAGAAACTGGCGACCATCGGCACGCTGGCGGGTGGTGTTGCCCATGAAATTAACAATCCTCTTACTGCGGTATTGACGAATGCACAATTGCTTAAAATGGGCACGAGCAACAAGGATGACATGGAAAGCATCAGTTTAATCGAAGAAGGCGCCAAGCGCTGCCAGACAATTGTTCAAAAATTGATGAAATATGCGCGCAAACCCGCCGCCGAAGATTTAGCAAAGGAAGTGGATTTAAATGCTGTTATTGAAAACATGGTTTCATTTCTCAATTATCAGTTTGAACAGGACAACATCCGGTTACAAAAAAAATTGCACCCTGTTTCAAAGGTAAAAGGCATGCCGAATGAGCTCGAACAAGTATTTACGAATATCGTGATCAATGCTAAAGATGCGATCAAAGCGGCTAAGAATTCCGGGGCTATTGAAGTCGAAACTTATGAAAAAAATGGGTCTGTCTGCGTTTCGATTAAAGATGACGGAATTGGAATTTCCCAGGCAAACCTGTCTAAAATTTTCGATCCATTCTTTACCACGAAGGAAATCGGCAAGGGAACCGGCCTCGGCCTTTCCATTAGTTACGGCATCATCGAGAAGCATGGCGGAAAAATTGAAGCTATATCACAGGAAGGAAAAGGTTCAACGTTTATCGTATGTCTGCCAAAATAAGAGTCAATAAAACCAATGAATCCCTATAATTTTGCAATGCTCTTTTTTTCTTCCTGCACATTTCTTTTAAGCCTTTTAATTTTTTTAAAAAGAAAAGATGAAATTTCTAGGATTTATTTTGTGTTCTGCTCATTTGTAGCATTGTGGGCAATTTTTTGGTCCATTATGGTTAGCGAAAATGTTAGTTATGAAGCTGCCTTAATTTCTTCTCGGCTAACCCATACGGTGGGCGGTTTAGTAGGAGTATTATGGTGTCATTTTTGTCTTCGATTATCCGACGAATACAACCGGTATAAAAAGTTATTGTACCTATTTTATTTGGTTTCTTTTTTGAGTATTGTTTTCTTTTTTTCGCCTCTATATGTTCGAGAAGTCGCGCCAATCATGTCCTTTAAATATTATACAAGAACGGGTCCTATTCTAGATTTATACATGGCTGTTTTTGTTTTAAGCGTTGGATTGGGTTTCATGTCACTCAATAAGAAGATCGAAAAATCGGCAGGTGAAGAAAAAATTCAAATCCGTGGATTGTTTACCGCAACTTTGATTGGATTTATCGGAGGTTTTTGCACGATTCTTCCAATTTACGGTATCAATGCCCCGCCCTATACCGTTTTTATGATACCCGTATACCCTTTTATTATGGCTTACTTCATGATCCGCCATAGGCTTTTCGATATTGAACAAGTCGCCGAAGCATTCCAAAGAGAAAAACTCGCCACTCTTGGCCTTCTTGCCGCCAGCATTAATCATGAAATTCGTAATCCTTTGTACGCGGCCAAAGGGCTTTTAGAAACTTATGTTGAGAATAAAAAAGATAATTTACCCACTAAAAACTCATTTGAAATTTCAGAGAGAGCGCTGTTTCAGATAGATCGGGCTCTGGACGTCATTGGCAAGCTCAACCGTTTTGCCAAACCCGCAAATAAAAACGGACAGCATGCCTGCGCCTCTATTCCAGATGCTATTCAAACAGTGTTAGATCTCGTTTCATACGAATTTAAACTCGACCAAATTGATATCGTCAATCAAATTAGCCCGTCTATTTCGGCGGTTAAAGCTGATCAGCGCCAATTAGAAGAAATCTTTTTTAATATTATTGTGAATGCTTGTCATGCCATGCCGGAAGGCGGAAGATTGGAGATATCCGCTGAAGTCGATTACAATAAAGTCAAAGTCAGCGTTTCCGATACAGGATTAGGGATACCATCCGGCCAGCTGGCGCATATTTTTGAACCTTTTTATACAACCAAAGGTGAAAAGGGAACCGGCCTTGGACTTTATGTTACGAAACAACTAGTCGAAAGAAATGGCGGGAAAATATTTGTGAAGACAAAAGAGGGAAGCGGCAGTGTTTTTACGCTCGAATTTAAAATTCTTCAGAACCTGAAGCAATATTCTTAACAAAGACCGAGGTTTGGTAAGTGAAGAAAATTCTTGTTCTCGATGATGATAAATTGGTGTTAGCGAGTGTCGACAAAATCCTCAAAAAAGAGGGCTATCTCACCGAACTGGCCCAAAGCGCTCAAGAGGCACTGGAAAAAGCCCAAGCGCAGGAATTTGACTTGGTAATCTCAGACATCCGGATGCCAGGGAAAAATGGAGTTGAAGCCGTCCGTGAAATTCGAAGACTTTTTGACGAAAAAATGAAAAAAGATATTCCGATTATTTTTATTACGGGTTATGCTGAAATCGGAGATGAACTCAAAGCGGAAAATATTGGGGAAATTATCTTGAAACCATTCGATCTTCAGAGGTTGCTCATAACAGTACGGGAATACTTATGAATAGGCATCGTGTAGTTATTACGGGAATGGG
>MHFM01000067.1:23765-31142 GCA_001804205.1 Omnitrophica bacterium RIFCSPLOWO2_01_FULL_45_10b
AGTGGCGGCAGAAGTTAAAAATTTTGACCCTGCTAATTATGTATTGCCAGGCATTTATAGAAAAATGGACAGATTTGCACAGCTTGGTGTCTGTGCAGCAAAAATGGCGATAGACGATGCAGATCTGTCAATAAATTCTACAAACGATACGCGCATCGGTGTTGTAATAGGTACCGGATTGGGCGGCCTCCTTTTCCATGAGGAGCAGATTATAAATGTGATCAGGGATGGCGGGCCTTCGAAGGCCATGGCAAGTTCTGTTCCCAGAATTTCGCCTAATTCAGTTTCTAGTTATATCGGTATTGCTTTTGGTATAAAAGGACCAAACTACGCTGTTTCAACTGCCTGTTCATCAGGCGCCAACGCGATTGGGCAGGGGCTACTTATGTTGCGATCAGGGATGATCGATGTTTGCATTGTTGGCGGTGTTGAAGCACCGATTACGCCGGTGACAGTCGCTGCTTATCAAAATCTGAGATGTTTGTCGGTCAGAAATGGCGTTCCTTCTGAAGTCTCAAAGCCATTTGACAAGAAGCGGGACGGTTTTGTCATTGGTGAAGGAGCCGGTGTTTTAGTGCTCGAAACTTTAGAACATGCTGAGAAAAGAAAAGTCAAAATACATGCAGAGCTGCTTGGCTACGGGACTAATTGCGGAGCTTATAGTATGGTTGCCCCTCAGCCAGAAGGCCTGGATGCTGCTCAGGCCATTAACGATGCCTTGAAAGATGCGGAGATTTCGACAGATAGTGTCGATTATATTAATGCGCATGGAACAGGCACAGTTTACAATGACCTTGCCGAAACCAAGGCAATCAAACATGTTTTTGGAAAAAGAGCTTATCAAATTCCCATCAGCTCTACCAAGTCTATTATTGGCCACACAATCGGTGCAGCGGGAGCAATTGCGGCGATTGTTTGTGTTCTTAGCCTTGAACATCAGGAAATTCATCCAACGATTAATTTGAAGAATCCTGATCCCGACTGTGACTTAGATTATGTTCCTGGTTGTAGACGGCGAAGCAAGATTAATACAGTTGTATCTAACTCGTTTGGTTTTGGTTCAAATAATGCAGTTTTAACAATACGCAGATATGAACGTTAGGAGGAATATTATGTCAAATGTCGACTTGGACGATATCTTTAATCGTGTACGCAAAATTCTTTCCAAAATGGTGAAACTCAAAGAATCGGCGGTAACGCTTGAGTCACACTTGCGTGACGACCTAGGTGTTGATTCAGTCGATATTTTAGATATTATTGCGAAAATGGAAGAAGAATTTGGCATCCATATTGATGAAAACGATGCAAGGGAAGTTGGCACCGTTCAACATATAGTAAGTTTGGTAAAGGATAAAACACGAACCGCGAAGCGTTAGGCTTAATGACAGAGAGGGGATGTAAAAATCTGGACGAAGTAAAAGATTTCATCCAAAATAAGATCCCATTTTTCAAAAAAGTTGGAGTTTTGGTTGAGATGATCGCTCCTGGAAAAATCAAGCTGGGAGTGCCATACGATTCTAATAACCTCAACCATTTCGGAGCTTTTCAAGCAGGGGTATATTTGACTCTTGCAGAAGCCGCCGGAGGTGCATTGCTGGCAACAATTTTGGATTTATCTGACGTGTTACTCTTAACAAAAGAGTGCCATTTGAAATTTGGCGAACCAGCGAAAAAGTATTTAAGTTATGAGGGTCTTCTAGAGGTCAAAGAGTCTGAAAAAATTATGCAAGAGCTTGTAAAAAAACAAAAGATTGATTTTCCAATGGATATCACTTTGTTGAATGAAAACGGGAAGATGGCAGCTGAAGCACGGGTGACTTACTACCTACGGACTGGGTCGTCTTCTATTATTAAGAATGCACAGAGGGCCATGTAGGGTGCATGTATTAAATTGAGGAGGGCTCCAAGATGACAAAATTGAATATCAAAGCCAAAAAAGCTCAAGTTAAAGTCAGCGATCCAGAAAGCCAAAGAAGTAGATTAAACAATTCTGAAACCTTGAAAACTCCAGAAGAATATAGAGCAGCTTTGAGCAAGATGAAACCAAATATTGTAAAGGATAAGGTTGTTCGCGACCCTTGCAAGGATAAAGAACTGGATAAGGGCATTAACGTTGTGGCCGTGAGTTATGAATATGCACATGATCAAAAGATGAAAGAATTTATGACTGCCAAATCTCCTTTAACCGGAAAAACAATTCACCGTTATAACCATATTCCGCGGTCCAAAGAGGATTTGGAAAAGCGTTATGAAATGATTAACACGCTTGCCCAAGAGACATTTTGCGCACAACGTTGCGTAGGCTCCGATGCTCTCTATGCGCTTTTTATGGGGACTTATCTTGTCGACCAAGATAAGGTTTTAAATACCAATTATCACCGGCATTTTCTCGAGTATCTGAAATATGTGCAGGAGAATGATATAGCGCCAGCTGGTGCGATAACAGATGCCAAGGGAGATAGAAGTGTTTCGCCTGCTGAACAACCAGAAAGGGATAGCTACGTCCACGTAGTTAGGAAGACTGACAAGGGAGTTTATGTTAGCGGAGTTAAATCGCCGATTACGACGGGGGCTTATGCCGAGGAGATTTGCGTTTTACCAGGACGGCAGTTTGCGGCTCATGAAAAGGATTTTGCTATCGCGTTTGCGATACCAGCCGATGCTGAGGGAATCACACGATTTGTTTTGTCCCCCGAAATCAAAGCTCTTGAAGGGGAATTCAGTGCATGTCATGGTAAGAAATATCTAAATAAAGAGGCGATGATAGTTTTTGAAGATGTTTTTGTGCCATGGGGAAGAGTTTTCTTGTGTGGCGAGTATCAATATGCAGGGCGCTATGCAGACTTTTTTGCGACCGTTCATCGATTTTCCTATTGTGCGTGTAAGCCAGCTGTATTTAATCTTTTGTCTGGAGCTGCTGCATTGATATCGGAATACAATGGAACAGAGGGAAAATATCTTTTCAGTGACAGCAAGGGTAAATTATTTGATATCATGAAAAATGCAGACATGATTCAAGGAATGGGCCAGGCTGCGATTAAGTTCGCAAAAGAAACAGAGAGTGGCGCAGTTCTTCCTGATCCCAAATATGCGAACCTTGGAAAATTCATTTCTGGAGAACAATTTCCAAAAGCGATTTCGATACTCCAAGATATGGCAGGTAATCTGCCTGTTTCATTACCTCATGAGAATTTGCTCAAGGACAAGGAGTATGGTCCCAAAGTGAAAAAAGTATTTGCTAGGAAAGAAGGCATTCCACCGGAAGATCATTATCGCTTAAATGAACTGATTAGGACTATAGCCGCTTCTGATGAGGGTGGGTTGCTTCAGTTTGGTACAAGACATGGAGGTGGCACTATTGAAGTTGAAAAAGCAACCATTTATACTCAGAATTTGAAAAAACTTCAAGAATGCAAAAAAATGGCAAAACGGCAAGCTGGGATTGAGTAACAATCAAATATATTAATGTACATATTATGGAAAGCAGAGAGTCATATATATGTTCTTTTCTATAACCTCATATGTTACCGGCATAGCTAGTCTTTCAATTGCCGCATTTGTTTATTATAGAAAACCAGCTTCAACTCTAACTAAATTATTTTGCTTTCTCACCATCAGCGTTGCTGTCTATAGCATTTTTCTAGCAACAGCAGTTCTGTCAGCAACGCCAGAGCAAGCAATGTTCTGGATGCGCATTGAGCATCTTGGCAACGCATTTATCCCTACCGCTTACCTACATTTTTCTTTGGCGGTTATCAAAGAAACTAAAAAATGGAAGCCAGTTCTCTTTATTTCCTATCTAGCATCATTTCTTTTAGTGCCTACAGTTTTGACGAATTTATGGATAGGTGATGTTCGGCGAAACTTTGCTGGGCTGAATTTTTATCCCCACCCTGGCCCTTTATATGCGTTCTATTTCCTAATGTATTGTGCAATATTTGCATTTGCGCAAACTGTTGTTTTCTTAGCATCGCGGCGGTTAAAAGGACGCGAAGGCAAGCAAGCTTTGTTTGTTTTTTGGTCTGGATTTTTGGGTTCTCTTGCCGGTTCTGTCACATTCCTTCCGTTATATGGGGTTGAAGTATCACCAAATCTCAATAGTCTTGCCATCCTATATCTTATGGCTTTGGCTTACGCTATTCTTAAACATGGTTTGCTGGATATACAAGTTCTCATCAAGAAGACGTTGGTGTTTGCGGGTCTGTTTTCGTTTGCCTTTGGCATATTTACTTTTACCACCTTTCTCACACAGGAGGTACTGAGCGCTTATGTAACTGGAACGAGCGGACGGGTACTTTCGATCTTCCTGAGCGTTTTCCTGATTGTGTTGGGATATGATCCGCTTCGCAAGTTTCTCGTCAATCTTACGGATCGGTTCCTGTTCCAAAAAAAGTATGATTACCGGAAGTTCCTGCGCGATGCCTCGGCCGGGATTTCACAAATCAAAAGCTTGAACCATCTCCTAAGCCTTGTCACTCATTTCGTGACAATGCGCATTCGCGTGAGAAGCGCAGCCATCCTGATGTATGATGAAAAAAATCGTTACTTCAAGTTTGCCTATTTGCGCGGTTATCCCAAGCTGGGCTGGTTGCGCCAGGGCCATGTGTTTGCCGAAGGCGATCCTTTGATTGATTACCTCAAGTATGAGCGGCTGGCTCTGGATATCGAGCGGGTAAAAGAATATGCCGAAACAGGAGGCCCCAAGCCTAGGAGGGGTGCCACCATACGGTCTTATGATTTTAAAATGATTCAGGCGCGGATGGATGAACTTCAGGCGGCCTGCTGTGTGCCAAGTTTTCTGGGGGATAATTTAAGAAACGTTCTTATTCTCGGCGAGAAAAAATCAGGCGATTTTTATTCGGATGAGGATTTACAAGTCCTTTTCACGCTGGCGCAAGAATCGGCCATTGCCATCGAGAACGCGCGGCTTTATGACCAGGCCATTGAAAAGGCGAAAGAGCTTGAAAAAATAAACGCCGAATTAAACACGGCGCAAACCAATTTAATTCGCGCCTTAAATGACACTGAAGTGGCGAATAAGCGCCTCCGCGATACGCACGCGCAATTGATTCATGAGCAGAAAATGGCGACCTTAGGCCGCCTGGCTTCGTCTGTAGGCCATGAGGTGAATAATCCGCTGACCATCCTTTCCATGAACGTCAGCCGCGCGATCTTAAAATACCGCCAGAATCCTGATCTTAAAGTCATGGAGGTCCTCGATATCTTCCAGAAAATGGAGCAGAATATCAGCCGCATCAAGGCGGTTGTGAATACGCTTACAGGGCTTCTTAAAAAATCTGAGCACGGCAAATTCGAGCCGCTTTCCCTCAAACTTATCCTTGAAGAAACACTTCCGCTTGTTCAATTTCAGACCTATTTGGAAAATCTTTCCGGCACTGAAGTTGTTTTCGACATTCCGGCCAATACGCCGCTTATTAAAGGAGACCTTGAACGGCTTCAGGAAGTGTTCCTCAACTTATTCATCAATGCTTATCACGCGATGGCGGGCAAACAGCAGCGGAAGATTACGGTCACGGCGCATGAAAGTCCGGCCCATCCCGCAATGGTGATGGTAGAATTTTCAGACAATGGTTCCGGCATGACCGATGAAGTGATGAAAAAAGTATTTAGCTACGGATTTACCACAAAGCCGGCCGGAAAAGGCTCAGGCATGGGCCTTTATATGTGCCGGTATATCATCGAACTTCACGGCGGGGAAGTCAAAGTCCGCTCAAAACTCGGCGAAGGCACCACGTTCGCGATTACGCTTCCGATTTATTACGAACCCACCTCAGCCGTTGCCGTGACCGACGGCAAGGACTAGAGAGAGCTCCTTGAGGTAAAATTAAGGCGCCAGGATGGCGATTGGCCGGCTTAGAATGTGCTTGCAATGGGTTCGCCATAAAGTTAGAATGACTTGTCATAAAAATCCAACGCAATTATCATAACCCCTTATCGTTCAAAATCTTACGATGGCACATTGCTAATACTTGCTTCTTCAGGTATCTTTTAAATAGACGATAAACTTAGAGTCTTAAATATGGACGAAATTCATATGATTACCGTACAAGTACAACTCATGAAAGAAGGAGACACAGTTATAGTAAACTGTCCGTCACTAGACCTTTGTGGCTACGGGAAAACAGCCGACGAGGCAAAAAAAGATTTTGATGTGGCCTTTAAAATTTTTGCGAAGGAAACAACGGGGCACGGAACATTTGAGCAGGCGCTCGAAGAGCTCGGCTGGAAGAAAATCCAAGTTCGAAATAGACCTCGTTGGAAAGCCGGTATAGAGTTGCTCGGAGAAGTTGAAAAGGTACAATTATCAGTTCCTGTTTAAGTGCATTCCCTCGAACCTATCTCATCTGAAAAATTCCAGAAGTTCATAGAACGCGTCCTTTGTGAAGCAAGGGGAAGTATGGAAGGTCGTTTGATTTATTGGAGATTCGACCTCAAGAGACCTATTTCATTTAAGAAAGAGGGTCTTGTTCCTATAACGCAAATTAAAATCTGCCTGAGAACACTTGGTTACACTACGGAGAAGTATCTTTCCATTCTTGATGATCTGTTTCCGTCAGATTGAAAAAGTCCCGAGGCAGCCAAAAAGCATCTTGCCGATCTATGAGATTTGAATTCTGCAAAAGGGAACCGTCCCGATTTTTGTTTTTGATCATTCTTCTGGTCTCACTGATGCCCGCTTGCGCCAAAGACGGTTTTCTAACGACCAGGGATCAGGCGCAGGTGTTTTATGAATCCTATTGGCCGAGGCATGAAAAGGGAGTTGTTGTGCTTTTACACGGGTGGAGTTCGAGCCATAACGAATGGGCTAATTTAAGAAGTATTTTAAATGAAAATGGATGGTCTACTATCGCAATTGATTTTCGCGGGCATGGGATCAGTACGAGCACCAAAGGAAACGGAAAAAAATTTGACTTCCATCATTTCACGGAAGAAGACAGGCACAATATGCTTCTCGATGTTGATGCCGCGGTCCGGAAGGTTGAAAAAAGTCCGGAAATTTGGTTGATGGGTTCCAGTTTCGGCGCAAAGCTAGCGCTTGTTTATGCGGCTGGAAACCCCAATATTCGTGGCGTTGCTTTGTTCTCTCCGGCGGTTAAATATAACGATCTTGAATTTGGACAAGTCATGAGCCAATACGGAAATCGCCCGATCTTGTTGGTTGCATCTGAAAATGATCCTCGCTGTTTCGCGGCAAGTGAGAAATTATATGCGGAGGCTAAAGGACCGAAAAAATTCATTCGACATCAATACGCAGGCCATGGAGTCAATGCTCTTCTCGCCGACGATGCGAAATTGAAGGATGAAATACTCAAATGGCTCGGCCAATTTTCCTCTCCCCCTAAGGGGGAGAGGATG
>MHFM01000067.1:31198-31753 GCA_001804205.1 Omnitrophica bacterium RIFCSPLOWO2_01_FULL_45_10b
GGGGGGTGAACGATAAACCCTCACCCTAACCCTCTCCCTTTTTAAAGGGAGAGGGAATAGTCATTTTGAAGAAGAAAAAGTTACTGAATTAATGAGTTTGTACACTTACCCCACAGACCCGACCATCATTTTGAAGACTTAGTAAAAACTTTTCATCTATTTTATCGCCGTACACTCCCATTTATCTATTTTGACAATATTTATATATTCTGAATAGATATTTGGCTTTTTTATTTGCTTTTTCGTTGTTTTCGTTTTCTGAGAACATTACAATCTAGTTAATCAATAAAATGGAGAGGTAAAACAAGTGACAGCAAAGCACTTTCACAGAATTACCTCGGCAATCGTAATCGTTGCCTTTTCTTTTTCTCAGATTGCCTGGTCTGAGATCGGAGTTCCGCTGGAACTCGGCACAATCCAACAACCCGCCACACAAACTTCTCAAGCAGAACCTGTTCAAAAGGAAAAACCATTACCTCCGACGAGTATCGATTTTCTTCAAGACAACCCCCCGCTTTCCTTGCCGGATGATGATTTTACACATTCGTCATTGCG
>MHFM01000067.1:31762-33898 GCA_001804205.1 Omnitrophica bacterium RIFCSPLOWO2_01_FULL_45_10b
GATTGCCCCACAGGGGCTATCCCGATCCTATGGGGAAAAATTAATAAATGGGATTGCTTCAGCTTCGTTTGGAACGCTGCTTCGCAATGATGGTGCTTATCAAAATTACGATTACGAACGCTATGAATTCGAAGATGCACTTGATCTTTTAAGACCTGAATATGCCTCAGCCGTGATCGTTAAAGATCTTAAAGAAGAAGATTTAAAAGCCCTTCTTGATTTGCCGCTTGAAACGGGAATTCTGGTTCTGGATGGCGAAATCGTTCTCTTTACTTCAGGAAGTAAAGATGAGATTGGCGTGCTTCCCGCTGTAAAGGCTCTGGTCGAAAAAGCTTCCTTTATGTCCCATACCCATCCAACCGTATTTTCCGAAGAAGGTCCCACAAGTACAGATTTAGCCGAGGCTGTTTCAGCTCCGGGTCAAGAATATGTCATTAGCCATAAGGGTGTTTACGCTTATAACCAGGATGGAGTTTTAAATGATGGAAAGTTTTATTCCTATGACTGGTATCTTGAAAAATTGAATGAGGCACTTGATGCTTCCAAACAGGAGCGGAATCAAGTTGAAGCAAGGGAAGACCTCAATCAATTCATCACAGAACAGGATCGTTACAATCAGGCTACAGAAGAAGAAAAGGAGATACTCCGGAGAAGCGGAACGTGGACTTATTCTTCAAGCGTTCAAACTTCCTATCTCAGAACGCTTTCAGGGGTGACTTATAGTGCCGTTACCACAGGCTCAAGTGCCGGAACCACCTATTCTTTTAATTCCACAACGAATCAATATAACCTCGGGTATAGCGTCCCTAATGCAGGTGACACATCAGGCCTTAGAATTTCATTTGATAACCCAGCTACTACCGGAACGGTTGAGACAAAAGATCTTTCGACTTACAACTACGTTATTTTTGGACTTATTGGACCAAATACTTCTGTCCGAATGGATGTCGTTGATATCAACGGGATCAGAGACACTTTTACACTTACCGATATTTCAAGCGCGACAGAGCGTTTCTGGCTCATTAATGTCTCCGCCATTGCCTCGGTGGATAAGACAAGAATCAAATCCTTTGAATTCTATGTGACCCAAGCCAATACCACTTCCACCACCCGCACAGGAACCCTTTCGATTCGCTTGGATGAGTATGATACGACACCGCCGGCTCAATCGGTCATTACGTCAACAGTACCTCAAGTGACCGCATTAAACTCCTTAACGATCTCAGGAACAAAAACAGCTGACACGACTATATTAATAACTGGTAATTATCAGCTTTCTTCGTTGGTCTATCCGACGTCTACGACTTGGTCGGTCAATCTTTATCTTACCACTGAAGGAAATAACTCATTTTCAATTACAACAAGAAATCCGATTGGAGTTTCAAGTGCGCCGGTTAATTTAAATATAGTAAGAGATGCAAGTCTTAAAGGTTATTGGAATTTTGACGGTGTTTCTAATAATCAAGTCTCTGATCTTTCCGGAGGCACTAATACAGGAACTTTGGTCAATGGAGTTGCCCCAAGCACAGATCACCCCAACACCACTTCTAATACAGGGAGTCTCAGTTTTGACGGGGTGGATGATTACGTTGAAATTCCAAACAGCGCAAGTCTTAACTTTGGATCAACTGACTTTACGATTGCACTCTGGATTCGGCCCGATACGGTCTCTACCTTGAAACAGGGTATTCTCAATAAATCCGATGGCACAAACGGTTACCGTTTGATTACCTCCGATACCGATGGCGACCGGCTGAAATTCATTCGGGGCGCTTACTTCGCTGACGGCATCCAGTCCAACGACGCTGTGTTGACCGCTGGTGTCTGGCAGCATATAGCCGTCGTCATTGGCACTAACCAAGTGACCTTTTATGTAAATGGGGTCAACCAAGGAAGCGGTGCACTGAAAACCAATCTAGCTTCCACTTCAACCAATCTCTTTATCGGGCAGAAAGGTTATAGCGCTTCATCAGTTAATTTCTTTGATGGGAATATGGATGAGATGAAGATTTATAACCGCGCGCTGACTCAAACAGAAATCCAAAACCTTGCAGCCACTGTTATAGCAGATACCACTCCACCCGTGATCAGTGCCGTTGCTTCAAGCAGCATTACCTCCACAGGAGCTACGGTGAC
>MHFM01000067.1:33919-34760 GCA_001804205.1 Omnitrophica bacterium RIFCSPLOWO2_01_FULL_45_10b
GATCAGTGCCGTTGCTTCAAGCAGCATTACCTCCACAGGAGCTACGGTGACTTGGACCACGAATGAACTTTCAGATACTCAAGTGCAGTACCGTGTGCAGGGAACGACCATTTGGACGAACACCACGTTAAATACCTCTATGGTCACAAGTCATTCCGTCGCTCTCACAGGACTGAATGCAAGCACTGCCTATGAATATCAGGTGAAGTCGAAAGACGCTGCAAACAATCTGGCAACTCAATCTACGATTTCAGTCTTTACGACTCTGGCACCTCCGCCAGCTACCGCACCCTTTCAGGAATCAGGCGGCCTCCTTGTGATTGAAGCAGAACATCCTCATGCAAATATTTCTCGGAGTGGGAAAAGTTGGACCAATCAAACCACTCAAACGGGTTTTGCCGGTGAAGGCTATTTTGAGGCAGGCCCCGATACAAATGTTATTTATGATACCAGTACGGGATTTGCCACAGTCAGCCCTGAGCTTCAGTATCAAGTCCAAATCCAAACTACGGGAACCTACTACGTCTGGGTCCGGGGCTACGGAAAAGACGGCGGAAGCGATTCTGTCCACGTGGGCCTTGATGGGGTAAGCGCCTCTTCAGACAGGCTCAATAATTTTGCGCTCGGAAGCTACTCCTGGACCAAAAGCACGTGGGATTCGGTTGCGGCGACCGTCAATATCACAACCGCAGGCACTCATACGCTGAATGTCTGGATGAGAGAAGATGGATTCATTTTCGATAAGATCATTCTGACACAAGACCCGAATTACATTCCTTCAGGCGTTGGGCCACAAGAGAGTGCAAGAGTTTCCTCTGATACCACTCCTCCCACAATCTCA
>MHFM01000068.1:0-2574 GCA_001804205.1 Omnitrophica bacterium RIFCSPLOWO2_01_FULL_45_10b
CGCCATGATCGGACAGTACAGCCTCATGTCGCTTGTAAGCAGGATCCCGCCCGCGATGCGATGGGACGGCACGATTCCCCCGCTCGAAGATTTCCAGATTCGTCAATGAGCCGCCGGAACCAATAAAAACAAACAGCACACCGATAAGGTGTGCTGTTTTCTATTAGCACTTCATGTCAAGGCGACCCCTTGACGTTTGAACAAAGAAAAACCGGCAGAACCACTGCCGGCTAAAATATTTCTATTTTCACCGCTTTTCTTTGGTGTTTATGCCGTCAGGACTTAGCGGATGGAATTTTGTATTGGGCGTTTTCCGTGTAATGCACCGTACATTTACTGTCTATGGTGTAGGAATACACCCAACGCCCTGATTCATCATAATACGACCAAAAAGTTTTTGCAGGGCAAGGCTCACCCGCTTTTAATGAGAGCAACTGATCGGCATATTCCCGCCTGTAAATTTGTCGTAGCAAGTGTTCTTTTGCCGGCCCCGGAATTTTCCAAGATTCTACTTGTTGCGCAATGGAAGTGAACCGCACCTGAACTTCCGGTGCCGCACTTGCAATTTTCTCCAGACGATCCTCTTGACGCATTTCGTCACGAATAAAAAAGAACGAAAAAATAGCCAGTAAGACAAGCACAATTATTGGGTGCATGTGTGACTTCCTTATGTAGTTGATCTTCGGTGAGTCAAGAGCATCTGATAGGCGTTGTCAACAAAGTTTAGACAATTGTTGACAAGTTGTTGTCAACAATTACTATATGATTATGAACGAACGACTGCTTGCGTCCTTGGGAATTGTCGGAAGTGAGGCCAAGATATATAAAGCGTTACTTAAAGTGCACACGGCTACCCCTTTCCTGCTTGCAAGGGCTGCGGGGATAAAACGAACGACAGCCTACCACGCTGCACAAATGCTGGCTCGAAAAGGGCTGGTTGTTGAGGACGCGACAAAGCGCCCGAGAACATTTTCTATTGCCGGCCCAGAACGCGTTAAGGAACTCGTGCGCGAGGAAGAGACGGGGCTTAAGGCGCGCGTCAAGGTTTTTAAAGAACTTGCCGAAGAGCTTGCGCGTCGAGGTGCCGAGGAATTTTATCCGGTTCCCCGGATCCGCTTTGTCGAGGAAGAAAAGTTAAAACAGTTTCTCTATAAAGAGACTCCGAAATGGCATGAGAGTATCATGGAAAGAGATGCGACATGGTGGGGATTTCAAGACCACACATTTATCGACGAATATGGAAAGATCACCGACTGGTATTGGAAACGAGCGAAGGCGCCTCTCGCTGTCAAGTTGTTGAGCAATCACTCTGCAACCGAAAGAAAGATCGCCTACAAATATCCGAGACGAACAATCAAATTCTGGAATAAGGCAAACAACTTTGTTTCGACCACTTGGGTAATCGGAGACTATGTGGTGATGGTGAATACTCGTCGGCGTCCGTTTTACCTTGTCGAGATCGAGGATGCCACTTTTGCCCACGGTCTTCGCGAAGTTTTCAAAAACCTCTGGCCATTGATATAAGAAGAAAAGTCAGTTCAAGCCCGCTTTTTGAAGCCATTTTCGAAGCGGCGTGGAAAAATGCTGGAAGTGTTGTATAGTATTTCCACAGAGCTCCCGTGGTGAAACGGATATCATATCCGCCTTCGAAGCGGCTGTTCCAAGTTCGAGTCTTGGCGGGAGCATAAAATGAAACACAAAGAGCGCATCAAGGCGCTCTTTGTGTTTACCAGACCGCTTGTCACGTTTTTTCTTGTCCACTAGATTTTTCGCTCTTTCCCAGTAAATCGGGACTCAGTGATGTAGCTTGCCAGCTTGTCGCCCACCCATAGGCCCAATGGCCAATACAACTCGTACTGTTTAAGCCACTTTTTTCGCCCGGGAGGCGCGATACTCCAGAATTTCTTTATAGCGTTTTACAAGATCATCACTTTTCTTTTCTATGAATTCCTCTCGCGCCAGACGTTCTCCTCTGTTTAGTGAATAATCCGCATCAGTGTAAAGACCGGACCATTTCTTTAGGTCCATTTCCGCACGGCCGTCGCTCGTGCCTTTCGCTCCAACCACCGTAAAATAAGGACGCGGAGGCGTTTCGATTTCTTCAAATCCATAATGACGACCACGGTTGTTGTACATGATAGAGACACCAACCAGATATTTGCCGTCTTTTGTGAATGGACTCGGACTTTTTATCACATCGGAAATACCAGAAAAAGCATTGTAAAAAGACTTTCCCGTACTCATCATGTCACTCACATAAAGCAGGCCGCTTTTGAGCTGATTTGTATGTATTAAAGCTTCAACAGTGTCGCGTACGGCTTCGTGGTTAGCATCCTTACCGCGCGCTCGACTCAGTAAAATAGGGACTAGAGTAGCCAAATCTTGCTGATTCTCCGCATAGATTTTATTTATTGTCTTTAAGAATATCTCTGCCGGCAGTCTTCCTGCACGGTCTTCAGAAATTACAACGTCAAATTGGTGTGCTTGAATGCTTTCAATTTGCGGTATTAATGCGAGCTCAAGAGCATTGCTCAACTTTTTATCTAATTCTCTAATCTCCTTCCAGGCTTCTTG
>MHFM01000068.1:2596-5750 GCA_001804205.1 Omnitrophica bacterium RIFCSPLOWO2_01_FULL_45_10b
CTGTTTTCCTCTGAACGCGTTCGTTCAATATCTTCCACGCGGGCTTCTTCCATGGCAAGCTGCATTGCATCATGGAAGTCCAGGTTAAAAACCCTTTTTAAGACGAAACGGTTCTCATTTTTTTCTTTTGCCTCTTTCTCCCAAAAACCCCACGCTTCTATTGCCTCCTTTCTGACGAAGCCGTTTTCGTAAGGCACATACTTGTCTTGATGTTCGTATGGCAGGTCTTCAATTGCTCTGTAGCTAGGGTCGGTTGGATTAAATTTTTCCATACGCTTTTTTGCGGACGTCCTTTTCGAGGGGTCAAAATTTTCTTATCCAAAATTATACCATTTACTGGTGGACGCCGAGAATGCCCCGCGGCATAGCCCTAGGGATGAATCGGCGACAAGGAAAGAGCGCGGTCGGCGGCCGCTCCTCTTCCAGCAAAAACACCATGGTAGCCGTCCGCGAATGCCCCGCACCTTGGTGCGGAGTAGGGCGGACGGCTCGTTTTTACCTGAGCATAAAATTCAAGATCGTCCGGTGAACAAAATTCGACTGACTTCCATGCAGTTCCCTATTTTAGGCTTCCGCCTCTTTCGGCTCTTGTGCGGGTAGGGAGAATCTCTCCTTACAGGAGCAGTACCCCTTTCCGATCCCTCACCACTCTTGAAACAAGAGTGGTGAGGGATAACGGAGAAGGGCTTCGATTCTCCCGCGCGAGTGAAGCAGCGACCAATTTTTTTAGCGGTACTCCGCTTAGAAAAATGGAAGTGCCCTTGTGGTGTTCACTCGCTTACCGCGCAATGACAACAACAGAAAAGCCGTCTTAAGACGGCCTTTCTGTTTGTCATGTGCGGGCAAGGGGACGACGTTCGAACCTTGTTCGAACCTTTTCTCAAGGACACAGAGCTTCAGGAGATCATCCAGAACATCAGGAAGGTTAAGGCACTAATGAAGCTGGGGCCCGTCGGCAGTCCTCACATCCACTGATGCAGACAACGCCAGGAATACAAATACCCCGCTCCTCTAGTTAATTGGAAAAAGGTCCTCTTTCTTTGGCAGGACTTCTAGAGAGGCGTATATGTTTTCCAGCACCCACAGTAAATGCTCCAGGTCCGTTGGTGAATTGGGGTCTGTATCAGAAAAGACAGCGTCAAGATTGGACAGGCTGGCACTTGCCTCCCCAGATCTGTCGACCAGCTTTCGGAGGGGGTTGTTCGAATTTTCAACGAAGACCTCCTCCCCATCTTCATTGGCCACCTCTTCACGTACTTGTCTCAACAAGCCCTCCAGCCTCTTTAACTTTTTTTCCAGGTCTTCTGGTCTTACCGAATTTTTCTCCATGGATATTTTTTAATTTTAATTGATACTCAGTATAGAAGATTTTTCTAAGATAGCGAATTCAGCGTTCAGGATTCCTAAGAAGATTCGATTCTCGCCACCGTCCCCACCAAATTTTAGCTCCATGTTTTCTTGCCGAAAAACCAAAACACCTTGCAGTTGTGAGGTGTTTTGGTTTTTACGTGAGAACGTGCATATTTGGCACAAAATCACGTCATGTGCGGGTAGGGAGAATCGAACTCCCATCATCTGATTGGCAACCAGATGTTCTACCATTGAACCATACCCGCGATTACTGGAATATTATCCCAGATACCTTATTTTTACAATTTGTGAGACAAAAGTCCTCAATCTCTCAAAAACGTGCAAAACTGTGGATAAACCTGTGTATTGTGGGTATAAAGGACGTCCTTAATGTGCGTCTTTTACGTGCTTGTGTCTTTTTGCGTGACTTTTATTGGCGTGGAATGTGCTGGTGGCGTCGCCAAGTGGACGCGTTTCATGTGTTTGTCATTGGGAAAAACGTTACGTAGTAACACTTTACCACGCAGAAACATGGCTATTTTGAGATTTTGGTCATATGAAACACCTTTTCTTGTTTCACGTGAAACAAGAGGGATGCCCATAAATACCTGGCGATCAGGACAACCGATAGTGTTTCACATGAAACACGCGAGTTTAGAGCGACCCCAAATTCCAAGGGTTGCCCTTGGACAGTGTTTCGCGCGCCTTTGGTCGCAAACCCACGACCACGTGAAACTCAAAAACTCTCCCTCCCGATGTGGGAAGGCGCGTGGAACACAATTAGCTTTTGGAATCGAAATTGGTATTCTTTCATATATGGACAATCGGACCGAAAAGCGACGTACCGGAGATGTGGGGGAAGATCTCGCGGTGAAGTTTCTTGTGAAACATGGCTATCGTGTAACCGGACGGAACTACCTCAAAAAGTTCGGAGAATTGGACATTATTTGTGAAAAAGACGGGAAAATTCACTTTGTGGAAGTAAAAACCGTTTCACGTGGAACACCACAAAACGTTTCACGTGTAACACCGCTCGATGAGTATCGTCCAGAAGACAACCTCCATCCTTGGAAGCTCAAAAGGATAAAAAGGGCCATTCAAGTCTATTTGGAGGAGAAAAAGGTTTCACGGGACTTCGAGTTTCACGCAATTCTCGTAATTTTGAACACTGAACGAAAGACTGCGCAGGTCAAAATGCTCAAAAATCTGATCATTTGAAGAGTTTTGCGTGCGTGAAACGTGTTTCACGTGAAACTGGGCGTATCTCGTTAATCAATTCCAAGGACTTATAAGTCCTGTTTTGTTGCCAGAACGTGTTTCACATGAAACGGATGACAAGAATCCGCGGGGCTGCAAACCTTCGGTTCGCAAGAGCACTTTGCGAAGGTGGCCAACTCCATATTTGAATCTCGGACTTACGATGTCCTAAATTTCACGGGATGTCCTTTATCTTTTAAAGACACTAAAGGACATTGTGTTTTAAAAAAGGGGAGGTGTATAATATGGAGCAAGCTGAAGTTTATAAATATATTGAACATACTTGCATTACTTTAAGTTTTATGTTATATTAATACCATGGTTGATTCAGAAAGAACCGCCCTTATCGAAAAGGCAAAAGCATTTATTGAGCAGTCACGACTCTCTCCCGACGACAAAAAACTTCTTGAAGGAAGGATCCCTTTTGTCGCGGACGCGATGATCGAGATGTTCGTTGAGGTGTGCGAGGAAGATCCTTTCGGCATTGACGCGATCGTGAAAAGTTTAAAAAAGAAATTGGAGGCGCAGGGGAATTTGAAGAAGCTTC
>MHFM01000069.1:0-3845 GCA_001804205.1 Omnitrophica bacterium RIFCSPLOWO2_01_FULL_45_10b
CTCTCCCTACGATTCGACGCAAATGTATCTGCGCGAGATCGGAAAGTATCCCTTGCTTGCCGCCAAGGACGAACGCGAGCTTGCCCAGCGCATTCAGGCGGGCGATCCGGAAGCCAAGAACCTTCTCGCGCGTGCCAACTTACGCCTCGTCGTTTCCGTCGCCAAGAAGTACGTCGGCCGCTCGCCCGACCTCACCCTCTTGGACCTCATTCAAGAAGGGAACTTAGGCCTCTTCCGCGCCGTCGATAAATTCGACTGGTCCAAGGGTTACAAATTTTCAACATACGCGACATGGTGGATCCGCCAGGCGATCACACGCGCCCTGGCCGACCAGTCCCGAACGATCCGCATCCCGGTCCACATGGTGGAGACGATCGCCAAGTACAAGCAATGGGTGCGCCGCTTGACGCAAGACCTGGGCCGCGAACCGATGGCCGAAGAAGTGGCGACCGAAATGGGGATAGATGTCGAGCGCATTCGCGTTATCGAAAACATCGATCAGGACACGATCTCGCTGGAGAAGCCGATCGGCGACGACGAGGACAAGTCCACCTTGGGCGAATTCATCGCCGACGACAAGATCCTCTCTCCGGATCAGGAATCCTCCCGCCGCATCTTGGGCGATCAAGTGTCCGAGATACTAAACGACCTCTCCCCCAAAGAGCGCAAGATCTTGGAAATGCGCCACGGACTCTTAGACGGCGTCACGCACACCCTCGAAGAAGTCGGCAAAGAATTCGGCGTCACGAGAGAGCGCATCCGCCAGATCGAAGCCAAAGCCCACGAAAAGATCAGGCAACATCAAAACATCAATAAGCTCCGCAGCTACTAACTCCAAATGACCAAATAACAAGAGAGGCACCCACGTAGGATGCCGCTCATGTTTAGTACATTAATCATAGCGAGCGGTAGCCATAAGTCAAAAAAATTCGCATCAGCTCACCACTCTGAGCGGCCGGCCCGAGGTCGTTCCTCCTCTTGGGAAGCTGGAGGTGCGACCTCTGCACTGTGCGACCAAGGGAAGCCGGGTGTTAACCAATCGGCTCAGCTCCACAGCCCAATCGGCTCAATCGGTGTATTTGAGCCGTTCGGATAATGCCATATAATTAATTGCATGAATCCCGAGGAAGAACTTTCCGCAAAAGCGTTAGAGTACATAAAAAGCCACAAAAAAGACTTAATTGAGAAGTTTGTAAAAAGTATTCAGCCGCCGGCAGACACCTTGCCCACTACGGTATTTATGGCGGGTTCTCCTGGGGCGGGGAAAACTGAAGTGTCAACACGTCTTATTGAGGAGTTGGGAGGTGCGGTGAGAATCGATGCTGATGAGATTAGGGTATTTTGTCCGGGATATTTAGGCAGCAATGCTCACCTTTTTCAGAGGGCGGCCAGTAAGGGCGTGAACATATTGTATGATTTTATCCTTGCTAACGGCATGAACGCGGTCATTGACGGAACATTTGCTTACGCAGAAGCCGTGCAAAACATCGACAGGTCGTTGTCGAAGGGGCGTACTACTGAAATCATTTTTGTTTATCAAGACCCGCTTCAGGCATGGGAGCTTACAAAAAAGCGAGAAGAGCTTGAAAAGAGAAGGGTAACCAAGGAAACATTTATCAGGGCCTTCTTCGGTGCCCAGAGAAATGTTAAAGAAGTAATGAAGAAGTACGGCAAGAAGGTTGAACTAACCATTATTATAAAGGATATAAATAATGATATTGACAAGATGTTACTCAACGAGTATGATGTTGAACCACACCTCAAAAAGAGTTACACTGAGGATGAACTAAACACACTTCTTACATGATAAAATATTTTAAATTTTGGGGATCAAAAGAGATAAAGCCGACAACTGAATTTTCGAGCTTTTTCACGAACGCAGATCCAAAGACAAAAAAACAGGTGTTGTCTGGAGTTGTCAGGAAGGCAAACCAAGACCAAAAAGATCTCATAGAGCGATACAACCAAGTGAAGACAAAGACCACCTAAAAGGTGGTTTTTGTTTGTGATATTTATAACCCCGCACCCCCTCTCCCTGTGCGGGCCGAGTTGCCGAATGCGCCCCACTCGCCTCACTGCGTCGGCCCTTGATAATGCTTAATATAGATCAATGATCGCCCGTAACCCTCGTGGGTGACCTTGCCCTCCCTCTCGAGCTCTGCGAGGTAGCGCGTGGCTGTTGCGTCGGAAACGCGGAGCAGTTGCTCAACGCCATTGTTGGTGATCGCCCCTCTTTTCCCGATCTCGGCGAGGATTTTTTCCAGCTTCTTTTGTTTTCTGCGGTGAATGACCTCCCTGCCTTTTGCAATAAGATTTCGGACGAAGCTTTGCTGGTCTGGAGGAGGCGGCGCAGGGTGCTCGGGTGGGGAAGTTGGAGCAACGGGGGCTGAGGCGGGCTCTGCGGGAGTTTGAAGCATTGGTTGAGGCGCAATCGGCTCAATCGGTGTATCTGAGCCGATTGGCGTCGCCACCGCAGGCTCAACAACCGGCTCACTCGGCACTTCCGAAGGAAGCGGTGGAGGCACCGGAGCATCTGTAACAGGCGCACTCACCGGCACCTCGCTCGCTACCGCCACAGGCTCTGTCGAAGGATTTTGAATTGGATCCATGATTTTTTACTGGCAACTAACAACTGGCAACTATCCACTGACTCTGAATTACCTGGCAACTAGCCACTGGAAGCTGGCAACTGACCTACCCATCTTATCAAAAAACCCCAATATACCTCAATTTTTATAGATTTACCCCATAAATCTATCAAAAACTTGCAAATTTTATAGATTTCTGCTACAATCTATAAATGGAAGAAAAGGACGTAAAAATAGGCGAAGCTGCCAAATACTTAGGAGTTACCGAGCAGACCCTGCGCAACTGGGATGCTTCCGGCAAATTTCCCGCAAGACGCTCTCCGGGAGGTACCCGCTACTACCTGATGGAGGACCCCAAGCGCCTTAGATCCGACCTGCCAAAACTGGGGTGGGCGTGGGCTTCGAGCGCGCAGGCACCGGACATTTCCGATGATTTTTATTGCGAGCGACAAGATCGATTCACTTCACGTCTCGAGAAAATGGCGATGACCCTGCTCGATGTAGGTGTTCCCGAAGACACGGTATCAGTCCTCACACAGGCGGTGGGGGAGATCGGAGACAACTCGTTCGCGCACAACATCGGCCAATGGCCCGACGTTCCAGGTATTTTCTTTGCATATGACAGCGGCAAGCAGGTCGTTGTGTTGGCAGACAGAGGACAGGGCGTACGCGCAACATTGCGTCGCGTCCGTCCGGAGCTTGATACCGACGCGGATGCACTCAAAGTTGCATTTACGGAAGTGATCTCCGGAAGAGCCGCCGAGAAGCGCGGCAACGGTCTCAAGGTCGTCCGCCGCGTTGCCGAAACCGGTCCGATCAGTCTTGAATATCGTTCAGGTCTCGGTGTGGTGATGATTGAGAAGCACGGCAATCGCATGGAAATTGGCACAACCGCCGAGAATGTACGCGGAACATATGCGGTCATTACATATTAAATTAAGAGAACATGACAACTATAGAGCTCAATAAGTTTGGAAGAGTCCTCGTATCACGTCCGGCGGGATTGGAGTCATTTAACGCCATCCGTCCGACACTCTCACAAGACGACACTGTTGCAATTGATTTCGACGGCGTGTTAACGGTGACTCCATCATGGCTTGATGAATTTCTCACGAATCTCGCGGATTATGTTGGGGGGAATGTGGAACTGCTTCCCACAAAGAACGCATCCGTCCTTGCGGCACTACCCGTCCTCGCAGAGGCGCGAAAGGATATGGTTGCAGATATCGTAAAGCGCGCACTCGCTCGAATGACCGC
>MHFM01000069.1:3922-4961 GCA_001804205.1 Omnitrophica bacterium RIFCSPLOWO2_01_FULL_45_10b
CAACTAGAAACTGACTTGACTGGCAACTAGCCACTGGCAACTGTCTTTGAATTAAGGGCCGCTTTCCCCCTGTGCATAACTATTGCACAGTATACCAAAAGTGTGGTATAATTAAACAATAACCCTCCACTCCACACCCAACCGGCCCCCCCGGTTTTTTCTCATCCACCCCACCAAAAATTTTGCGAAACCCCCTCGTACTGGTATTCTTTTTATAAATTTAGTGCTGCAGAGTTGTGGCTACCCAACATCCCCAAATATATGTTTCTTTCCGAATGGGAAAAGTTTTTGACGTTTATAAAAAGGTGGGAACTACTCTTTGTGCCCCTCTTTATTATTTTATTGAGCTTCGTTATTGCGCGAGCGATAATGGGGCTGTCCTTCATGTTTTCGTCGGAGGAATTTTATTGGTTTATTTTGTACTATGGAAGCTTTTTTGTCTTTGGTTATATCTATCTTGCTAATTTTAAATCTACAGAGTGGATAAACCGACATCATGTCTTTATTACCGTTTTGAGTATTCTTATTCCAATCACCCTTTTTTCTTGGCGGCAAGTACAAAGTGGGAATGAGAAACTGTTGCAATCCGAAGTTGTGCTAAAGGAAGAAAATAGTCGCAATATTGAACAATTGCGACTGATAGTCGAAGGAAACGAAGACCCCGCGACTATTTATTGGATGGATTTCTCGACAAGAGCCTACAAAGAAAAGTGGGACTATATACATCTAAATCAGTCACAAGATTGCAAAAATTTATACGCGACGCTAACGCTTCAACTTGATGCTTTGAACAAAATTAATGAAACACGACGGGCGCTAGTGCTCATTCCGAACGATTTTCATTCGCAATTCTTACTGGGGGCATCCTTGACGATTCCCATGCTGAACGAAATTGTATCTAAGTGCCAACGGATTTAGGATTTGTAGGATCCTCCCCAAGTGGTATTCTTTTTGTAAGCATGGATCCAAATTACATTCAAGTACTTGTTAATCAAGCTCGAGCACACAAAAAAGAGAGACAGCCAAAGGAGGCACTTTC
>MHFM01000069.1:5002-6521 GCA_001804205.1 Omnitrophica bacterium RIFCSPLOWO2_01_FULL_45_10b
TTATTGGGGGAGAATTTTTTGGCCTTTGTTTAGACTACCTACGTCAGGATAAAGTCTATGCAACTATCTTGAATAACATGGGGGTCTTGTATGCAGAATCTGGGCAGTATGGTGACGCACGAAAATGTTTCACTGAGGCAGTTCAGACGCACCCCATGACAGAGAAATACATAGAGGCACTTCAAAACCTCCAAGCTCTCGGTGACACATAAATTTTGCCAATTCACCCCAAACTGGTATTTTGCATGTATGCGAGAGGAAACAAGCAATGCCCCCTCAACAGTGATGCGCGCCCATGCCCGCAGCATAGGATTCCTGCTGGTCGGAATTGCGTTGCCACCCCTAATCATCATCGGGATAAAAAATATCGAAGTTACTGAAAAAGTGTTCGGGATGATAGGATCATTTTCGTTGGCTGTTGGTCTTGCAACCTACTACTACAAAAAGAATCAGGACAAGACGTCTGCTGCTATTGATCAGGTAACTTTTTTCAGAACGCAGATTGTCCCGAAGTGGGATGATGTCTCGATGCTCATTAGGAACACAAATCCGAATTATAGATTTGTTAGGCTAGATTTCGACCTGCCTGATCTGAGTACAATCCGGGAAAAACATCCGGAAGAGTTTCGTATTCAGTCTGAAGCATTTTTCTGCGGCCCCGAAGAGAAACCCATTTGGAATCCGGAAATCCTAGATGTGGAAGTGCATCTATTCAACATGCTTGAGGAGTTCTCGTTAAGGATTTGGCATCTTAAAACGGTTGATCATCCCGCCCTCGAGTCTGTTTACTCGGCCTTTGTGCAGATTGTCGAAAAAAATGCCGTAGCCGGACTGTTTATACGTGATGTGGTCATGGGAAATCCGATCTACTCAAAAACACTCGAGCTCTATCAAAGTTGGAAAGTCAAAGTTAACAGATCGGAAAACATACCCAAACGTCTCCACCAGCATGGCTTCATAACAAATGAACAAAAAAAGCAAATGTATTCTCGCATAAAATAGCGATTAAACTCTAAAATCCGTGGCCTAATAAATTTTGCCAACTCACCCCTATCTGGTATTCTTTTTGTATGGAACTTAAAGAATTTGTTAAAAAGGTTATTGTTGATCTCGACGAAGCAATTTCGGAGGCAAATGCTGAGACGCGGCGGGAAATTCGTTTCAAGGGGGTCAAAGAGCAGCGAACCGCCCTTGAATTCGATGTCGCTGTAACAGTCGAATCTTCAAACGAAACAACTGGTGGCGGTGCAATCAAAGTCTGGGGAATAGGTGAGATTGGAGTCGGTGGCGGTACAGAATTGAAAAACTCCACTGTTAGTCGTGTGCGCTTTGGCGTTGATATTGCTGAGGAAACGCGCTCGGAAGTACAACAGCGTAACAATAGGAATGCCCCAATCCAACGAGACATGCTAAATCCGGCTAGATAACTCGCGGCTAAGAGGCGACAACTTCGAGTTCCCACAAAAAATGCTTAAAATTTCCAACTGAATGATTGATAAGAGTGACAAAAAGGCAAAGG
>MHFM01000070.1:0-16110 GCA_001804205.1 Omnitrophica bacterium RIFCSPLOWO2_01_FULL_45_10b
TTTTCAATGCAGATTGGATTTGAGGGATTAAATCTTTTTGAGGGATTAAAAAACTTTTTGATGTATTGCGGATTTTAAGTTCTAATTGTGCCTTCGCTAAATTTCGTTCACTGATAATCACTTGAATTGAATTGCCAATGAGATCAGCGTCATTAAATTTTACACCCGCCCGATCCGAGCGGTCGTCAAAAAGGCAAGTAATTCCGTGGCGCGTTATTTCCTCATACACTTGCTCGGCAATCTTCCGCGTATCTTGATCATCTTGATTGACGGTGATCAAATGCACTTGATAGGGGGTGACGGAAGCGGGCCACTGAATTCCTTTGGCATCCGAATGCTGTTCCACAATAGCAGCGACGATCCGGTTTAAGCCCAAACCATAACACCCCATCATGATGGGGTATTCCTTCCCATCTTGAGCCCGATAAGCTCCTCCAAACGGTTCGGTATATCGCGTTCCCAATTTAAATACATGACCCACTTCCATTGTGGTGGTCAAATCGATTTTCTTGCCGCATTGAATGCAAGAATCTCCTTCTTGAATGTAACGAATATCGGCAATGTGCTGGGCTTGAAAATCACGACCTCGATTGACATTTCGAAAATGCTTATCCTTTTGATTGGCACCGGTCACAAAATCTTTCATGGCAGCTACGTCGCCATCAATCACAATCGCTATATTTTTAAGCCCGATAGGGCCTGCAAAACCCATGGGTGCGCCGCTTATTTTTTCAATTTCTTTGGAATTGGCCAGCCGCACGCTTTTCGCTCCCAAAAGTTTTCTCAATTTTCCTTCATGAACTTCATGGTCACCACGCACGCATGCAGCAACCGGTTTTTCATCCACCAGATAAATCAAGGTCTTCACCAATTGGCTCGGTTTTAATCCAAATCGCGAGGTCATCTCATCAATTGTTCTAAGATTCGGGGTATCAAAGGCTTCTAATTTTTGATTTGAAGAAGGGGCGTCTGATTTTACCACAGCGCGCCCAGCAATATCGCGGCTTGCGACAAACCCGCATCCTGCGCAGTTCGCAATTCGATCTTCCCCGTAAGGAGAGCGCACCATAAATTCATGAGACATATTCCCGCCCATGATACCGGGATCAGCTGCCACCGGGTCAACGGAAAGATTCAAGCGCTTGAAAATCTGCTGATAAGTTTCGTACATCAATTGATAACTTTTATCGAGTCCGGCCTGATCGATATCAAAACTATAGGCATCTTTCATGACGAATTCTTTTGTTCGGATAATTCCGAAACGTGGCCTAAGCTCATCGCGGAATTTTGTTTGAATTTGATAGAGAATTTTCGGAAAAACTTGATAGGTTTTCAAATAAGCGGCGGCTAACTCCGTAATGACTTCTTCATGGGTAGGGCCTAAAACAAATTCTTGGTCAGACCGGTTTCGAAAGGCGATTTTATCCGCGCCAAGCGCATCGTATCGGCCGCTTTGTTTCCAAATTTCAGCGGGTTGTAAAGCGGGAAGCAACAACTCGATGGCGCCCGAGCGGTTCATTTCCTCTCGGATGACTTCCGAAACTCGCTGCAGCACTTTAAGACCAAGCGGAAGATAGCTGTAAACTCCGGAAGCTAGTTTGCGGATGAAGCCCGCTTTCAATAACAGCTGATGGCTTGTCGCTTCAGCTTCTTTCGGAACTTCCCTGAGGGTAGGAATTAATGTTTTGGTCCAGCGCATCCGTCAACCCGGGTGAAAAACAAGGGACTTTAACTTTTCAATGGCACCGATGTTAATCAGGTCATTATAAACAACAAGAACCATTAACGTCATTAAGACATAAAATCCAATTTGGGTCACCCGTTCCTGAAAGGCGAGGCTGACACGCTTTCTTCGGATGGCTTCGATCAGAAGAAAAAAGAGATGCCCTCCGTCTAGCGCTGGGATTGGAAGTAAATTAATGACGGCCAAGGAAACGCTTAAAACGGCGGTAAATTGAAGAAGGGCAACGAATCCCATTTGAGCAGCACTTCCAGCCATTGAAACAATTCCGATAGGGCCGCTGATCATTTTAAACGACAATTGCCCTATGACTAATCGCCACAGCGCCTCATACGTAAGGGCCGTAAGCTGCCACTCAAACTGAGCTCCTTTAATCAAAGCTTCACGAAGTTTATACCGCTCTTTGATAAACTCCTCTGATGGCTTAATGCCAATTCTTGGCAGACGCCTGAGTTGCCCGAAAATATCTTTACCCTCAGAAAGTTGGGGCATCACATGTACGATCACTGATTGGCCGTTACGAATCACTGAAAATTCAAGATCGGCACCTTCGTTTTCTAAAATACGCATGGTCATCTCTTGCCAATTCGAAACAGCCGTGCCATTTAAACGAATCACTTGATCGCCTACCCGCAGGTCGCTCTTTTCTGCAGGAAAACCTTCCACAAAACCTCCGATCGTTGTGGAAAGCACAGGGCGCCCGGCAAGCATCACACAAACAAAAAGAAAATAAGCGAACAAAAAATTCATGCCGACACCGGCAATCAAAATCAAAAAACGATTCCAAAGCGATGCGGCCAGGTAATCGTTGGGGTTTGCCGTACCGCCGCGTTTTTCAATTTCTTCAAAGGTTTCGCCCATTGGCTTCACAAAGCCACCGAACGGAATTAACGAAAGGGAATAACGTGTTTCCTTCCCCTGCCAATTCAATAATTCCGGCCCAAAACCAATAGAAAATTTTTCGACGCCAACCTTTGCAAGTCGGCAGGCAAGGAAATGGCCCAGCTCATGAATAAAAATCAAAACGCCAAGCGTAATTGCAGTGGGAATTAACTGGCTTAAAAAATTAATCATTTTGCGCTTCTGACCGTGCCCATGTATCAGCCTCTAAAATTTGATTCAATGCAGGATTTCGTACAACCCGATGAAGTCCCATGACTCGTTCAATGGTTTTTGGGATATCGGTAAAACGACAAGCGCCATTTAAAAATTTTTGAACGGCAATTTCGTTGGCCGCGTTCAAAACGGTTGGCATGGTGCCGCCAGAGCGTTTGGCTTCATAACCTAATCCAAGGCAAGGAAAACGCTTTTGATCCGGCTTAAAAAAATGGAATGACTTCACACCGGCCAAATCCAAGCTGGGAATGGAATTAACAAACCGCGTCGGATAACTGAGCGCATATTGAATCGGAAGCCTCATGTCGGTAATACCAAGATGGGCCAGTTGGGCACCGTCTACAAATTCAATAAGCGCATGGATCACGGCTTCCGGATGGATCACAACATCCACTTGATCCAAAGACACGCCAAAAAGATTGGTTGCTTCAATGACTTCCAAACCTTTATTCATCAGTGTGGCGGAATCAATTGTAATTTTAGGCCCCATTTTCCATTTCGGATGGCGGAGAGCCTGGCGAGCTGTCACATTTCGAAAATTGATTGTTCGGCCGAAAAAAGGGCCTCCTGAAGAAGTGAGAATGAGTTTCTTAATCGTTTTCCTGTCTCTGCCTTCCAAACATTGCCACAAGCCGGAATGTTCGCTATCAATCGGAATCAATTGCGCATGAGTCCGCGTCGCTTCTTTTTGAAGCAATTCACCTGCCATGACCAACGGCTCTTTGTTGGCAATGGCAACTGTTTTTCCGGCCTTAACGGCTGCAAAAATCGGTTTCAGGCCTACTCCACCAACAAGCGCGAAAACAATTTTATCGGCACTTGCTAGGGTGCTGGCAACAATTAAACCGTCCGGTCCTGTAACCACATGGATGCCAAGCGGCTTTAATTTGCGCTCAAGCCATGGCGCCTCGTCAGACTCAAACAGACATACCAACTGAGGGCGAAACTTCTTCGCTTGCTCAAAAAGAAGCTTTACATTTCTCCGGGCACAAAGCGCAACAACACTTAAGGCCTTGGGATGCGCCTCTACAACCCTTAGGGTATTAATCCCAATTGAACCTGTGGATCCAATAATTGAAATTTTCGTCATTCGAGATCTCTTTGCCTCAAAGGTTTTGAGCTACAACCAGATAATAATACAAGATCGGAAGAGTTAATAAAAGACTATCAATAATATCCAAAACGCCGCCCAGTCCCGGAATGACTCCTGAATCTTTTACTCCAGCGTCTCGCTTCAATAAACTTTCCGCTAAATCACCCAATTGGCTTAGGAGGCCGAAAACAACCCCTAAAACGGCAAAATGCAAAAGCCGCGTGTTTGGAAGGTAAAATTTGGACAGCAAAGATAAAATGACAGTCACCAAAAAGCCAGCCACAGCCCCTTCCACAGATTTGTTAGGGCTGACGTGAGCAATCAACTTATTCTTCCCAAATTGTTTTCCCGCAAAATAAGCGGCCGCATCGCCTGCTTTAATAATAAAAATGATATAAAAAACCCAAAGCGCTCCATTTTCCAATGCGCGTATTTTTGTCAAAAAGGAAAAAAACCAAGCCACATAAATGAGGCCGAATAAAGTCAAAGCCGTGCTGAGAATGGCATTGCCTTTAAATGCCCGATGAAAATTAAAAATAAACAAGCATAAAAGAGCAACGGTCAACACAATGGCATCGCCCGGAAAATAATGAGGGAGAGGCAACAACACACCGAACATCAAACCCAAATAGCGGTTGATAAAAAAACCTTTTTTCTGAGCCAAATTAAAATATTCAAGCAACCCGATCACAATAAAAACTTCAACCATCGCCAAAAAAATAAAAAAGGGCGCGAAAAAAATGGCGTAAATCGAAACTGAAATGAACACGGTTGACCATCCGAGCCGTTTGAGCAATTGCTTGGCCTCAATCATGACCCGCCTCGTTCGTCTCTGCGCGGCCGTAGCGGCGTTCCCGCTTTTGAAAATCCTTTATGGCATTGAGAAAATCCTGTTTTGCAAAATCGGGCCAATACTTATCGCTCACATAAATCTCGGTATAGGAAATCTGCCACAGGAGGAAATTGCTAATGCGAAGTTCGCCGCTTGTGCGAATTAAAAGATCAGGATCTGGCATTCCTGCCGTACTAAGTTCCTTTGAAAATATGGCCTCATTAATTTCTTCAATTTTCAAATTCCCTGATGTTACTTTTTCACACAGGCGCTTCGCTGCATTGACAATCTCAATACGGCTGGAATAACTTAATGCCAAGGTCAGCACGAGACCCTTATTGTTTTGGGTCAATTTTATATTCCGTTTGATGGTTCCTTGAATTGCGGGCGGAAGATCTTCGAGCCTGCCAATGACATTGAAGCGGATTTGATTTTCATTTAATTCATTCAACTCCGAATCCAAATACTGCGAAAGAAGATTCATGAGAAAGTTGACTTCGGCTTTAGGACGGGCCCAGTTTTCCTTCGAGAAGGCATACAGGGTTAAGTATTGAATTCCAAGTTCGCGGGCCGTGCGCACAATGGCTCGGATTGTTTCCATCCCCTTTTGATGGCCGTGAATTCTTGGAAGGCCCCGCTCCTTGGCCCAACGGCCATTGCCATCCATGATAATTGCCACATGCCGAGGAAGATTAGATGTAGCTTGCATCGATATAAATCGTTTCCAAGCGTTCGGAGCCGACAGAAACAATTGAGATAGGAACTTGAAGCAATGCTTCTAATCGCTTGATATACCGCCGTGCGTTCATCGGTAAATCGTTCCATTGACGAGCAGATTTGGTGGATACAAGCCAGCCTGGATGCTCTTCATAGATAGGCTCCGCCTTTTCCAGAACCTCAATATCAGAAGGAAAACGGTTATAACGCTTGCTTCGAAACCGATAAGCAGTGCAGATTTTTATTTTTTTAAGCTGGTCCAAAACATCGAGTTTCATCACAATGACCTTGCTTAAGCCATTCACCAAAACTGAATGGCGCGCTACTAACGCATCAAACCATCCGCACCGTCGAGGCCGGCCAGTGGTCGCTCCATATTCTTCACCACGCTCGCGAATATGAGCCATTAAATCTGGCGGAAATTGGGTTGGAAACGGGCCTTCGCCAACTCGGGTGGTATAAGCTTTGACGACACCGATTGCCTCATCGATTCGAGAAGGGCCGATTCCTGTCCCAACAATCGCACCTCCCGCAGAAGCATTGGAAGAAGTGACAAAGGGGTAAGTCCCATAATCCACATCCAAAAGCGTCCCCTGCGCGCCTTCAAATAAAATGCGCTTGCCTTTGCGAGACGCATTCTCCAAAAGCAAACTTGTATCTTGGATAAAGGGGGCGATCCGTTTTCGGTAAGCTGCATAAGTCCCGTGAATACGCTCAAACGAGAAAGGCGCATGATTAAAAATCTTCTTGAGCATTAGATTCTTTTCCGTCAGCAATAACCGGAGGCGTTCTCTAAAAACGCGGGGATTCATCAGATCCACCAGGCGGATTCCCAAGCGATTCGCTTTATCCGCATAACAAGGACCGATTCCCTTTTTTGTGGTTCCGATTTTCTCACTTCCCTTATGGTCCTCGCGAAGTTGGTCCATCAGACGATGAAAAGGAAAGATCAAATGCGCCCGATCACTGACAAAAAGCCGGCCCTTAACGGAAACGCCTCTTTTCGCGAGCGTATTAATCTCTTTAAAAAACGCTTCTAAGTCAATCACAACACCATTCCCTAAAACGCAGATTTTCTTGGGGTGCAAAATACCGGAAGGAATTAAATGAAGTACAATTTTTTGGTCGTCAAAACATACCGTATGCCCTGCGTTGTTTCCGCCTTGATAGCGCACAATGTAATCGCTTTTGCGAGCCAAGAGATCGATAATTTTCCCTTTCCCTTCATCGCCCCATTGGGCACCTACCAGGATTACATTTCGACTTTTATTTTTCTTCATGGATGGACGGAAAGCTCAAAAGTACGTTTAGAATTTGATGACCTTAGCATCGATGATCGGGCTGAATGCTTTTAATTCTTTTAACACGTGCGCAGGAACGGCTTCATCTGTGTTAATTACCGTCATCGCAAAAGTTTTTGCGCCCTTCACAACGCGGCCGAGGGTCATCTCGGCAATGTTGACTTTATTCTTGCCCAAAATGGTTCCAACGCCGCCAACGACACCGGGTTTATCTTCATTGTGAATCACCAAAACATCACCTTTGGGAATCACTTCAAGAAAAAACTCGTTGATTCGGACAATGCGCGGATCTTGATTTCCAAACAGCGTTCCCATCATCAAGTTTTTTTGATGATCCATCATCACTTCAACGGTAATAAAGGTGGTAAAATCCTCAGCCTGTGTCGTTTTGCTTTCGCTCACGGTAATGCCGCGCTCTTTGGCGATGGCGGGAGCGTTGACATAATTCACTGTCTCGCCGCAAATCGGTGTCAGGAGCCCCTTGATCACAGCAATGGTAAGAGGGGCTAAGTTAAAATTGGCGACTTCTCCACCATAACGAATTGAAACCTCTCTGAAGCCCCCTCCAAAAAGCTGGGCTTGCATCGAACCAAGCCGTTCCGCTAAAATCAGCCATGGCTTTAAAACCTTCATGGTTTCAAAATCAACCGAGGGAAGATTCACGGCATTGCGGATTCCCCGTTCCAAAAGCGCGTCCACCACTTGATGAGCCACTGAAATCCCGACATTTTCTTGGGCTTCTTGAGTAGCGGCCCCCAAATGAGGTGTCACCACAACCTGATTTAATGAAAGAAGAGGGTTTTTGTCTGGGGGCTCTTTTTCAAACACATCCAAAGCAGCGCCGCGCACATGGCCCGATTTGAGTGCATCATACAAAACTTTTTCGTCAATCAAACCCCCCCGCGCGCAATTAATAAGAAACACCCCTTGTTTCATCATTTGAATCGCCTTTTCATTAATGATGTTTTTGGTTGTGTCAGTTAAAGGGACGTGCAGGGTTATAAAATCAGACGTTTTGAGCAATAATTCAAAATCTGAGAATTCAACTCCCAGTTGGCGCAGATTTTCCTTGGCAATGAACGGATCGTAGGCCAATACCCTCATCCCGAAAGCATTGGCCCGCACGGCAACCTCACGGCCAATCCTGCCAAATCCAACAATCCCCAGCGTTTTCCCGTTTAACTCAGCACCCACAAAATGGGCGCGCTTCCATTCGCCCGCGCGAACGCTCGCATGAGCTTGAGGAATATTTCGGGCCAAAGCCATCAGGAGTGACATTGTGTGTTCTGAAGTCGAGATTGTATTGCCTTCAGGTGTGTTCATGACGATAACGCCTTGCTTGGTCGCAGCATCTAAATCCACGTTATCTACACCGACGCCGGCACGACCAATAACTTTTAGGCGCGCTGCCGCTTTAATAATTTCACCTGTTAGGTGCGTCCCTGAACGAACAACGATCGCGTCATAATCAGCGACGATCTTCTTAAGCTCTTGCGGCGAAAGCCCGCTTCGGACGTCGACTGTAATTTGAGGCTCTTTTTTAAAAACCTCAAGTCCGCGTTCACCCAGAGGATCGCTGATTAAAACTTTAAAATTTGATTTCATACAGAAACCTTGTTGGAGCCTTTGCTTTTTAGTTCATTGAGCGTTTCTTTCAAAACCGCTATTCCGGTTTCTAAATCCGCGTGCGTAATAAATCCCATATGTGCAATTCTAAAAACCTTCCCTTTCATCTCTCCTTGGCCGCCGGCCATGGTAACTCCCTTTTCATCCCGCATAATAGAAACAAGTTTCTCTCCCTCGATTCCCGCAGGCACTTTAACCGCAGTAAGCGTATTGGCCGGCCGTTTCGAAAAGAGTTCAAGTCCAAGTTTTTTGATGGCCTCGCGTGTGTAATTGGCAAGTTCTGCGGTGCGAGTCCAAACTTTTTCAATTCCTTCTTTCTGAATCATGTGAATTGCTTCTCTCAACGCCAAAACCAAGGTAAGGGCCGGTGTAAAAGGCGTATCAGAATCTTTAAGCGATTTTTCATACTGAGTGAGATCGACATAATAACGAGGTAGCTTGGCAGTTTTATTCAGTACTTTCGCTTTTTCGCTTGCCGCTAAAAACGTAAGGCCGGGCGGAATCATAAGCCCCTTCTGCGAACCGCTGACCACAATATCGATTCCCCACACATCCATTTCAAGCCGATCTGCCGCAAGAGCGCTAATCGCATCCACCACAAAAATGGCGGGTGTATTGGACACCGCTTTGGCAATGGCTTGAATGTCCAGCAACGCCCCGGTTGAAGTTTCGCAATGCGTTCCAAAAACCGCTTTGGCGTCGGGATTCTGTTTTAAAGCCTTGCCGACTTCGTCTGGTGAAATGGTTTCGCCGTAAGGAACTTTGATTCGAACGGCGTTTAATTGATAACGCGCCGCAATTTCTCCCCACCGCTCGCCAAATTTACCGGCTTCAAGGGCAATCACTTTATCTCCGGGTGAAAGAAAATTAACAACGCTTGCTTCCATAGCGAGCGTCCCCGACCCGGTAAAGGTATAAACGCTCTGAGCGGTCCGGAAAATGCCTTTCAAACCTTCCGAAACTTCACCGAACAATTTACGGTAGCGCGGTGTCCTGTGGTGAAAAATAGGCTCCGCCATCACCTGAAGCACTTGGGGCGGAACCGGTGTCGGCCCCGGGGTCAGCAAGATATTCCGTTTCGTCATTTCTGAAGAGTTACTTTTTACCACCTGGAACGTCAGAGCGAGATTCGATCACTTCGTCAACGAGACCATATGCTTTTGCTTCACCCGCTGACATAAAAAAGTCCCGATCTGAATCCTTTTCAATCCGATCTAAAGACTGGCCAGTATGTTTGGCTAAAATACGGGCCAGCTCATCCTTCAGTTTTAAAATTTCTTTGGCGTGAATGCTGATGTCAGAAGCAGTGCCCTGAGCTCCGCCCCATGGCTGATGAATCATGACGCGCGCATGCGGAAGCGAGTAACGTTTTCCTTTAGTGCCAGCCGCCAGCAAAAGAGCGCCCATGCTTGCCGCTTGTCCCACGCAATAAGTTGAGACGTCACATTTGACAAACTGCATCGTATCGTAAATGGCAAGCCCCGCAGTCACACTTCCGCCCGGGCTGTTGATATAGACATTAATGTCCTTTGCCGCATCTTCCATCTGAAGGAATAAAATCTGCGCAATAATTAAATTACAAATGGTGTCATCAATGGGTGTTCCGATAAACACAATTCGATCCTTAAGAAGCCTTGAATAAATATCATAAGCACGTTCGCCACGACCTGTTTGTTCGATCACCATAGGAACTAAATAACCGCTCATCGCTTTCCTCCTTTGTTCTCATGCTCTGTAATCGTTGCTTTATCTTTAAGCCACTGAATTGTTTTTTCACTTACAATTTGTTGAAGAAGAGATTGCCTGCGTTCCTCCTCTTTCGAATAATACGCTTTTACTTCTTCGGCAGAGCGGCGTGCTTGCTGGGCCATCTCATCATACTTTTTCGCAAGATCCGCCTCATTCGCCTCAATATGCTCTCGATTTGCAATTTCATCCAAAAGAAATGAAATTCTCACCTGTTTTTCAGCATGGGAAGCCATATTTTTTCGAAGTTCCCCTTCTTGAGCTTTTGCTTCTTCTTCCTTAGCTCCACGGGAAATAAGTCCCCGAATTTGATCTTCTATCAACGCATTTAACCTTCGCTCGACCATTCCGGAAGGAATTTCAAATTTGGACTTTTTAACTAGTTCATCCAAAAGTAAATGTTCCAGTTTTCGTTCAATCTCCAAACGCTTATGATTTTCAAAATCGTTGTGGATCGCTTTTTTTAAGCCCTCGAGCGTTTCATATTCACCTGTTTCTTTGGCCAATTCGTCGTCCAGTGAGGGAAGTTTTTTTTCTTTAATCTCGCGAACCGTAATGAAAAAATGCCCCTCTTTTGATGCGAGTTCTTTCCGTGCATAATCCGGTGGAAAAATAATGACGACTTCTTTAGCCTCGCCAGTTTTTGCGCCGATGAGCTGCCTAGAAAATCCTTCGAGATAATCTTTTTCCTGAATCTCAATCCATTCGCCTTCGCGCTTTTCAAGCTCTCGCCCATCAACTTCTAACCGGTAATCACATACAAGGAAGTCCCCCAATTGCGCCTCGCGATTTTCTACCGCTTGAAACTTCGCGTGCGATTCCTGAATTCGCCGGAGCGCGTCTGTCATCTCAGCTTCACTAACCTGAAGAGGATCTCGTTTAAGCGCAAGGCCTGCATATTTATCAATTTTGATTTTCGGCCGCGTCTCAACGCGAGCTTTAAACTTAAGCCGCGTTTCATCAAATTCCACGTTCTCAACATGTGGGTATCCAATCATCGGAATTTCTTTCTGGCGGACTGCATCTTGGAGCGTACGCGAAACAAGTTGCTTCCAAACTTCTTGACGCGCCTGATCGCGAAAATGAAGCGCCACTACCTGCTTCGGCGCATGGCCCGGGCGGAAACCCGGAATTTTTGCCCGCTTTCCAACCTCTTGATAAAAGGCAGAAAATTCCTCTGTCACCATCTCGGAAGGAACGTCGATGGTCAAAATCTTTTCACATGAACTTATCTCTTTTATATCCACTTTCAATTTCATATCCTCGATAAAATAAGCGGCGGAGAAAACACCGCCGCGCAGCGGCGAGCCTCGCTCCAGTTTTCCTTTGGAAAACTGGAGCGGGAGACGGGATTTGAACCCGCGACATCAACCTTGGCAAGGTTGCGCTCTACCACTGAGCTACTCCCGCATACTGCAACAAAAAATAATCTAAGTGATTGATAGCTCGAATCTTATAAAAGCAAAACCTTAATATTATAGTGAATCTTGGAGATTCTTCAAGGAGAAACAGAATGGTGCGCCCTGAAGGATTCGAACCTTCGACCCACTGATTAAGAGTCAGATGCTCTACCAGGCTGAGCTAAGGGCGCAACATTTTTTGAGGGTGAACGTCGGAATTTACTCCTGAGGTGATCTTTTACGTACAAAAGCATGCGTAGAATGGCCGTAAAACATTTCCGCGCATTCCATCAATGTTTCTGATAAGGTCGGATGAGGATGAACGGATTCCGCAAGATCTTTCACCGTTGCACCCATTTCAACGGCTAAAACACCTTCACCAATTAATTCCCCGGCACCTGAACCACAAATACCAACTCCTAAAATGCGCTCTGTTCCAGGCTCGACAATGAGCTTGGTCAAGCCATCAGGCCTGTCAAAACTTAAGGCCCTTCCGGAGGCAGACCAAGGAAAGCGGGATACGGTCACTTGAATTCCCTTTTCCCTTGCCTCCATTTCCGTAAGCCCGCACCACGCTACTTCGGGATCGGTAAAGACAACGGCTGGGATAACGCTTTGAAAAACACTTTCTTCTCCAGCGATCACTTCCACGGCAATCCGCGCTTCCCTTGAAGCTTTATGAGCCAACAAAGCGCCTCCGGCAACATCGCCAATGGCATAGATATGCGGGACGCTGGTCTGTTGTTTCGAATTTACTTTTACAAATCCCTTCTCATCTCTTACAACCTTTGTATTTTCAAGCCCAAGATCATCACAATTCGGTGCACGGCCCACGGAAACAAGCACTCGATCGTACAACTCTTCTTTCTTAGCCCCTTCGATTTCCATGGTCACCTTAATTTGCTTTCCGCTTGTTTCCATTTTCAAAACTTTGGTATTGAGACGAATTTCCTTAAAAGCTTTCTCGGCGTAACTTTTCACGGGCCGAATCAAATCCGAATCAACACCCATCAGAATTGAATTCATCGCTTCCACAATAACTACGTTGCTTCCCAACGTCGCATACACGGTCCCTAATTCCATACCGATGTAGCCACCGCCGACAACCAAAAGACTTTCGGGAACTTCTTCAAGCTCCAAAGCTTCTGTTGAAGTCATGATCCGTTTGTTGCCAAGATCAAATGCTGATGGCATTGCAGGTTGAGAACCAACGGCAAGGATCGCCGTTTCATATTTGATGAATTTCTGGCCGCTTGAAGTTTCGACTCGCAACGTTGTTGAATCTTCAAAATGTCCTCTACCGTACAAAACTTCAACCCCTCTTCTTTGGGCCAAAGCGGCAATGCCCTGAGACAGTTTTTCCAAAATTGATTCTTTCCAGGCGAGCATCTTATCCAATTCAATTTTAGGCGCGCCGAATGTAATTCCCCTTGCCGTTGATTCTTTTGCCTCCGTAATCAATTTGGTTACATGAAGCAATGCTTTGGAAGGAATGCACCCGCGGTTAAGACAAACTCCGCCTAAACGTTTGTCTTGCTCTACCAAAATTACTTTTTTTCCTTTATCAGCCGCATAAAAGGCCGCTGCGTAACCACCGGGGCCGGCACCGACAACCACAATTTCAGTTTCAATGGGGTTCATCGCTTAACTTTTTGTGTGGTCTTCTTTGCGGTTTTTTTCTCTTCAACTTGACGAATTGTAAAATACTCTTCCTTAAAATGCTCAAGCCCTTGCACCATTTCATGGATAAATCGCGCTCCGTCTGCTCCGTCAACAACCCGATGATCATAGGAAAGGCCGAGTGAAAGCATGGTCCGTGTTTGTATTTTTCCATCTTTAACAATTGGTTTCACAATTCCGCGTCCCACGCCCAAGATCGCAACTTCAGGTTTGTTCACAATAGGGGTAAAATGGCCGCCGCCAATGCTTCCTAAATTTGAAATGGTAAAGGTTCCCCCCTGAACATCTTCTAAAGAAATCTTGCGCTGTCTTGCCTTTTCAGAAAGTTGAGCCAGTTCAATCGAAAGATCCAAAAGAGATTTTTTATCGGCATCTTTGAGAATCGGAACAAGCAAGCCCTGTTCGGTATCAACCGCAACTCCCAAATGGTAATAATGCTTGCACACAAGCTCATTTTTCGATTCATCCAAACTCGAATTAAAAATTGGGAATTTTTTTAGCGCTTGAACGGCTACTTTTAAAAGAATGCCGGTAACGGTTAAGCGAGCTCCTTTCTTTTCATAGGATGGAGCATATTTTTTTCTGAGTTCGAGAAGAGCCGTAATGTCTGCCTCATCAAATTGAGTCACATGGGGAATCGTGGTCCACGATTCATACATTTTCTGGCCAATGGTACGCCGAGTCGATGACACTGGCTTGCGGTTTACAGGCCCCCATTTGGAAAAATCAATGCTGACAGGAGCAGGCTTTTCGGATTTTTGCGGGCTTCCTGCTTTTAAGCGTTGAACATAGGCTTTAAGATCTTTAACCGTGATTCTTCCGCCTCGTTCTGTGCCGCGGATTTTTGTAAGATCAATCCCTAATTCCAAGGCCATTTTTCGAACCGAAGGCGATGCCGGAGGCAAAGCGCCGCTCTTAGACTCATAAGTATACTCCTCGGATGCATCTCCTGCTTCTGTGATGGTGGGCGCCTCTTTTTCTTGTGCTGGTTTGCTCCCCACTCCTTTTGCGGGTTCTTTGGCAGCGCCTTCTTCAGAAAGGGACATAATCGCCTGCCCAACGGATATTTCCACGCCCTCTTTCACTAAAATTTTCGTGATGGTGCCCGATGCGGGCGAAGGAATCGGCGCCGTCGCTTTATTCGTCTCAAGTTCTAAAACGGTTTGCTCTTTTTTAACGTGATCGCCCTCTTTCACCAAAATACTCACGACCGTGCCAGAGTGAACGCCTTCAGCAAGAAACGGAATTTTAATTTGCATGATGATTTCCTTTAAAATGATTCTTGAATCTTTAAATACAAACAGGGAAAGCTTTTTCCGGATCGATTTTCAAATCTTTAATGGCCTTCTCAACCGTCTGTTTCTTAACAGCCCCTTTTTGGCAAAGGGCATAAAGTGTCGCAACAACGGTCAATTCGGCATCCACTTCAAAGAAACGCCTGAGATTTACCCGCGTATCGCTTCGGCCAAAGCCATCCGTACCCAAAGTCATCAAACCGCCCGGAACCCACGGCGCAATTTGGTCCGGAATGATTTTCATATAATCGGAAACAGCCACAAAAACGCCTTCCTCCTTTTCGAGGATTTTTTCCAAATATGATTTTTTCGGCTCCGATGCCGGATGAAGCATATTCCGCCGCTTCACTTGAAGCGCATCAGTTCGAAGCTGCTTGTAATTCGTAGCACTCCAAACATCGGCCGAAACATCATACCGCTCCAAAATCGTTTGGGCTTTTAAAGCTTCACGCAAAATCGGGCCGCTTCCAAAAATATGAGCTTTGCATTTTTTATCTTTAGCGCCTTTACGAAATTTATAAAGCCCTTTCAAGATCCCTTCTTCAACGCCTTTCGGCATTGGCGGCATTTCATAATTCTCATTATACAAAGTTAAATAATAGAAAATATCTTCTTTTTCTTGGTACATACGCCGCATGCCATCTTGGACAATGACGGCAACTTCATACGCAAACGCCGGATCATAAGTCACTAAGGTAGGAATCGTGCTGGCTAAAAGATGGCTGTGTCCGTCTTCGTGCTGAAGGCCTTCGCCGTTTAGCGTGGTGCGCCCCGCGGTAGCGCCCAACAAGAATCCCTTCGCTTTAATGTCTCCCGCAAGCCACATCAAATCGCCAATTCGCTGAAATCCAAACATCGAATAATAAATGAAAAATGGAAACATGGTTAAACCATGAGTCGCATAAGAAGTGCCGGCGGCCACAAAAGAAGACATTGAACCGGCTTCGGTAATTCCCTCTTCCAAAATTTGGCCGTCCTTTGTTTCGTGATAATACAAAAGCGTTTCCCGATCAACCGGCTCATAGAGCTGGCCTTCCGGAGCATAAATTCCAATTTGGCGGAAGAGCGCATCCAAACCGAATGTTCTGGCTTCATCCGGAATAATCGGCACAATCCGCCTTCCAATGATTTCATGCCGTAACAATTTGCTCAACACCCGAACAAAGGCCATGGTTGTTGAAGCCGCAAGTTTACCAGATCCTTTCAAAAATTCAGAAAAGTAATCCCTGTTCGGAATTTCAATGGTTTCCGGTTTAATTTTACGCGCCGGCACAAAGCCGCCGAGCGCTTTTCTCCGCTCCAGCAAATATTTCGTCTCCGGACTTTCAAGGGGTGGACGATAAAACGGGGCGTTTGCCACTTCCTCATCGCTCATGGGAACACCAAATCGGTCACGGAATTCCCTTAATTCTTTCTCGTTCAGTTTTTTCTGCTGATGAGTAATGTTCCTGCCCTCACCGGCTTCTCCCATGCCATAACCTTTTACCGTTTTAGCGAGAATAACCGTGGGCTGACCTTTATGCTCCGCAGCTGCTTTATAAGCGTTGTAAACTTTTTGAGGGT
>MHFM01000070.1:16144-23516 GCA_001804205.1 Omnitrophica bacterium RIFCSPLOWO2_01_FULL_45_10b
GAGCGATCGGCTTTCAAAAGCGCATCCCAATCCGATCCCCAAATTACTTTGATGATATTCCAGCCTGCTCCACGGAAAGCGCCTTCCAATTCCTGAATAATTTTCCCATTGCCTCGCACCGGGCCGTCCAATCTCTGCAAATTGCAATTAACAACCCAAACCAAATTATCTAGATTTTCACGTGAGGCCAAAGTAAGCGCGCCTAAAGTCTCTGGCTCATCGGCCTCACCGTCTCCGACAAAACACCAAACGCGCGGCTCTGGGCCTTTCAAAAAACCTCTTGCCTTTAAGTAACGGTTGAAACGCGCTTGATAAATCGAAGTAATAGGGGCAAGGCCCATTGAAACGGAAGGAAATTGCCAAAACTCCGGCATCAAATATGGATGGGGGTACGAGGAAAGCCCGCCACCTTCAGCTAACTCCTGGCGAAAATGATGAAGCAGTTTTGCGTCAAATCTTCTCTCCAAATAAGCGCGGGCGTAATTGCCGGGAGAAGCATGGCCCTGGAAATAAATAAAGTCGGCAACGTTCTTTCCATTTCCGCCCCGAAAGAAATGATTAAATCCTACTTCATACAATGTTGCGCATGAGGCATAAGTGGAAATATGTCCGCCGAGACCTTCGTAAATTCGATTGGCTTTGACGACCATCGCCATTGCGTTCCAACGGATAAAACTTTTAATCCGGCGTTCAAGTTCGCGGTCTCCCGGATAAGGCACTTCCTTTTCTACGGGGATTGTGTTGAGGTAAGGAGTATTGACCGGCGAATATTCCGTTGATGCTGAGATTTTTATGTTCGGCTTCAAATCGGTTTTCTCAGTCACGGAAACGGTCCTATTGCGACTTCCAATTTTAGAAGTCTGCTTGTTTCGCCTCTTTGTTTTCACTTTTGCACCTGAAAGGATAACAAACTCTCTGTTTTTTTAAGGTGTTACTCTATAAAGATTTTCTTGCATCGGGTCAACCGCTATTTCAAAGCAACGCTTTTTTAAAGTAAAACTTTACACAAAGCGGTTTGTCCTGAATTTGTAGACCTTTTTTCATTGTTGAAATCGAACGAGAAGTTGACTTTTCTCGCCGGTAGGAGTTTGGTATGATGTATTATATCGTAATTTTATGAAATATACAGACTTAACTTTTATGACGCCGGAACATAATTTAGCCTGTGATGAGGCGCTTCTAGACGTGTGCGAAGACGGCTATCCCCATGAAATTCTAAGATTCTGGGAGCCGACACAGTTTTTCGTAGTCGTGGGATATTCGGGCAAAATTCGTTCGGAGGTAAATTTATCTTCCTGCCAAAAAAGCGCAATTCCAATTTTGAGACGCTCTTCAGGCGGCGGAACCATTCTGCAAGGACCAGGTTGCCTCAATTTCTCACTGATTTTAAGGATCGAAAATTCACATAAACTCAGCCGAATTACCGAAACCAACTCGTACATTATGGAGCGGCACAAAGAAGCATTGCAGCCGCTTGTGGCAAGTAAAATTGGAGTGGAAGGCTTTAGCGATCTCGCCTTGAACACATTGAAATTCTCAGGCAATGCACAACGGCGAAAGCGACACGTTCTCCTTTTTCATGGTACCTTTTTACTGGATTTCGACATTTCAGTCATTGAAAAATTCATTCCTCTCCCTTCACGCCGACCTTCTTACCGAGGAAACCGAGTGCACAAGAACTTTTTAACGAATATAAACGTCCCCTCGCAAAAAATTAAAGAAGCGCTTCAAAATTCATGGAATGCACGCGAGCGGCTGGAACAAATACCTTATGAGGAAATCGAGCAGCTTGCTAAGGCTCGTTACAAAACGGATGATTGGAATTTTAAATTTTAGTACTTGCGAGAGGAAGTTACGACTTCAATTGACACTAGTTCTGGCAAGAGCGACGCTTGCAAGTTTTCCAAGCTGATCAAGCAAAAGAAGATTGTTCTGATTAAACCGTTTATTGGCAGACATTGTGTTCAGGCAAAAAACGCCTAGAATTTTTTCCTGAAACCTTAGCGGAACAACGATAGAAGCTTTAATCTTTGGCCGCTTGAGCCTCTCTGCAGGGACTGTGCTGTCTCCATATGGCCCAATAAGAACAGGTTTTTTTTGAGAGGCAACCCATCCAGCAACTCCTCTGCTTACAGGCATGCGTCTTTTTTTTAGGATTTCAGATGGAATACCACGTGCTAATTTGATAAAGAAATTCTTCTCACTTTCGTCAACAAGTAACACAGAACCAGAATCAGCGTGCACGACATGGCTGGCGATATCCAAAAGGCAGTTCACGAGCAAACGTAAGTAGGTAGCCGAGAAAAACTCTTGGCCCCGGCCCTGAACCGTAAGAAACCCGGGAAGCAAGCGCTCAAGTTCTTCTCGTTGATAAGCAAGGCGAACGAGATATTGAGTAAGTTCTTGGAGAAAATCAATCATGACACGGATTCCGCTAGGAGAAAAAACTTTTACTTCGTAAATCCGGTCCAGAAAAATTTTAGGGTCAATATTCTGCCGCTCGCAAATCATCCTATAGGTTTTATCATCCTCTCGTTTTCCGACAAGGAGTGGGCCGACAACAATGACACCAATTGTTTTTTCATTACACCAAATCGGCAAAGAAAAATAACTTAAACCGTGCGGACATTTGTAAGCGCTTTCTTTTTGCTGAAACCAATTTTGGAATGCTTTAACCGTGCAATCAACTGGGCTTGTCCTGGGAGATGTTCGGTACTGTGCGAAGTCGGAGCAGGAGTTACTGACCTTGCTGGGAATGGTGGTGAGGCTGGTACCGGAAGGTTCTATCAGACAAAGGTTGGTACCAATAATCTCGGCAAATAAGTTCTGAATCTTTTGCCACTGCTTCAGATCAAGCAGCTGCCGTACCGAGATTTCTTCCATCCCTTGATGAGATTTTGAAGGCACGCGCCATGTCCCCGATGGTTAATCTCGCAAAAAATGATTTTTCTTTACACTCAAATTAAACGTACAAACAAGGCTTACAAAAGGTGGAACTGCTTCATTTTGTTGTAGAGCGTCGTCCGATTTATTTTTAAAACCGCGGCGGCCTTCTTTCTATTCCAGCTTGCTTGCTCCAAAGCACGAACAATAATTTTTTTCTCGGGGTCTTTAAGAATTTCCTTTAACGCACCTTCATTGCTAGAAGGTATATTCATGTTTTCGGTGCTCTTCGCAAAATTTTCCGGAAAAACATTCAGATCTAAAATATCACTTTGAGACAATACCACTGCTCGTTCAAGAAAATTTTCCAACTCACGAATATTTCCCGGCCAATCGTAATCCATCAAAGCCTTCATCGCCTGCTTGCTTATCCCAGTCACATTGCGTCGCATTCTCTCGCTAAACATCTTAAGAAAATACTGGATGAGGGTTGGGATATCTTCCTTGCGTTCCCGAAGAGGCGGAACATGAATCGTGATGACATTTAACCGATAATAAAGATCTTCTCGGAAATTGCCTCGAGTAATCGCCTCTTGTAAATTGCGATTGGTTGCGGCAATGATGCGTACGTTAACGCGAATCGTTTTCGTGTCGCCTACCCGTTCAAACACCTTCTGCTGGAGTACCCGCAAGAGCTTGACCTGAAGGTACGGTGGCAGTGCATCAATTTCATCCAGAATAATCGTGCCGCCATCCGCAAGCTCGAAACGTCCTATTCGGTCCCTAATGGCACTTGTGAAAGCTCCTTTGACATGTCCAAAAAGTTCACTTTCAAGAAGTTCTCGAGGGATTGCCCCGCAGCTCACCTCTATATATGGCCCGTCCTTGCGTGTCGGGTCACTGTAATGAATGGCTTGTGCAATCATTCCTTTTCCAGTCCCGCTTTCTCCTTGCAAAAGGACCGTGGTGTCTGTATCGCTAATGGCTTGAATGAGCGAATAAATTTTCTGCATCTTAGAATCTTCGCCGATCATATTATGAAAACGGCTCAGTTTTTGAGAAAGCATCTGCTTGAGGGATTGGTTTTCTTCTTGAAGTTTTCTCGTATCGAAGATCTGCTTGATCAAAATTTTGATTTCATCATCATTGATTGGTTTGGTGAGGTAATCACGTGCACCCATTTTCATGGCTTCAACCGCAGTCTCAGTCGTCCCATAACCTGTCATCATGATGACCTCGAGACCTGGAAACCGCTCCTTCGACGTCTTGAGGATTTCAACACCGCTGGAATCAGGCAGTCTCATATCCACCAAAGCAAGATCGAAATCCCGTTCGCTCAATTTGGCGAAGCTTTCTTTGGCATCGCCTGCCATCTGTACATGGTAGCCTTCGAGGCTGAGAACTTCGAAAATGGATTCGCGAACAAGCTTGTCATCTTCAACAATAAGGATAGAGTTTGGCATAAAGCCTTTTCTTAATTTTTACAAGGAAGCGTAATAATAAACCGCGTCCCTTCACGTTCACTGCTTCCTAAACAGATTTGACCGCCACACTTTTGAATAATTTCCCGGCAAATTGTAAGACCAATGCCGGTTCCTTGACCATTGTCTTTGGTCGTAAAAAATGGTTCAAACACACTCCCCTTGATTCCTTCCGGGATCCCATGCCCTGAATCACTGACGCTGATTATTATTTGTTGACCTTCCCTCTTGGTCGCGATGGTAATCGTGCCAATACCATTCATTGCGTGATGTGCATTCTGAAAAAGATTTTGAAAAACACTTCTTAAGCCGCAATCTTCCACAAGCAAAGGACTTTCAAAAAATTCTTTTTCAAATGTAATCTGTTCAAAAGAGGAATCTTGATGAGTGGTAGTGATCGTTTCATCGATAAGAAAATGCAGTTCTTCTTCATGAGCTCTCACCTTCGCAGTTGTGCGAGAAAGCTCAAGAAGACCTCGAATTACTTGAATGGAGCGTCTCACTCCTCGCTTTGCTTTTAATAAATATTCACGTGCGGGGGTTTCTGGAGTAATTTGATCTAAAGCCAAATTGATAAACCGCCGGATTGCATCGAGCGGGTTCGTTAGTTCGTGGGCAAGTTGCGATGCGAGTTTTCCGAGAGAAACGAATGATTCTTGCTGCTTTAATTTCTCTTTCAAATCACTGATCGTTTGACTAAGTTCTTGATTTTCTTTACGAAGACGGGTTTCGGTTCTGACATTTTCATAAGCAATAGCAACGTGATTCGAAAAAGTTTGTGCACGTATTAGATCTTCTTCATTAAATGGACGGAGGTTTTCTCGTTCCGTAATGTTGATCACACCAAGCAACTTATTCCCTGCAATGATTGGCAATGATAAAAAGGAAAAAGAGTGGTACGAAAAATTTCTGTTGGTTTCCCGGAATCTCGTATCCGTACGAATATCTTTGACCAGAATCGGTGTGCCATTTTCAGCAACCCAGCCTGCGATCCCCTCGCGCAACTTAATGGTTAAGTTCTGGATTCGGTCCCGGGCAGAACCGCGTGCAGCTTCTAAAACGAGCTCCTTCGAATATTCATTCCAGGCCAAAAAGGAGCCGGAATTCGCATCGGCAAGAACTAAGATGGAATCGAGGGCGAAATCAATAAATAACGAAGGGTTGGAAAAGGAATGCAGTGCTGCTGAACATTCTGCCATTAAGGAAGGGATTTGCATATGTCCGATCCCTTGAGTTTTGGCAGGATACAAAAGTGGCTTCATGGACCTGGGAAGATTAAAGTACCGCGTTCTCGCTTTCTGCAGCTCTGGGCTACTATCTCTACTATCTAAAGAGTGGGGCAGAGTATACCACATAGTAATTTTAGGTCAATCCCTTTTTATTTGTAGTTTTTTATAGACAAATAAGCGAGAAAGCATGCCCAATATGTTTAAAAAAATAAACCCCTCCTGCTTCAAACATGCTTTTTTCTGACACATGATCGATCTTTTAAAAACGGGCTACCTATTAAACTTTTTGGGTTTTGGACAGAAGATCTTGGTGGTTTTTTGCTATCTGGGAGAGGGGGTGACTTGGATATCGTGCTAAAAAGTCCTGATAAAACGCTGCGGCCCGCTCCCGATCTCGTAAACGATTCTCTGCAATTAAAGCCTTCAGAAAAAGCCACCTTCCCTTTCTTTCTTCAACGGTTTCATTCTGTAATTCTTGGTCCACACTAGCCATGAATTGATTCCAATCCTTTTTTTGAGTATAAGCTGAAAACATGAATTTCTTGGCGTATGCGGCCATTTTTGAATTTGGCCGTTCTTTCATTATTCTCTTATAACGAGCAATTGCTTCATCTAAAACTTTTTTGGACATCTCTACTTCGCCAACTTTCCGATAGTGGAGAAACCGCACCAAAGGAACTTGCAGCGCCGCGGCGGTATCTGAATAATTTGATTCGATCTCGCGATACATCTTCTCAGCTTCGTCCCACAATCCTTCATCTTGATAGGACTTGCCAATCAACAATTTAAGATCCGCTGTGCTGGACGGTTCTTTTTGGAAATACTCCGTCATTGCTTTTTCAAACCACTCGCGGCTCTTTTTAAACTCCTTCCTTGCCTGATGAAGAAGCCCAATATGAATGGTTGTTCTTCCTGCGACTGAATGCTGAGCATACCGCTTAAAGAAATTCTCATAATCCAAGAAGGCTTGATCAAAATCCTGCTGTTTTATAGAAATATCAGCTATGGTAAGAAGAGCTAATGGTGCATAGGGGCTTTTGGGAAACTGCTCGACCAATGAGTTCCATTCTGTCCTGGCCTTGTTCTGATTTCCTTGAGCTAAATGAACCATCGCAAGCGAATTTCGAATGCTGGCCGAAGCTTCGATAGGCCCAACTTCTCGAAGCGTTTCTTCAAAATGCTCCACTGCCCGTTCATAAGCTTCATTTTGTTTTAAAACATTCTTAGCCTGCTTATAGTGAAGCAATATATAAAGCGGGGTGTATAAGCCCTTTGCTGAAAGTGGATGATATTCCGTTGTCTCCCAATAAGCTTCCTCAGCTTTTTGCCAAAGACCATCGGTTTCATAGATCCGGCCAATCTTAAAACGTGCCTCCGGGGCCCATTCACCATTTCCTGTAAAATTCTGAATCACTTTTTGAAGCGCTAACCTAGCACCGTCAAAGTCTTTTTGTTTAATTCGGAGGTCAGAAATCGTGAATAAACTTTCGGCTCCCTGTTGCGTTGTGGGATATTTTTCAGCAACGTTTTCAAAGGCGGGGATAGCAGGCTCCAGGGCCTTCTTTGGATCCGCTTCAATAGAGGCCGCATTAATAGCCTTCAAAGTCTTGTTGGCATGATAGAAAGCCTTCTCAGCCAGGTAATTTTCCCGGCATCCGGTAACCAGAAAAGCGAGCAATACAATCAGAATTGGAAAGCGCTTCATGAATGACGTTTCCTCAAAAACGGAATTAAAAGGCCCAAGCCCATCAATAAAAACGTTGAAGGCTCAGGATGGTG
>MHFM01000071.1:0-3979 GCA_001804205.1 Omnitrophica bacterium RIFCSPLOWO2_01_FULL_45_10b
CTTCGCTACTGGTGTTCCTCCCGATCTCTGCAGATTTCACCCTTACACCGGGAATTCCCTTTACCTCTCTCGCACTCGAGTCTGGAAGTTTCAGATGCATTTCCACAGTTGAGCTGTGGGCTTTCACATCTGACTTTCCAAACCGCCTACGCACCCTTTACACCCAATGAATCCGAACAACGCTAGCCACCTCTGTCTTACCGCGGCTGCTGGCACAGAGTTAGCCGTGGCTTCCTTTACTGGTACCGTCAAATAGAAAAGTTGTTCACTTCGCTATCATTCGTCCCAATTGACAGCAGTTTACGACCCGAAGGCCTTCATCCTGCACGCGGCGTCGCTTCGTCAGGGTTTCCCCCATTGCGAAAGATTCTCGACTGCAGCCTCCCGTAGGAGTCCGGGCAGTATCTCAGTCCCGATGTGGCTGACCACCCTCTCAGGCCAGCTACCCGTCATTGCCTTGGTGAGCCATTACCTCACCAACTAGCTGATAGGACGCGGGCTCCTCTAAAAGCGATAGGCCTTACGGTCCCCATCTTTGACCTCAATTTCCGAAGAAATCGTGGTCTCATTCGGTATTAGCCCGTCTTTCGACAGGTTATCCCAATCTTCTAGGTAGATTACCCACGTGTTACTCACCCTTTCGCCACTGAATTTCCGAAAAAGCTAGAAATTCCGTTCGACTTGCATGCCTAATCCACGCCGCCAGCGTTCGTTCTGAGCCAGGATCAAACTCTCCGAAAAAAACACTTGAATCCCTTGCGGGACTCAGACGGAAACGTTTCCACATTTACCTGCCGTCAAGCAGGCAAATTGTAATCATCCGCCAAATCAATAGGCGGAGATTCCTCGCACATTCAAACTTTGAGAAAGAACGAGACGTACAAAAAATGAAGAAAAAACTCCCCTTTCGATTGCTCATTATTTTAAGCAACCTTAAGGAGTGATTTCGAAATTATTAAGGATTACACAAGAAACAAAAAGCTACTTGAACCTGATGCTACGACATTCAAGCGCTTGAACTTGAGCGGGGCGTATTCTATTTTAGAAGCTAATCCCTGTCAAGGCTTAATTATGCCTTCCCCCTACACCTAAAATTAAGATTAAATCCCTTTCTCCTTATTCGACCGTTACAGACTTGGCCAAGTTGCGGGGCTGATCAACGTCCCGACTATTTAATATGGCCACGTAATAAGCAAAAAGCTGAAGCGGAACTACGGTCAGGATGGGTGAAAATAGCTCCAAAGTTTTAGGAATCCAAAAAACCAAACGTGATAACCGGGATACTGTTTGGTCTTTACTTGTCGCGATCGAAATAATGATTCCTCTTCGGGCATGAATTTCTTCGATATTGGAAATCATTTTTTCATACGTTTTGGAATGCGGAGCAAGGCAAACAACCAGTTGCTCGCTGTCGATCAAAGCAATCGGTCCATGCTTCATTTCACCCGCCGCATATCCGTGTGCATGGGCGTAGGTAATTTCTTTTAATTTTAAAGCGCCTTCAAGCGCTGTTGGGAAATTGTATCCGCGGCCGAGATAAAGAAAATTTTTCTTCCTGAAAAATTTCCGCGCAGCGCGGCGAATATCCGGCTCCTGCTTCAAAACTTCCGACAGTTGATACGGAAGTTTCTCGACTGCATCAATCAATTTTGAAAGTACGCTGCGCGAAATTTTCTTCCGAAGCAGGCCCAGCTTGATCACAAAAAGAGCGACGGTCACTAACTGCGCCAAATACGCTTTCGTAGATGCCACCCCGATTTCGGGCCCTGCATGCGTATAAATGACAGCGTCCGCTTCGCGTGCAATCGTACTGCCCACCACATTCACAATCGCAAGTGTCAATGCTCCTTTTTGTTTTGCTTCTCGTAAGGCAGCGAGCGTATCCGCAGTTTCTCCGGATTGTGTAATCAAAACCACGATATCCCCTTTGTCAATGATGGGATCGGCGTAGCGAAACTCGCTTGAAACATGCACTTCGGTAGGAATTCGCACATATTCTTCAAACATATAACGCGCCACCATTCCCGCATGATAAGCCGTGCCGCAGCTGACAATGAAGACCTTCTTCGCGTTGGCTAAAGAACGCTCTATTTTTGAGTCGAGGGTATCAAATTCAATATCATGATCCACAATCCTCTTTTTCAAGGTTTCCGCAAGCACGCGGGGCTGCTCATGAATTTCTTTAAGCATAAAATGCTTAAAGCCGCCTTTTTGAGCTTGATCAACATTCCAATTTACCTCCGAAACTTTTTTTTGGATGCGGCGGCCGTTTCCAAGTTGTGTAATCGTCACGGTATTTTCTTGAAGTTCCACCAACTCGTCATCCTCCAAATAAATCACCTTTTTGGTATAAGGAAGAAGCGCTGAAATGTCACTCGCCACAAAATGCTCGTGCGCACTTACTCCGATCACAAGCGGGTTGGATCGTTTGCAAGCAAACAGCCGATTCGGCTCATCGCGTGAAATGACCACAAAAGCAAAAAACCCACGCATCCGCCGAACGGCTTTGCGAATTGCTTCCCGAAGATCGCCGTGATAATAATATTCAATCAAATGAGCGGCAACTTCGGTATCGGTTTTTGATTTGAAGTGATGCCCTTTTCGTTTTAATTCGTCTTTGAGTTCGGCGTAATTTTCGACGATCCCATTGTGGACCAATGCAATCCGGCCTTTTTCGCCCAAGTGTGGGTGAGCATTAAGCTTGGAAGGCTCACCGTGGGTCGCCCAACGGGTGTGACCGATACCGACATGCATATGAGGCAGGTTTTTTGTTAATTGAGACTTAAGCTCGGAGAGTTTGCCTTTTTCTTTGGCAATAAAAAAATTGGAGCTGGTTGAAGAATTCAGGCAGGCAATTCCGGCGGAATCATATCCGCGGTACTCGAGATGTTCGAGCCCCTTAATCAATACTGGAATGGCGTCGCGGCGCCCAATGTAACCGATAATCCCGCACATAAATTTATGGAACCTTTTAAGTGTGGCTATTTTAGCATTAATTTAAGATTTGAAACAGAACTTTACCCACATTAAAATTTCTCCGCTCAAAAGCGATAAAAATGATATGATATTAGCCTAAGATGCAAATTAGAAACCGGAGAAAACAATTTCTCATCGATAAAACCCTGCAATTCCACTATTTCTTCTACATCGTCGCCGCACTTTCAATCGTTTCCGCTGTTGGGATCACCGGTAGTTATTTCGGCATTTGGGCTTCCGTTGTTAAAGCTTTTTCAGAAGAATCCTTACGCCAAACCATAACCACCGCCGCTCAAATTTCTGAATACGAACAAGCGAGACAGCTTTCTCAACATGCGGAATATTTTTCTCAGCCTGGAATCCGCGAATACAAGGAGACCTCGCTCCTAAGTGAGCGACAAAAGGAAATAGTCCGCGAAATTATGGATGAAACAAATCGCACGACCATTGGCTTGGGAATCTTTCTTGTTCTATTTATTGGTTGGGGGAGTATTTTTCTAACCCACAAAGTGGCCGGCCCCATTTTCAAGATGGGCCAATACATTCGTGAATTGCAAAAGGGTGACTTAACCGTACGCATCAAATTCAGAAAATTTGACGAAATCCATCATTTAGCCGGCGAGTTTAATGAGATGGTTTCGGCTTTGGAAGAGCGGGTTTCCAAAATAAAACGCTTGGTCCGTACATCGCCGAACCAATCCATCCCAAAAGAATTAAAGGAAGAGCTCGAGAAATTCAAAACAACCTCAGACTAAACATGTCCGTCATTACGAGGAGGCTGAAGGCCGACGAAGTAATCTATGATCTGAGATTGCTTCGCCTCTTTCCGCCTAACAAACTGGCGGATCCGCCGTTCTGCTGGGCGGACGAGGCTCGCAATGACAGTTTTTTTAATAAATTCCGGATTATTATTTTCACACTGCTTTTCTTTCTGGCTCAGAATTTAATCCCTCTCCATGCAGAGGAAGCTTTTACGTTTTCAAATGAAGACCGGCTTCTGCTT
>MHFM01000071.1:4014-7616 GCA_001804205.1 Omnitrophica bacterium RIFCSPLOWO2_01_FULL_45_10b
TGCTCAAACAGACCCCGAGAGTGGGTTAACCAAGGATTCCTCGCGGCCCGGTGCGCCTGCGTCCATCGCGGCGACCGGCTTTGCTCTAGCCAGTTTTGCCATCGGGTCGGCCAATGGCTGGCTTTCCTATCGGGAAGCTTATGAACGAATTACACGCACTTTTGACACACTGGAACAAAGCGCAGCCGGGGAAAAAGGGTTTTATTACCATTTTTTAGACGCTAAAACCGGGAGGCGGATTTGGAATTCCGAAATTTCCTCGATTGATACGGCCCTTCTCATCGCGGGCGCTCTTCTAGCAGCTTCTTATTTTAACGGTACCGGCCTCGAAATTCGCGCGAAGCGGCTTTATGAACGCATTGATTGGGATTGGATGCGGAATGGAACTTTTTTATTTTCTCACGGCTGGAAACCCAACGGTGGATTTCTTCCTTACTACTGGGATATGTACTCGGAACATTTGATCCTTCTGGCGTTGGCTTTAGGATCTCAAACTCATCCTGTCCCCGACCAAATGTGGAAGGAATGGAAACGCGACACCGATTCTTACAACGGGAGTGAAATCGTGTATTCGTACACAGGCAGTCTTTTTACCTATCAGTACACGCAAGCGTTTATCGATTTTCGAAATCTAAACGACGGAAACATTAATTATTTTGAGAACTCAAAAAAAGCAACCCTTATCAACCGCGATTTTTGTGCTTCCCATCAAAACGAATATGCATCGTACCAAAACAATATATGGGGCCTTTCCGCTTGTTTGGGGCCCGATGGTTATAAAGCTTACGGTTCTGAACCCGGCATTGGGCTGCATGACGGCACCATTGCAAGCTATGCCGCCATTAGTTCCATTGTCTTTACTCCATCCGAATCTTTGGCCGTCGTTCGAAAACTCTACGAGCAACACGGCGAACAGCTTTACGGCGAGCTTGGATTCAAAGATTCATTTAATCTGGATCGGAATTGGTGGGCGCATGAATCATTGGGAATTGACCAGGGAATCATCGTATTAATGCTTGAAAATCTGCTCAATAACGGAGCGGTGTGGGGCCGTTTTCTTCGGCTTCCGATGATTCAGCGGTGGATTGAGCGTACGGGGCTTGCCAAGGAACCAGCGTTAACTTCTTCCTAAAAACCGTTCGGTAATACGTTCGGCAGCTTCTTCGATGGCTTCCTTTGTGATGAGGGTTTTCTTCTTAATTCTTTCCTTCAATTCCTGAATCCGGCCGAAATTAGGTTCTGGAATCTCTTTGAGCTCTCTCTTAAATTGCTCGATTTCTTCCTTCAGAGTCGGATTATTTGAAGCCTTCATCTGCACACCACTCATCCACCCGGCTTCTGTTTTGGGTAGTGCGCATTCTGCATGATCTGGTATCGTCCACATATTGAGTAAGGGTTAAAACAAGGGCAAAAACTGGGAAGCGCTTATCGCTTCCTCTTGGAAGGTATCGGCCGGAAGTGGGGAAACTTTATGAAAGACTGATTTTCAGCTTATGCTTCGAGCGTAATCTCCCCTGTTTTTTTCATCAGATAACTGCGAAGCCTCAAAACGACCTTGGTGTGAATTTGACAAACGCGCGATTCCGAAACATTTAACACTTCGCCGATTTCACGAAGGGTTAAATTTTCGTAATAATAAAGTACGACCACGAGCTTCTCTTTCTCAGGCAGCTGATCAACGGCCTGGGCCAACAGTTCCTTTACTTCCCCTTGATGCACAAAGCTAAACTGATCCGTGACGAGAGAATCTTCCACCGTTTGCAGCCTTGAAATGGGCTTATTGCCATCGTCATTCTGCCACACTTCATCAAGTGAAAGAAACGTGGTGGAATTCAGCTCGTTGTAAATACCGTTCAAATCTTCAACGCTCATCTTGAGCGAGCGCGCTAATTCATCCTCGGTGGCCACGCGGCCGTGTTTGTCTTCAAGTTCTCTCATTTTGCGTTCAATTTCACGGGCGCGTTTCCTTAAGAGCCTGGGCGCCCAATCCAATTTCCTGAGCTCATCCATAATGGCGCCCCGGATTCGAGACACCCCGTACGTCTCGAATTTGTTGCCCTGGCTTACATCATATTTCTCAATGGCATCGAAAAGCCCAAGAATCCCGTAGCTCACCAAGTCATTAAATTCCACGTTAGGCGGAAGGCCGATGGCCACCCGTCCAGCGACATATTTCACCAAGTAAAGATATTTTCGGACAATTTCTTCGTGAAGCAACCGGCTTTTCGTCCGCTTGTATTTTCTCCATAATTTCGCATCGGCGTCATTCATGATTATCACCCCCTCGTTATTAAGCCTGAATTGGTTATGTTTTTTCCTTCTCTAAAATCCTTTTAATCTGAAGCAACGTATAATTTTTGCCCTGCAGAACCTTGATTTTCTCAAGGCGGTCGAAAACAGACTCATCATAAAGCCGATGCCCTGAAGGTGTGCGGCGGGCTTCCGAAATAAGATTGGCCATCGTGTAATTATGGATGGTCTGGCGGGAAAGCCCTGAATATTCCATGACCTCGCCGATTTTGAAGAGCTTTTCTCGTTTCATTAGGCTTTTTCTTTCGATTCGCTGTTTAACTGGTCATAGAGTTTTCCCGCTTCCTGATGAAGGGGATTAATCAGAAGCAGTTTTTGAAGCGCAAAACGTGCTTGGCCAAATTTTCGTTCCGCGATCAGTTGTTTGGCCTGGCTTAAATACTCGCGCACTCGCTCATCAATTTCCTGATCGTAGACGCGCGTCACAAGCGCCGTTTCGGAAACTCCTTCTTTGGCCATGGCTTTTTTTAATTGATCAATTCTCTGGGAAGCTTGCACATTGTTTGGCTCCAGCAGAAAAATACTTTCATAACTGGCATTCGCTAAATTGTAATTTTTTTCTTTTAAATACCGATCGCCTTCTTGAACCAGTTGAGCGGCCATATTCTGTTTTTCTTCCTGATTCAACTCTTCCGTTACCTTCAAATCAGAAGCAGAAGCAGGACTAACAGCCCATGCCATTCTGTTTGCAAATGCTGGAAAAAGCGCAAGACCAAACATCAATAAAAAAACCCAAGTGTTGGCTTGGGCTTTTCCTGTCTTCGATTCCTTTGTAAGATGCTCATTGGCTTTGGTCATTACGTTTTGTATTTTATAAAATGTAATTTACATTCTGTAACCTAATGGTATAAATTGCACCGACTAAAGTCAAGCTTATTTTTACAAAAAAATTACACTTTTTAAAGCGAACTTTCGAATGGGCCATTAATAGTGGAAAGAAACAAAAACCCCACTAGGTATAGTAGTGGGGTAAATAAGGAATTAAGTTAACTGGGTGGGTGACGATACGGTTTTTAGCGAGGTGGTTTGTGACCTATCAAAAAATTTTCGATCTGAAGTTTAATCAAGAAGTCCCCACGTACGAATTGGGGAAGCGATTTCCTAAACATCGGAAGAAAATTTCGCGGATTGCGCTTCTTGACATCCCCTTCTCACTCTTACGTCAACTGATCAAACGAGAAGATGAGCTTGAAAAATTACTCTCACTGAAGGAGTGGCTGTATAAAAGGAACGGAAATCAAAAGAAGAAAAACGGACGCACCGTCACCGGCGCTCGCCAAAAACACCCATAG
>MHFM01000071.1:7625-22865 GCA_001804205.1 Omnitrophica bacterium RIFCSPLOWO2_01_FULL_45_10b
TATCGCCCAATCGATTTGCTGTGGTTTCAAAATCGCGATGAGCACCGCCTAACGGTTCTTTTACCACTTCATCAATGATGCCAAACTCCAAGAGATCATCAGCCGTTAAGCGCAGCACCTGAGCCGCTTCCGGTGAACGCGCATTATCCTTCCATAAAATAGCGGCGCAACCTTCCGGCGAAATCACCGAATAATAGGCATTTTCCAAAACGATCACATGATCCCCTACGCCAATCCCCAGAGCACCGCCGCTTCCACCTTCCCCGATCACCACAATCACGATTGGAACTTTCAATTCCGACATTTCTTTTAAATTGTAGGCAATGGCCTCAGCTTGTCCGCGCTCTTCAGCGCCAATGCCAGGATAAGCCCCCGGGGTATCAATAAAGGAAATAATGGGAAGCGAAAACTTCTCAGCAATTCGCATGGTCCGAATCGCCTTCCGATACCCTTCCGGGTGGGCGCTGCCGAAACTACGCATCAGATTCTCTTTCGTATCTCTCCCTTTTTGATGCCCTACCACACAAACGTTCAAATCCCGGAATTGGGCCAAGCCGGTAACAATGGCATGATCATCCGCAAAGTGCCGGTCACCATGAAGTTCCAAAAAGCCTTCCATGAGGTAATGGACATAATCCAAGGTATAGGGCCGGAGAGGATGGCGAGCCACCTGCACGCGCTGCCAGGGGGTAAGATGCTCAAAGACCTTCCGGATTTCTTTTTCCAGCTTTTTCTCAGCACTCTTAATTTCGCCGGAAAGGTCAATCCCCGCTTCATGGCGCGCCCTCATTTCGATGATCGTTTTTTCAAGCCCCAAGATAGGACGCTCGAAAGGGAGGCAGGCGTTGAAAATATCTTTGTCTGTTATTTTGATTTTCTTTTTCTTCATCGAATCAACTTACAATGGAAACGGCTGTGCCAAGAGGGACAACGGTATAAAGTTCTTCGACATCGCGGTTGTACATTCGAAGGCAGCCTTCGCTCGCATTGGTACCGATAGTTTCAGGAAGTGTTGTGCCGTGAATTCCATAACTTTTCAAAGAAAACCCCAGCCAGCGGGTCCCTAAAATATTATCGGGGCTTCCCGGAGGAAAAACAGCTCCGGTTTTATACCAAACGGGATTTTCCAATTTCGTAACAATGGTGAAAGATCCTCGCGGCGTCGGATGCCCTTCCTTTCCGCTGGCCATCGGATAAGTCCTCAGAAGCTCGCCATCTGAAAAAAGCTTGAGCTTATTTTCTGAAACGTCAACCACTATAGAATAAATAGCTTTCGTGATTTTTAACTTCACATCTGTACGAATCAAATCGGTAGAGAGCTGATTGCTTTTCTTAATCAAATCCACAGTTGTATGGTGCTTTTTCGCAAGTTTAGAAAGTGAATCCCCTGCTTGGACTGTATAGAAGAAGCTATCGGGTGTTTCAATGGGCGAGAAAAGAATTTTCATGTTCAATTTTTCTAAAGTATTTTGAATGACCTGTTTGTCTTTGGCCGGTAAGTCTTGCTCAATCAAAATTTGATAGTAGGCTTTGGCTTTTAGGAAGGCGCCTTGAGTAAGCAAGCTTTCGATTTCTTCGAGAGAGGATTCTAACTCTGCCTGTGAAAAAGAAGAGCTCGAATTCGGTAATTGTGAACTTGAAGTTTGAGCAAACGCGGAAAGCGTGCCGGTTGAAATGAAAATACTTATGAGCATCAAATGTTTCATCATTTGGATCATCATATCCCTCGAACGCTGAGTTACCACATGCATACAAGGAATGAAATCGTAATGCCGAGAAGGGCGCCCATCAAAACTTCAACAGGCGTATGCCCCAAAAATTCTTTGAGGTGCTGCTCCGAAAATCTGCCTTGAGCATAAATCTCATCAATCATTCGATTCATCAGAGCGGCCTGCCGGCCTACCGATCGGCGGACGCTTGCAGCGTCAAACATCGTTACGAGCGCAAACACAAGCGCAAAAAGGAAGAGAATGGAATCAAACCCCGCATAAAGCCCTACCACGGTTGCAACCGCCGTGGTTCCCGAAGAATGCGAACTCGGCATGCCGCCTGTATCTAAAATCCAGCGCACATTAAACCGCCTGCGGGCCAATACATTCTTGGTTACCTTAATTGTTTGAGCCGTAACCCACGCTATCGCTACCGCCAAATAGGCCCGGCCTACAGAAAAATGATGTTCCATATCACCCATCAAATTGGATTGTTTTGATGATCCGAGCGAAAGAACGCTTGACAATTAAGAATTATTATTTAAAATAATATAAATTATTATCTTATTGGAATTACTGTTCAGGCAACCAAAGCGTGATATTATAACCGCCAGAACCAAAAAGGCAAGCGCGTTTGCCTCCCGCCAAGCGTATCGAAACACCTTAACTTATTACTTTAAAACCTGTGCTCTCAAGAATTTGCAGTGCTACCTGTTTGGGTATCGACGCCTACCTCGTCGAAATTGAAGTCGACGTCGCCAATGGTCTGCCCCAAGTGGCCATTGTCGGCCTTCCGGACCAAGCGGTGCGTGAAAGCAAAGAACGGGTCAAATCAGCGCTCCGCAACAGCGGCTTCTCGATAGCGCCCAAGAAAATTACAATTAATCTGGCTCCTGCGGATGTTAAAAAGGAAGGCCCAGCTTATGATCTTCCGATCGCGCTGGCCATTTTAGCGGCAAGCGGTTTTTTGAAACAAGATGAGCTTCATAAGTTTTTGTTTGTAGGCGAACTTGCCTTAGATGGATCGCTTCGTGAAATCAAAGGCGCTTTGCCGGTGGCCCATCTTGCGCGCCGGAAAAATCTTTCTCTCGTTCTTCCGGAAGCCAATCTTAAAGAAGCCAGGCTTTTAGACAATGCTTCAATTTATACCGCTCGTTCCTTGAAACAAGTTGCCCATTGGCTTAACGGCGAGGAACCTTTAAGTAAAGTCCCCTATTTGGAAGATGTGATTCATTCGGAAATTTCTTCAAAAGAAGAATTCGATTTCTCTGATGTCAAAGGGCAATTTCATGCCAAACGCGCGGCTGAAATTGCGGCAAGCGGTTCTCACAATTTGCTTTTAATTGGCCCTCCAGGCGCTGGGAAAACAATGATTGCAAAGCGCGTTTCAAGTATTTTGCCTCAACTAAGCCGCTCCGAATATCTTGAGATTGCCAAAATCCACAGCGCGGCCGGCCTCATGTCAAACGGATTGCCTTCTCTTTTCAGGCGTCCCTTTCGGGCGCCGCATCATACCATTTCTCAAATTGGTTTGGTGGGAGGCGGAAGCGTGCCAAGGCCCGGTGAAATTACGCTTGCACACGGAGGTGTTTTATTTCTCGATGAATTTCCGGAATTCCGCCGCGATGCCATTGAAGCGTTGAGGGCGCCGATTGAGGAAGGTTGGATCCTCATTTCGCGCGCCAAGATGACGTTCTTATTTCCTGCTCAATTTCTCACAATATGTGCCATGAATCCATGTCCGTGCGGATACTTAACCAGCTCAAAACATGCCTGCCGCTGCAGCATGAGCCAAATTCAAAAATACCATCAGAAAATTTCAGGGCCTATTCTGGACCGAATTGACCTCCATGTGGAAATGCCCGCCATTGAATATCAAGACCTGGTCAGCCAAATCCCTCAGGAAAGCTCCAATGACATTAGAAAGCGCGTGCTCAGAGCGCGTGAAATTCAGGCCAAACGATTTCCGCGAAGCGTGGGCAAAACCAATGCGCTCATGGCGGTAAGTGAAATCCGAAAATATTGCACTCCGACGGAATCCGGAAAAAAATTGCTTGAGCAAGCGATGAAAGAATTGGGGCTTTCTGCGCGTGGATATCACAAAATTCTCAAAATTTCCCGCACGATTTCGGATTTAACAGAATCTGAAACCATCCAAGAAGAGCATATCGCTGAAGCCATCCAGTACCGCTCCCTCGACCGCAACTGGTTTGGGTAAAAAACGAAGGGAAATATAAGGCGATGACCAAAAAAATAAAACTAAAGGCATTAGTCCCTAATGCGGTAATTCAAAACAAGATTCTATTTCTTCGCGGGAAGAAAGTGATGCTGGATAGCGCTTTGGCGGAATTATACGGAGTTGAAACTAAGCATTTAACTCGTCAAGTCCGGCGTAACAGAAGTAGGTTTCCTGCGGATTTTCTCTTAGTTCTTACACGAGGAGAGGTTGCAAACTTGAAGTGCCATTTTGGCACTTCAAGTTGGGGAGGCGTACGCAAGCCTCCATTCGCTTTCACAGAACACGGAATCTTGATGCTTTCGAGCATTCTAAATAGTGAGAGAGCTATTCAAGTGAACATCCAGATTATGAGAACGTTTACGAAACTGCGTGAATTAATGATTGAACACCGGGACCTGAGACAAAAAATAGAAGAAATGGAAGAAAAATACGATTACCAATTCAAAGCGGTCTTTAAAGCCATCAAGAAATTGATCGAACCGCAACAAAAATCAAAAAAGCAGATTGGATTTCGCTCACAATGAAAGAAGGAGAATGAATTAATTTTCTGTGGGAAATGTTCTTGAAGGCGGTTGCAATGTCCGGTTGAGCCTTAAAAATTTCTTCAAGGCTGGAAGGATCAAGTTGTTCCAGTCTTCGATAAACTTCAAGCGCTTTCTTCTTCTCTCCCATCATCCAATAGGTCCAAGCCAGATAACGAAGCGCGCGCGGGTTGTGCGGCTCTATTTCAAGCGCATGCTTGGCAAAACGAATTTTGTTTTCAAACCGAGTCCCGAAATAACTGACCATTCTAAGGTCCGCCGAGACTTGCAGATGCTGGCTGACTCCCAATTCTTTTGCAATTTCGTCATAAGGGCGCGCTCGATCAAATCGCCAATTGCTTTTCGGTGCGATCCAATCCCTTTTCGCTATTTTCTCCGCCATCAGGCGCCCTAAAAGCGAATGTCCCTTAATGGACAAATGGACATTGTCTTCAATGATCGGCTCGCCCAAAATACCTCCCGGAGCTTCTGAAACTAAAACTTTTTCAGTATCGATCAACGTTAACTTTCCCGCACGCGCAAATTCTTCAAGCACTCCTAAAATCTCTTTGGTTGTCCGGACCGGAAGAGCATCATTGTCCCGAGCTTCTTCAAACAATCGGCGGGCCTCAGCTAAACTCCCTTTTATAAAATAAGCCTGCCCAAGTCGAAATGAAAGATCCGCATAAGTACTGTCAATCGTGTAAGCCTGTGTGTAAAGCTCAACGGCCTCATTCCAATTGCCCTGAGTTTGTTTTCTCTTGCCTGCTTCATATAAATCTTCCCATTGAGACAACTCTTCAGCGCTGAGTTTTTTCATGTGAACGGAATAAGTGGGGGCGAAATCTTTCAAGTTGCAAACTGGCTTAAAGAACAGAATCGGAATTTTATGCTTTTCTCCCAAGGTTAAAATTTGAAGGATGTTTTCCCTAAAAAAATCAATATTTTCTAAGTAAGACGGGTTGTTTCTTGGAATGAGGTCTTCCAATTTGACGCCGGGAAGAGGCGTTTCAATTACGCTGAATTCAAACTTATCTTCAGGCACTGCAGGACCAAACTTCGACCGCCATGCAATCATCCAGCGGTAAACTCCCGAAATGAAATAACTTCTTCGCGTCCAACGATTAAAACGAGAACGCGATTTCATTCTCTTGGTTAGAATTTGGTCTTTGCGATTACCCGGTAAAAAGGCGTTATGGCCGACATAAAAAAGCGCCAGATCCGGTTGGTAAGGAATGGTATCTCTAAAGGCACGGTGCACAAAGTCGCTCCCAGCTCCAAGGCGCGAAAAATCCACAACACGGATCTTGCGATCCGGCAAAAAATCCTTTAGATAAACCTGAAGCCAACGTGCCGGGCTTGAAACCGGCGAGTAATGGGCTCCTCGCATTGTGGATTCGCCGTATGTAAAAATTCGAAATTCATCCTTTGGCTTTCTCAGGCTTAAATGTTCATGAATCACAATCCTCTCGATAAAACGTCCGCCGCCGGAAGCGCCAAATAAGCGAAAGACCCCTTCAAAAAAGGCGAAGAGCAAAAGTGTAGACAGCAAAAGCTGAATAAGATTTTTAATAAAATTTCTTTTAAAAAAATTAATCATAAAAACAAGCGGCTAGCTCACAAATGTTTAGGATATCGTTTAACGGGATTGCGGTTTAAGTTGATTTTGCCGAGGAAGTATATCCTAAACAGGAAGAAAAGTCATACTAAAGTAAAATATAGGTAAAATCATATCGAAGATTAAAGTCGTGGTGTATAATACGTGCATCAATGCGCATCATCTTTTGCAAGAAAAAATGGGGCAGAATTGTATTTTTCCTCATTCTCTCGGGTTGCACATTTGCTATTCGAACGCCGGTTACTCCTGTCCGTCCTACCGTAAAACCTCATATCTTCCGCGGTGTGTTCCATGCGCACACTCAATATTCACATGACTCCAAAGCGTCTCTTGATTTTGTCATCAAAACCGCACGTCAAGCCGATCTCGATTTCGTTGTTGTAACCGATCACAACAACATGAACGGCCTTGAACCTTATCGACAGATGAAAGCGCCCGATCGGCCATTGCTAATCTTCGGAACAGAATTCTCCACTTGGCACGAAGGGCATTTAACTGGAATTGGAATCAAACAAGCGCCTCCCGATATCGAAAAAACACAAGAAGTTGTTGATCTATTTCACAAGGAAGGTGGCTACGCCGTGATTTCGCATCCTTTATCCCGCCGCAAACCCTGGCCTACATGGGAACTCAAAGATTTTGATGGTATTGAGGTTTTCACGTTCTCTGATATTTTTTACGCAGACGGCATCGCACTTCTACCTAAAGCGCTTTTCTTCCCTCCGAAAGTTTTCTTGGAATCTGTGTTGAAGAATCGCTCGTTTCCCGCGCTTCAACTTTGGAGCGATCAATTAAATTCCGGACGCCATATTGCAGCGTATGGCGCAACCGATGCCCATCTCAAATTTGAATGGCATGGATTGACAATCGAAAATTATCTGCTTCTATTTCAATCCGTTACGACGTACGCCTTGGCCGATGAATTAAAGGAAGAAAAAATAATCGAAGCGCTCGGGCACGGAAAAAGTTTTATTGCTTTTGAAGTGTGGGGGCTTGCTCAAGACTTCACTTTTACCGCATCTCAAGAGGGAGAAAATTTCAAAATGGGCGATACAATCCCTGTGGGTGTACCGGTCACCTTTTCAGTTTCAGCGCCCAAAAAAGCGGAAATCCGCTTGATTCGTGACGGCCGCGTCATTGAAACGAAAAACGTGAGCGATTTAAAAGTTCAGACAAGCCAGCGCGGGGTTTATCGAGTAGAAGTTTACGAAAACGGAACGATTTGGATTATTTCAAATCCAATTTACGTGGAGTGATTAAGGCTTCGCGGAAATAGCCTTGGCAATGGTAGGATTCAAAAGCTCATTCATATCAAGCTTCATCTCTTCGCGCGAATAAGCGGCGATGTCTAAAATTTTAGTATCCATTCGAATGGCATCTTCAGGACAAGCTTCCACGCAAAAACCGCAGTAGACACACTTCCCCAAATCAATGTCAAAGCTCTTCGGCCGCTTTTCAATATTAGGATCCGGGTGCTCCTCCGCTACAATATAAATACAGCGCGCTGGGCATACGGTTTCACACATCATGCAGGCCACACAACGGGGTGATCCGTCTTCGCGTTTGGTCAACCGGTGTCGCGTTCTTGAGCGGCCGGGCAATTTCCAAAGCTGTTCCGGATATTGAATCGTAACTGCTGCCGCTATCTTACGGAATAAACCAATCGCATGAAAGGCGTGCAGCGTAAGATTCTTGAAGAAATGCTTTGAAGTTAACAAAACGCCGCGAAAAACTTCGGGAAAATAAAGTTTTTCCCAAAGATTAAGCTCCGGCCTTTTGACGGTCTTCGTCCTAATCACTTGGGCACCATCAACAGAATGAGCGCTGTGATAAATACATTTGCGAGGGCAAGTGGAAACATATAATGCCAGCCGAGTTTTAACAGTTGATCATAACGAAATCGCGGCAAAGTCCAGCGTATGGCCATAAACAGCCAACAGAAAAAAAGCACTTTCATGACGAATGAAAGAATTTGAAGAATTGAAACCGTAAGAGGAGCCAAAGCAAAAGCAGCTCCCCAAGGAAATTGAAAACCGGCTTGTGTGAGATAAGGCACTTGCCAACCGCCAAAGAAAAGTGTCGTGGCAAGAGAGGCAATCATAATCGTTTCCAAATAATCGGTGAAGTAAAACATGCCGAATTTCATGCCGCTATATTCCACAAAGTAACCAATAATTTCGGATTCTCCTTCCGGCGCATCATAAGGAATGCGTTTCGTCTCAGCAATTCCAGCGGCTATAAAGAGGAGAAACCCGATAGGTTGAACCACAAATCCCCAAAGCGGGAGCCAGCCAAAAAGATAATGCCCTTGTGCCCGCACCAATTCCTGCAGGTTGAGGCTCCCGTAAATCATGACAATCCCCATCACCGTAAGCCCAATCGCAATTTCATAGGAAAGCATTTGGCTTGAAGCGCGCAGGCCTCCTAAAACCGCATAATTATTATTCGAAGAAAATCCGGCAAGTACAACTCCGTACACACCCATTGAGGCCACAGCGAAAATATAAAGAAGCGCTACGTTGATATTGGCCACTTGAAGATTAATCACGTGCCCCCCGACTTCAATCGTATTGCCAAAAGGAATGGCGGCGAATCCTACAAGCGCAAAAAAAAGCGAAAGACAGGGTGCGAGCGTATGAAGAAATTTATCCCCTTTCGGGGGGATATAATCTTCCTTCGTAAACATTTTGATGGCATCCGCAATCGGATGAAAAAGGCCAAGGACGTTGAAAGACCTCAAAAGCCAATTGAGCGGTGCCAGCCATCGTGGAAAAACAATCCAGGCCCGATTGGCCCCGATCCGATCCTGCATCAAAGCACTTTGTTTACGTTCCATCCACGTATGGAGCGCAGCCAAATTGAATACAAAAAAAAGCACGGTTGCCGCAAGAACTGCTTGAATCACTAAATGAGTCATCATCCCCCACCAACTTTCGTTAGCAATTCAATTGAGTGAATCAAATATTTCTTGAAACCGGTATATTCTTTTTTAAAAAGTTGGTGGGGGATCACACTTTTATTCCTTCTTTTCCAATTTTCTGATAAGTCAATCCTTTAAACTGAGGCGCAGAACGGCTTAATTCATTGAATATTTCTTCTTGGCTTTGATACGGCCAATGAAAACCAAGCCGCTCGGCCAATAGCATCAAAATTTCAGATTCGGGTTTTGGTTCTCCAAGTGGCGGCAAAGCTTTTTGGATTCGTTGTACCCTGCCCTCAAAATTGGTACAGGTCCCGTCTTTTTCCGCATAAGTGGCCGCAGGAAATATCCATTGAGCCTGTTCTGAAGTGAAATTATGGTTGGAACCGATAAAAGCGCTTAAACTTAATTGTTGAAGCAGATGATCCACTTTTTGATCAGGATAAAGTGAAACCAAATCCTGGCCAAAAACAAGAAGCGCTTTTAAATCTCCTTTTTCCGCTTCATTCAACACCTTGATGACCGAGGATTTCTCTTCGATCAATCCAAGATATTCTGCACCTTTGCGGTTCGGGTGCTTGTCTGAACGAATCAAAAGTTCATCTTGATCACCATCCGGATTCGTACCGACAAGCAATACTTTTTTAATCCCTAATTCTGCCACGAAAAGACGTTTTGCCAAATACAGTTCTTCGTTTGTCATTTGAGGGGAAAGCAGGACAGCAATTTTTTCTTTCGATTGAGCAGTCATTGCTCGGAAAATAGTCAAGAAACCGGCCACCGCTTCATTCCAATCCAGTGTTTTTAATTGGCCGTCTTTACGATAAGCGGGTTCCATGATTCGGTCATGATCAATGAATTTGTAACCGTAACGGCCGGCATCGCACATCCACCAATCGTTCACATCGTCATTAAAACGAGGCTTCAACCGCATGACGCGTTCTCCTGAGCCGTGCTGAGGCCGTTCCAAATTGGCTTCAATCGTGATATTGCAGCCGCGTGCGCAGCCGGGACAAACGGAATCAGTTTTTTTCAAATACCAAACGCGGCATTTGAATCTGAAATCTCGGTCGGTGAGCGCTCCTACAGGGCAAATATCAGCCTCGTTCCCGGAATATTTATTGTTGAGCTCGCGATCCGGGTAAATTCCGATTTCAGAATGATCTCCCCGATTGAAAATCCCGAACTCGCCTGTCTTTGTGATTTCATCAGAAAACCTGACGCAGCGGGAACATAAAATGCAACGCTCCGAATCGAGCATAATGGTAGGGCCAATCGGTACGGCCTTAGCGGACTTTTTCACTTTATTCTCATCAAGCCGCGATTCGTAAAGGCCGTGCTTCATATAATAATCTTGAAGCCAGCATTCTCCCGCCTGATCGCAAACAGGGCAATCCAGCGGATGATTGACCAGCAAAAATTCAAGCACATGCTGCCTTAATTTCTTAACCGTTTCCGTTTGGGTATGAACCACCATTCCGTCCTGACATTGAATGTGGCAGGAAATCTGAGGCTTGGGCATTTTTTCAACTTCGACTAAGCACATTCTGCAATTTCCGGCAATGCTTAAGCCCGGATGCCAGCAATAATAAGGAATAGAAATTCCAAGCTTCTCGGCAGCGCGGATAATGGTCGTGCCTTTTTCAACCGTAATTTCTTTCTCATCAATCTTAAGCGTGGGCATAACTTCCTTTTCGAATGAATTCCTCAAACTCACTTCGAAATTTCCGAAGATAACTTAAAAACGCCATCTGGGCTCCATCGGCAAGCGCGCAAATTGTTGTGCCGCCTAAATAAGCTCCGATATCAAGAAGGTTGTCCAAATCTTGCGGCCGGCCTTTGCCGTTTATAATTCGGTTTAAAATCCGATCAATCCAACCTGTGCCTTCCCGGCACGGCGAACATTGACCGCAGGATTCATGCGCAAAAAATTGCATGGTCACCCGGAGCGCTTCCACCATCGACATAGCTTCATCCATAACAACCACACCGCCAGAGCCTCCCATGGTACCGGCCGCTTTGAGTGAATCGAAATCCATTTTCACGTCAATCTCGTCTGCTTTAAGGATTGCGGCCGAAAGGCCTCCGGGCACAACCGCTTTTAATTTTAGGTCTCCTCGAATCCCGCCGGCATGCGTATAAATGATTTCGCGTAAAGAAATTCCAAGCGGAAGTTCGTAGACACCGGGCTTTTTCACCTGCCCGCTGACACTAAAAAGCCGCATGCCACCGTTTCTTTCTGTGCCGAGTTTGGCAAACCATTCACTTCCGCGTTTGATAATGAAAGGAATGTAAGAAAGCGTTTCCACATTATTGATAACGGTAGGGCAACCGAAAAGACCAACGATCGCCGGAAACGGGGGCTTCAAACGAGGAAAGCCTTTTTTGCCTTCAAGTGACTCTAAAAGCCCTGTTTCTTCCCCGCAAATATAAGCGCCGGCGCCGCGATGAATCACAACCTCCAAATCAAAACCGGATCCAAAGATATTTTTTCCCAAAAAGCCCTTCGCATAAGCAGCTTCAACGGCCTCTTGGAGCCTGAGAAACGGAAGTTCATATTCTCCGCGGATATAAATGTACGCTTTATGAATTCCAACGGCAAAAGCCGCCAGAATCATTCCTTCGAGCAATAAATGAGGAACTTTCTCCAAAATATATTTATCTTTGAATGTGCCGGGTTCGCCTTCATCGGCATTGACCACGAGATAAATGGGCTTTCCGGTATTGCGGGGCACAAAGCTCCATTTCATCCCACAGTTAAATCCAGCGCCGCCAAGGCCTCTTAAATTGGAGCGCTTGACTTCCGATTCAATATCCTCAGGTTTCATTTCCCGAAGCGCGCGTTTAGCGACTTCGTATCCGTCCTCTTCTAGATAAACGGAAAGCGTATTGGCTTTTTGAATTTCAAAAAATCTGGAAATTAGTTTTTCCATTTGTATTCTCCGTCATTGCGAGGAGCGATAGCGACGAAGCAATCTCTGACCTTAGATTGCTTTCCGCCACCCAGACCGGCGGACCCGCCGTTCTGCTGGGCAGGCGCTACGCTCGCAATGACGTTAAACCTGAATTTTTCCGGCATAGTTTAGCGATAAAATCTGATCTAATTTTTCTTTGGTAAGCGGGCCCAAATAATCTTTGTTCACTTGAGCCATCGGAGCGATTTCGCAGGCGCCCAAACATTCCACTTGATCCAATGAAAATTGTCCGTCTGATGTTGTTTCGCCCACTTTGATTTTTAATTTTTCTTCTAAATATTTGATGAGTTTTTGAGCGCCGAGTAAATTGCAGCTCAGTGTACGGCACACTTGAATATGGCATTTGCCTTTTGGTTTTGAATAAAAAAGCGTATAAAACGTCATCAATTCTCGAACATCAGCGGGTGGGATTTGAAAATATTCGGCGATTTCAAGTTCGGCTTCGCCAGAAATCGCACCATAGGTTTCCTGAATCAAGCGCATGACCGGTAAAGCAGCGGCGCGTTGAACAGGATAATTGGCTGAAATTTGATCGGCGCGTTTTTTAAGTTCGGGCGTAAAAATCATTGGGTTCATCCCGTTAGAACTCCAAATAATGATGGTTTTAATGATAACGGTTGTTGTCTTGTCTCAACTGCTTGCATTTGAAATAACTCCGTTAAGTTTAGAGTTCTAACGGGAATCACCGATCAAGCTCTCCGCCAATCATATTGACGGAACCAAACGTTGGAATGATGTCAGCGAGAAAACCGCCGTTAATCATCAAAGGAAGCGCGGCCATAATCGGAAAACAAGGTGGCCTTACTCGAACCCGATAGGGCCTGCCGGAACCGTCGCTCACCACGAAAAATCCGAGCTCGCCGTTTCCCCCTTCGACCGCCTGATAAACTTCACCGGCGGGAGGCGTAATGCCATGCCCCAACATCACCAATTTAAAATGCTGCATCAGGCCTTCGATATTTCCGTAGGTATCTTCTTTGGCCGGAAGCACCGCTCGTTTTTCAGGCGCTTCTACCGCGTCAAAATATTTCCGAGTTCCGCCTTGAAGCGTTGGATCTAAATCCACTTCCAATTGGATTAATCCTTCGGTCTCGCCCATTTTTGCAAGGTCTACCATCATCGCCGCAGGAATTTCCCGGCCTTCGGTATCGACCATCAAATTGCCACCGGGAATGCTGCTGAGCGCTTGCTCTACAATTTGAAGACTCTGTTCCATTTCTTCCATTCGGCAAAGGTAGCGGTCGTAATTGTCGCCTGTTGTGCCCACCGGAATATCGAAATCAAAACGGTTGTAAACGGAATAAGGGCAGTTTTTTCGGACATCGTAATCAATACCGGTCGAACGCAAAAATGGGCCGGTGATGCCGTAGGCAAGCGCATCTTCTTTGGAAATAATCCCGATTCCCTTTAAGCGATCCACGAAAATCCGGTTGCGGGTTAAAAGTTTGTCGCATTCCTTCAAAATTTTTCGCGTTTCCTTGATGGCATTTCGGATATGGGGCTCAAATTCGGCCGGCAGATCAGCCTTCACGCCTCCGGGGCGAATATAAGAAATGGTAAGCCTTGCGCCCGTCACCATCTCAATTCCTTGATATAGAAGCTCGCGCGCTTTTATCATATAAAGGAACGCGGTAAAAGCGCCAAGCTCCATAGCACTTGCACCAATGCAGGTGAGATGATCTGAGACGCGCGAAAGCTCACTCATAATCACGCGGATATATTCGCAGCGTTCCGTAGGTTTGATTCCAAAAAGCCTCTCAACCGCCATGGAATAACCCATATTGTTAATCAAAGGCGAAACATAATTGAGGCGGTCTGTGTAGGGAATGACCTGTAGGTACCCGGATTGTTCCGAACTTTTTTCAAAAGCGCGGTGCAAATAACCGATTTCAACATCTGAATTCACAACACGCTCACCATCCAACTCCAAAACAAGACGGATAATCCCATGCATGGCCGGATGGCTCGGCCCCATGTTAAGCATCATCGTATGCTGCCGTGTTTGTGCGGTATTCATCAGTTGACTGGCCCAATTAAAGGCTGACGTTTGGTCACCGGATAATCCTTACGCAAAGGGTGCCCCTCGAATCCTTGATACATCAGGATTCGTTTTAAATGAGGATGTCCCTCAAATTTAATACCAAACATGTCCCAAACTTCTCGTTCGAACCAATCCGCAATCGGCCAAATTCCAGTAAGCGATTCAATGGTAGGATCTTTTTCATCTACACTTGCTTTCACGCGCAGGCGATGATTTTTCGCAAGCGAATACAAATGATAAACGATGTCAAAACGCGGGATTCGCTCCTGCCACAGATAATCCACAGCGGTCAAATCCATTAAAATATTGAAATCAAGTGCGGGGTTGGTTTTGAGAAATTCCATTAAGTCGCAAATAATTTCTTTACGGATCACCGCCACAAGATCGCCGCGAAATTCGTAGGTTTCGAGGACGTCATCTAAAAATTTTTCTTTTATTTTTTCGAGAATCATCGTTGTCAGCGTACAGCGTTCAGCGTAGAACGTATAGGAAAAATTAACTCGTTGTTTCTTCTATACGCTATCCGCTAAACGCTCCTTTTATATTTCCTGTCTTTGGCACTGAATTTTCTCTTGAAGTTTTATGAGGCCGTCTAAAACATTCTCGGGGCGCGGCGGGCATCCGGGAATATAAACATCCACCGGAATAATCGTATCGATTCCCATGACCGTTGCATAATTATCGTAAAAACCGCCGGTACAGGTGCAGACACCAAACGCCACGACCCATTTAGGATCACACATTTGATCGTAAATTTGTTTTAAAACGGGGGCGAGTTTATGGCTAATTGTCCCTACCACCATTAAAACGTCTGACTGGCGCGGGCTGAAACGCGGAAGGCCGGCGCCGAATCGATCAATGTCGTAATGAGAGCAAGCCGTTGACATATATTCCATGCCGCAGCAAGCCGTGACAAAGGGATATTGAAAAAGAGAATATTTCCTCGCCCAGCCGATCATGTCATTGAGCTGAGAGGTAAAAAAACTCTCTTGTTGCGGTTGGCTTTGCGTTTTCATCCCCCACCAACTTTTGTTAGCAGTTCAATTAAGTGAATCAAGTATTTCTTAAAAGCGGTATCTCCTTTTTTAAAAAGTTGGTGGGAGATCATTCAAGATCAAGCGCTCCTTTTTTCAAAGCGTACACGTAACCTACTAAAATAAAAAATACGAAGACGGCCATTTCAAGAAAACCCGCAAGCCCTAATTTTCTAAATAAAA
>MHFM01000072.1:0-1209 GCA_001804205.1 Omnitrophica bacterium RIFCSPLOWO2_01_FULL_45_10b
TCCAAAAACAGTCCATTCAAAACACGCCCATCTTCTCGTTGATTTGGGTTTCGTCACTTACCTCGAAGCCGAACGCTTTGAAATTCCTCCCGGAAAAAAGCTGGCATCAGGTGATCTGGCAACCACCGTAAAGGATCGATCGGGAATTTATTCGCTTCGGAAAGCAATGAGGCAAGATCCGGAATTTCTGTTTGCCTACCAAGCTTACGTCGAGCGCGTCATTGACGGCGATACGCTTAAGGTTCAGATTGATTTGGGCTTCGGCATTTTGACGAGGCAAGTGATCCGTCTACGTGGAATTGACGCGCCGGAAATGGATACCCAAGCGGGTAAAGCCGCCAAAGAATTCGTTATCCGTGAACTTGAGAAAGAACCTTACGTCACTATTAAAAGTACACGCTCCGATAAATACGACCGCTATTTGGCCGATATTTTTTATAAAGGAAGCCTTTATCTTAATCAACGCCTTTTGGATGAAGGTCATGCGGCGTTGGCATAAAACTGTCTAATTGGTGAGTGATATGGCAGCTGAAGAGTCATCGTTTTCGTTAATCAAAAAATTTTTTGAATTGAATCCCGCTGACGCGGCGCACAGCCTTGAGACGTTAAGTGAAGAAGAAGCCGTTTCCATTCTTAAAAGTGTTTCACCGGAACTTGCCTCACGGGCGTTCAATTCTTTGGAATCCCGTTTTGCCGCCGGCCTGCTTCAGAATCTCGAAGTGGAATATGCCGCTCAAATTTTGGGGACCATGGCGGTGACGCGCGCCGCGGAGCTTATTTTGTGCCTTCCACGCTTGGAGGATCGGGAAAAACTTCTGGGGCGAATCGATCCGGTCCAAGCGGATCAAATTCGAAAATTAATTACTTATCCGGAAGATACGGCGGGACGAATTATGATCCCCAATTTTTTTTCTTTTCATGTGGGAATGAAAGCGAAAGAAGCCATTCAAAAATTAAGGTCTTTGGTTCGCAAGAAAGCACCGCTCAATTATGTTTATGTGACGGATCCGGAGAATCGATTAAAAGGCGTCCTCAATATGAGAGAATTGCTTTTGGCCAACGAGAACGATACGGTTGAATCGGCCATGATTCCCAATGTCTTTTGCGTGGAAGCAGCCATGGACCGCGAAAAAGTAATTCAAGAAGTACGCGGCCGCTCCTTTCTTGCGGTGCCTGTTGTGGACAAACATGGGCATTTGTTGGGCACCA
>MHFM01000072.1:1217-4951 GCA_001804205.1 Omnitrophica bacterium RIFCSPLOWO2_01_FULL_45_10b
GATGATTTAATTGCTTCAGCGCAGGAAGAGGCCACCGAAGACATTCAAAAAATGTTCGGCGCCGGCGGCGATGAACATGTGTTTTCTCCGATTTCGTTTTCGATTAAAAAACGCCTGTTTTGGCTCAACATCAATTTAGGGACGGCGTTCCTGGCTTCTTCCGTGATCGCCATGTTTGAAGATATCATTGCCAAAATTACGATGCTTGCTGTTTTTCTTCCGATTGTGGCGTCACAAGGCGGAAATTCAGGCGCTCAGTCACTGGCTGTTGTGATGCGCGGATTAGTTTTGCGGGAAGTGGAGCCGCGTTTGGCAAAGAAAGTCATCGTTAGAGAAGGATTGCTGGGCCTGGTTAATGGAGTTGTGGTGGGAACGCTTTCGGCCGGCGCCGCATGGCTTTGGCATCGAAATATATTTTTGGGCCTCGTCATCGGCCTTGCGATGATTGTCAATATGGTAGCTGCCGGTGTTTCAGGGGCTGCCATCCCTATCTTTATGAAGGCGCTTGGAAAGGATCCGGCCCAATCTTCCAATATCATTCTGACCACCGTAACCGATGTCGTTGGATTTTTTTCGTTCCTAAGCCTTGCGGTTGTCTTCCGCTCATTTCTTGTAAGTTAATCAATTACAACAACTTACGTCAATTAAAAAAGTGTCATCCTGAGCGAAGCGAAGGATCTATGATCAGAGATTCTTCGGCTTTCAGCCTCAGAATGACAATAAACGGATCAAGGTTCGAATTAGACTTTGAATCCGAAATTCAGTATACTAAAAGGCTTATGGAACAAAAAGAAACGATCAACAGACGCGGTTTCGGCCTCAAACAAGAGATTTTACCTCTGCTTGCGGAAAATTATCATAGCTCTCTGATTGATCAGATTAAAGCATCCCACTACGAACTCCAGGCGGGGAGCCTTACGATATGCCTCGCTGAGGAGTTTGGATTTTGCTACGGCGTCGATCGCGCGGTCGATTTGGCTTATGAGACACGCAAGCGCTTTCCGGACCGTAAGATTTATTTGACGAGTGAAATTATTCATAATCCGAGAGTCAATTCAAAGCTTCACGAGCTTGGCATCGAATTTTTAAAAGGAAATGGGAAATCTGAGGATGCGAAGGCATCGCTTGATTTAATTTCCAAAAATGACGTGGTGTTAATTCCGGCCTTCGGCACGCCGACGGATGAGCTTGAAGTGTTGAAATCAAAAGGGGCGCTTTTGGTGGACACCACCTGCGGCTCTGTGGTGGCTGTTTGGCGGCGCGTTGAACGTTACGCTGAAGATGGTTTTACGGCCGTCATTCACGGAAAATTCGACCACGAAGAAACGCAAGCCACAAGTTCCCGCGCAACGCAATATCCAAACGGAAGATTTATTGTGGTACGGGATAAAGCGCAGACGCAAAAAATATGTGATTTTATTTTAGGGAAATTAGATTCCAAGCCGTTCTTAAAAGAATTTAAGGATACGGCTTCGCCCGGTTTTGATCCCGAACGGGATTTGCAAAAAGTGGGCTGCGCCAATCAAACAACGATGTTGTCGAGTGATTCGCTTGAAATTGCGGAAATGATTCAGAGCGCCATCCGCGCGCGTTACGGAACCGAAGAAGTTCCGAACCGTTTTCGCCATTTTGATACGATTTGCAGCGCCACACAGGATCGCCAGGATGCCGTTTTGAAATTGGCTCGTTCCGGAGTCAATTTAATGATGGTGGTGGGCGGTTATAATTCAAGTAATACGGGCCATTTGTGTGAAATTTCGTCTGAATTTTGTCCGGCCTTTCATGTTCAGGATGCGGAAGAAATTATTTCACGCGATGCCATCCGCCACAAACCGGCCGGAAGCTCCAAAGTCATCACCAGCCAAAGTTGGCTGCCCGAAGGGCCTATCCGAATTGGCGTCACGGCGGGCGCTTCGACACCGAATCGGGTAATTGAAGAAGTGATTCTCAAAATTATTTCCTGTGCTGGGTTTTAATCACACGTCATCCTGAGCGTAGCGAAGGATCTTCGACCGCAGATTCTTCGTCGCTTCGCTCCTCAGAATGACATTTGCCTTATGAGGAAGTGACCTATGAAACTCAAAGATATTTTGAAAGTAAAAGGCTCTAAAGTGTGGACGGTTAAAACAAATCAACCCGTTCGCGAAGCGTTAAAAATTTTAGTGGATCAAAAAATCGGCGCTTTGCTCGTTTTGGATGAGAAGGAAAGAATTGTCGGAATTGTTTCAGAGCGCGATATTGTGCGCGGGTGCCATCAAAATTTAAAAACGTTAGACGCAATGCCGGTCAGCCAATTGATGACCAAAGAAATCGTGATTGGTTCACCTGAGGATGAAACGAGTTACATCATGGGGGTCATAACTCATAAGCGTGTCCGGCATATTCCGGTGGTCAGCGAAGGAAGACTTCAAGGAATTGTTTCTATCGGAGACGTGGTGAAATCAGTGATTGAAGATTCCCAATACGAAATCCATTATTTGAAAGAGTATATCAGTGGCAGCGGTCAATCTCAGTAACAAAACCGTCATTGCAAACGAAACGGAATCCATTATCCGTCATTGCGAGCCCCGAAGGGGCGCGGCAATCTCCGAGATTGCTTCGTCCGGTCCATCCATTGGCCGTCCTCGCAATGACGGGAAACGTCGACAGGGCCTTTACGATCCCGCCTTTGAGCATGATTCCTGCGGCGTTGGATTTGTGGTCGATGTCAAAGGCAAAAAATCCCACAAAATCGTAGATCAAGCATTGACCGTCCTTTTGAATTTGCGCCACCGCGGTGCTTGCGGCTGTGAGGCTAATACGGGGGATGGCGCCGGTATTCTGATCCAAATTCCTCATACATTCTTGAAAGAAGTTTGCGCCAAGGAGAAAATACAACTTCCTTCACCGAAAGAATATGGCGTGGGCATGATTTATCTTTCGCCGAATGCCGAAGAACGCAAAAACTGCGAAAAATTGTTTGAACAAATAATTAAAGAAGAAAGCCAGCATTTTCTAGGCTGGCGTACGGTTCCCACCGATGACAGCTCTCTTGGCGATACCGCCAAATCAAGTGAACCTGTAGTCCGGCAGGTTTTTATCGGCCGAGGCCCTAAACTTCAGGATGACTTAGCGTTTGAGCGCAAACTTTATGTGATTAGAAAACGCGCTGAAAATGCAATCCGCTACGGGAATGTACCCGCCAGAGACAGGTCCGCCTTTGGCGGAAAAGGCGGAGCTTATTTCTATATCTCAAGCCTTTCTTATAAAACCATGATTTATAAGGGAATGTTGATGTCGGAGCAAGTATCCGCATTTCATCCGGAGCTCAGTGATCCGCGCGTTGAAAGCGCTCTTGCGCTGGTTCATTCGCGTTTTAGCACAAACACCTTTCCAAGCTGGGACCGCGCGCATCCGTATCGTTACATCGCGCATAATGGGGAAATTAACACGCTTCGCGGCAATATCAATTGGATGCATGCCCGTCAGGCCATGTGCGCTTCAGAACTTTTTAAAGACGACATGAAAAAAATCATGCCCGTGATTGCACCGGATGGAAGCGATTCCGCGATGTTTGACAATTGCTTGGAATTTCTCGTCTTAGGCGGCCGCTCGCTTCCGCATGCCGTGATGATGATGATTCCCGAGCCATGGTCCAATCACGAATCGATGAGCGATGAGAAAAAAGCTTTTTATGAATTTCACAGCTCACTGATGGAGCCATGGGACGGGCCGGCATCCATCGCCTTTACAGA
>MHFM01000073.1:0-2178 GCA_001804205.1 Omnitrophica bacterium RIFCSPLOWO2_01_FULL_45_10b
ACTCAAAAAGGCGTTTGGGTCAGCGAAGACGAAGGCAATCATTGGGAACGGCTTCCTTTAAGCGGGTTTCAAAGCCTCAATATTTTAGATCTCGTTTACTCTCCCAAACAAAAAACTTTTTTTGCCGCAACGGAAAAAGGTGTGTATGTCTATGACCGGCCCGGAAAACATTGGCGGGCATTACAAGAAGGCCTGCCGCTTGCGCGAATTAACCAACTTGCGCTTATTGCTGGCCCTTATGAAACTCTGTATGCAGTTGGCGAAAATGGGGCGTATCAAATCATCTTCGGGCCCGAGACGAATAATCCTGAAATCAATCTGCCCCTCTCGGAAGCCAAGCGGCAATTATTCGCTCATCTCATTAGGTCTGAGCCTGCCATCACGACCATCCAAAAACAGGCAATTCGTTACGCGAATGTCAGCCATTGGAAAACAAAGCGCTGGCAATGGGCCTCTCGTTTTCGTGCCTTGATTCCATCTTTTTCTGTCGGAAAAGATTTTTCGCGAGGTGATTCCATCGACCTAGACAGGGGCGGCACGAGTGATGCGGATCGCTATATTGTTGGGCCGCCGGATAAAAGCCAAAGCTGGAGCTACGATTTAAATTGGGATTTGGCTGACCTTTTATGGAATTCATCGCAAACTTCGGTTGATTCGCGTGAAAAATTGATGGTTGAATTACGGGACGACATTCTAAGCGAGATCACTCGCCTTTATTTTGAAAGGCGCCGCGCGCAAGCCGAATTTGTTTTAAGGCCGCCCGCCGATCTTTTGGAACAAACCCATTCGCTGCTTAGAATTGATGAGCTTACAGCCAGTATTGATGCGCTCACGGACAGCTATCTGTCTCGCGAATTACAAAAACTCTACACGATTCATCCCGAGTTTCAAAAATTATGGGAGACGACCATCGAAACCTATGCGCCCTAAAAAACCTATTCACATGCTGAACGAAGCGCAATTTCATTTGGACCAAAGCCTTCGAACCGGTATTCTCGAATGGCAAGAACTGGCCCATCTTGAGTTTCAAGATTTGATGAAGCTTGCCTACGCAAAAAACATCTCGCCCGAAGACCCCGATCTATAGAACCATTCACTCTATAAATAAATGCAATTGTATATACAATCGTAATGTGGTAGACTCATCATGAAAGAACTGCGCTGGAATTTATTGAAAAGCGAACGCCTCAAGAAAACGAGGGGCGTTTCTTTTGAGGAGATCATTCAAGCGAAACTGATCGCCGTGGAAGAACATCCGAAAAAGCGGCATCAAAAGATCATGCTTTTTGATTATAAAGGTTACATATGGATTGTTCCTTTTATCGAAACTGAGGAAGGAATTTTCCTTAAAACTTTATTTCCAAGCAGAAAATACACAAAACTTTACAAAAAAGGTTACGGTCATGAAACGGATTAAATTAACAAAAAAAGAGCGGACTATTGAAAATGCCCTTCTGAAAGGTGATTATCAGAAGGTGCCCAAATCTGAATTCCAAAGCATCGCAAATATGATTGCGGCCCGGCGCAAAGATGCCGTTCTCAATATTCGCATCAATAGTGACGATTTGACTCAACTGAAGAAAAAAGCCGAAAAGCTCGGCGTAAAATATCAAACCTTTATTTCCGAACTGCTTCGCCGAATTGCACATAATGCCTGAATTAATTGACTTTTGAAAGAGGGAAAGTTAGCTGAGGGGTCGGGGAAAATCCCCGACCCCTCACCCTCGCCAGCGTCATTAAATTTAAGACTCAAGTCTAATGAAGCTGGCAGAGGGTTACCTTATGGTAATCCTACGCCCGCCAAAGATCGTTGGCGGGCTCAGGATGAGCCACGGGTAGGTTAAAGATTTCCCGATGGCTCAATTAGCTTCAAAAATCGTACTCTGCCCTTTGCATTTTATTTTTCTCTGTGTTAGTTTTGTTCTTAGTAAACGCCCACAAAAGGTGGGCAGTTTTATTTCAAATTTTGGTCAAATGAAAGGGACTGCGATGCGAACATTAATTGTTTTGGCTGTTGTATTAGGATTCAATGCTTTTTTTCTTCAAACCGCAAAAGTGACGGAAGCTGCTAAGATTCAGAACCCTGCAAATCTCAATATTCATGCTTCTAAAGACGCGAACAATGATGGAGTGCCTGACGCTATGGAAGCCGAACAAGATTCTGACGTTAGCGACATC
>MHFM01000073.1:2187-2920 GCA_001804205.1 Omnitrophica bacterium RIFCSPLOWO2_01_FULL_45_10b
CTGAACAAGATTCTAACGTTGGCGACCTCATTCTTTCCGAAGAAATCCAAAATGGAGAACCGGGAAGCGTTGAAGCGGAACCGGAATATGCAGCCGATACAAGCGAAGAAAATGTAGAAACTTTTGAAGATACTCAAGAGTTCGAAAATGCGAATCAGTACCAGGACGTCGTCAATGAACCGATGTTCGGCATGGAAACAATAGAAGAAGCTCCTCTCGATCCAGAACCTGTCGAAGATACATTCAGCAATGATTTTGGCAGTGATCTAGGGTTTTCAAATGAACCGCAGGAATTCGGGGCAAATTCAAACGATCAAATAATGGACTATGGACAGGAAATAGCAGATTTAGAAAGCGGTTTTGATACTGGCTTCGAAGAAACTTTTCAGGACGAGTTTTCCGAATAAGCTCTTTAAAGACAATTGTACGTCTCGTCAATAATAAGCTTGCAACAAGATAAACTGCCAAACACAGACCCAAAAGTACGCTTTACGTACGCCGCGTTCCAATTGACATGACCTTCAATTTCCGATAAGCTGACTCCCTTAATTCTTAATTGGAAGAAGGGTTTATGCGGATCGGAACTTATGAATATCAATACCTGTTTCTAGGTATTTTTCTCCTTATCGCGATTGCGTTCCCTCTTCTTCCTATCATTTTGGCCCGTTTTATTGCCCCAAAGAAGCCAAATCCGATCAAAACTTCAAGCTACGAGTGTGGAATGGAAGCCAAA
>MHFM01000073.1:2933-3695 GCA_001804205.1 Omnitrophica bacterium RIFCSPLOWO2_01_FULL_45_10b
TTCAATTTAAGGCCCAATATTATATTTACGCTTTGATTTTCGTCATCTTTGATATTGAAGTTATTTTTATTTACCCGTGGGCGGTTGCTTTTAAACAAATGGGCCTTTTTGCCTTTATCGAAATGGTCATCTTCCTCGCAATTTTAGGGTTCGGTTTAATTTACGCCTGGAAGAAACGAGTTTTGGAGTGGAAATGACATTCGCTAATAAAAATTATAGCGAATGTCATCCTGAGGCCGTGTAGGCCGAAGGATCTAAAGATTCTTCGCGGAGTTTACCCTCGAGCCTGTCAGATTCTTCGCTACGCTCAGAATGACAGGCGAAGGGCTCAGAATGACAAGAAAGTAAATTATGAGTTATGAAAATAATCAATCTCAAGTAGACCCGCAGTTAAAAAGCGAGCTTCAAAAAAGCGGGGTTTTTGTTACCACACTCGAAGGCCTTTACAATTGGGGGCGGCGCTCTTCCATTTGGCCGCTTCAATTTGGCCTGGCCTGCTGCGCCATTGAAATGATTGCCACTGCCTGCGCCCGTTATGATATTGACCGATTTGGCGCGGGGCTTTTTCGTCCTTCTCCAAGACAAGCGGATTTAATGATTGTGGCCGGAACCGTGACCAAAAAAATGGCGCCGCAAGTGGTGCGGCTTTACAATCAAATGCCCGAGCCAAAATATTGCATCACGATGGGAGCTTGTTCGATTTCAGGCGGCCCCTTTAAAGACGGCTACAATGTTTTGCAAGGCATTGACCGCTATATTCCT
>MHFM01000073.1:3716-15900 GCA_001804205.1 Omnitrophica bacterium RIFCSPLOWO2_01_FULL_45_10b
TGCCCGCCACGGCCCGAAGCGCTGCTTCACGGTTTAATGAAGCTTCAGCAAAAAATCGACTCGCAAGAAATTGGAAAAACTGAATGGTATCAAAAAGGCTTCAAGCGCGAATTCCCGGTCCCTGAATTCGGGCCCAACGGGCTTACGCCGCCTTATAACCCCGAAGTGTTCACGCCCCATCAACACCGTGAAATTACCGTGGGCAAGCCATGATTCCCGTTAGAGCTCGGAACTTAAGGGAGTTATTCTAAAATGCACGCAGTTAAAATCGGGCAACAACCGTCCGTATCAAACATAACGATATTTAGAGCTCTAACGGGATGATCCCCATCGCTGAAATTAAACAAGATATCGAAAGTAAATTTTTGGGCACCACTCTCACGGTTGATGGTGCTAGCCTCGTCATTGCGAAAGAACATTGGTTTTCAATTGCTAAATATTTGAAAACAGACCCGTCTTATCGACTTGATTTTCTCTCTTCTGTCACCGGCGTTGATTACAAAGAATACTTAGAAGTTGTTTATCATCTTTACTCGATTGAAAAAAAAGAAGGCCCGCTGGCCATTAAAGTTCGAACGGATGTTCAAACAAGTTCGGTGCCTTCCGTTACTCCTATTTGGCGCAGCGCGGAATTCCAAGAGCGCGAGGCCTATGATTTGGTCGGGATTAAATTTGAAGGGCATCCAGATTTAAGACGGATTTTGATGTGGGAAGGTTTTCAATTTCATCCGCTGAGAAAAGATTATGTCATGGAGGATCAGGACAGAGTTCTTTAACGCCGTCATCGCGAGTCCGCCGAAGGCGGACGTGGCGATCTCAGATCAGAGATTGCCCCACAGGGGCTATCCCGATCCTATGGAAAAAAATCAATAAATGGGATTGCTTCGCTTTCCGCCACCCGTGACGGCGGATCCGCCGTTCTGCTTGGCGGACGCTCGCAATGACAGACAGGTTGCTATGGAATACGAATTGAAAGAATCGCAGACGCTTGAAACTCAAACCCTTGAGGTGAGCCTCGGCCCTCAACATCCGAGCACGCACGGTGTATTCCGGATGGACGTGGTGCTTGACGGTGAAACCATCATGAAACTGAAGCCTGTCATGGGTTATCTTCACCGAAATCACGAAAAATTAGCCGAGAATATGAGCTGGCTTGGCAGCATGCCATTTACGGACCGTCTGGATTACATTTGCTCCATGACAAATAACTTTGCTTACGCGCTGGCCGTAGAAAAACTGGCTAATCTTGAAGTTCCCGAACGGGCTCAATACATCCGCGTGATTATGGCCGAACTCACGCGGCTTGTGAATCACACGCTTCTGATTGGTTTTCTCTTGAATGATTTGGGCGCTTTTTTCACGCCGGTGCTTTATGCCTTCAGAGAACGGGAAAAAATTCTGGATTTATTTGAAGCCATTGCCGGAAGCCGGATGATGTGCAATTATTTCCGCTTTGGCGGCGTTAAATTGGACGTGACGAGTGATTTTATCCCGCGCGTTCGGCAAATCATTAATAACTATCCGAAATTTTTGGATGAGTTTGAAAAACTGCTGAGTGAAAATGAAATTTTAATGGCGCGCTGTCAAAACGTAGGCATTCTTCCGAAAGAACTTGCCGTCAGCGCCGGAGTGACCGGCCCGATGCTTCGGGCTTCTGGTGTTCCCTACGATATTCGTAAAATAGACGGATACTCCATTTACAACCGATTTAAATTCCGCGTTCCAATTGGCGAAAAAGGGGATGTCTACGACCGTTACTACATGCGGGTTTTGGAAATGCGGGAAAGCATTAAAATTTTAGACCAAGCCATCAAGGAAATTCCGGATGGTGAATTTATTTCGAAAGTTGGGGCGCAAGGAGCTAGAACGCCGAGAGGATTTAAAGCGCCAAAGGGAGACGCTTACGGCCGAATCGAAGCTCCGAAAGGAGAGCTTGGATTTTATTTGGTCAGCGATGGGACGCCTAAACCTTATCGTTATCATGTCCGCTCCCCCAGTTTTATCAATCTCACTATTTTAGAAGATATGTGTTTGGGTCAAAAAGTAGCCGATGCCATTGTTATTTTGGGCAGTATCGACATTGTCTTGGGAGAAGTGGACCGATGATCCCGTTAGAGCTCGGAACTTAAAGGAGTTATTCTAAAATGCATGTAGTTAAAATCGGGCAACAACCGTCCGTGTCAAACTTAACGATATTTGGAGCTCTAACGGGATGATCTTCGGTGGCGGTGTTATTAAAGGAATGCTGGTGACATTTAAAAATTTCGTGCTGAGTTATTTTTCAAAAGAGCACCTCACTACCGTCCAATACCCCGAAGAACGCCTGCCTGCGAAAGAACGGTATCGGAATTTTCCGTTTCTGATTTTTGATAATAAGCCTGAAGATCTTCGCTGTGTCTCCTGTGATATTTGTGCCAAAGAATGCCCGCCCAAGTGTATTACGATTGTACGCGACAGTGATGCAAGCGGAAAACCGCTCAAGCGGCCCAAAGTATTCGACATTGATTTTTCAATTTGCATGAATTGTGGCATTTGTGAAGAGGTGTGCCCCTTTGATGCCATTTTTATGGATCATGAATTTGAATTGGCCGAATACGGCCGTTTTGAGGATTTGAATTACCACAAAGAAGATTTATTGAAATCGGCTGAGCATTTCGCCAAAATCCGCCCGCAAGATGCGGCGCGCATCGACGCGAAACGAGCCGAAAAAGCCCAAAAAGTAGAACCTGCCAAACCCCAAAGCCAAACATGACGGAACAAGCAGATCAAATTTTTGTGCTTGCCAAAAAAGCGCTGCTTAATTTTTTAAGCCCCTTTTTGCCCGATTGGGCCGCTGTATTTGCTTCTATTCTCGTCAGCATCGGAGCGATTGCTGTCTTTGGGCCGGTGACAATGATGTATCTCACCTTGCTTGAACGCAAACTTGTTGGCCGCATTCAAAATCGCTACGGCCCAAACCGCGTGGGCTTTTGGGGGCTTTTGCAGCCAATTGCCGACGGCATCAAAATGTTGACCAAAGAAGATATTGTTCCGGCCAAGGCGGATAAATTTGCGCATTTTTTAGCTCCCATTGCCATTGTGGTTCCCGCTCTTCTTATATTCTCCGTCATTCCGTTCGGCCGCGGGATGATTGCGGTTGATCTTTCAATTGGAATTTTATTTTTCCTAGCACTTTCTTCAACAACCACGATTTGGATTTTCGTTGCTTCTTGGGCCTCGCGAAATAAATTTTCACTTCTTGGCGGCATGCGTTCCGTAGCGCAAATGATTTCTTATGAAATTCCGATGGTGCTTTCCATCGTGCCCGTTCTTTTGGTTGTCGGCTCTTTTTCAACCGTCGCTATCGTAGAAGCCCAAAGCGGCTGGCATTGGTTTGTATTCACGCCGTGGGGAATTGCCGGATTCTTAATCTTTTTTCTCACCGGAGTTGCCGAAGTCAATCGAACTCCGTTCGACCTTCCGGAAGGAGAATCTGAAATTGTGGCAGGATTTCACACGGAATATAGCGGAATGAAATTTGCGCTTTTCTACATGGCCGAATTCATGAACACATTTTCCATCTCAGCCATTGTCGCAACGGCGTATTTAGGCGGGTGGCAAGGCCCGTGGCTTCCAAGCTGGGTTTGGTTTTTCATTAAAACCTATGCGCTGATTTTCGTCATGATGTGGTTTCGCGGCACGCTTCCCCGCTTGCGGGTCGATCAATTGATGGGCTTTGCCTGGAAATTTCTTCTTCCGCTTGCGCTTATTAATTTGCTCATCGCCGGAATTTGGCTAAAACTTGAATCGCCAAAAAATTACTTGGTTGCGCTTGTTATGGTCATTGGATCTCTCATGCTGCTTTATTGGGCCAATGGGCCTGAAATACCAAAAAAACGAACGTACCGATACGCTTATGAAAACGAATAAAAATAATAAGTTGAGCCGTCATTACGAGCGTAGCGTCCGCCCAGCAGAACGGCGGATCCGCCGTCTGGGGTGGCGGAAAGCAATCCCGTCCTGTCATTCTGAGCGCAGCGCACATTTTCGGAGAAGAACTTCCAGTTCTTCCCGAAAAGTACTCGCGCAAAAGGCGCGCAGTGAAGAATCTCTGAGATCCTTCACTCAGCGAAGCAGCACTTTAGTGTCGTTCAGGATGACACTTCATGTCAGATTGCTTCGTCCGGTCCATCCGTTGGCCGTCCTCGCAATGACAGGTCCTCGGTAATTTATGGAAATCTTCAATTCTCTCGCCACTGTTTCTTTCTACGGTGTCCTTGTGGGAATTTTAGCCGTTGCTATCTTGACGGTAACAACCCGAAATCTTTTTCATGCTGCGATTTTCCTTGCCTTTACTCTTTTGGGTGTCGCTGTGGTCTATTTTTTCTTACAGGCCGAATTCCTCGCGGGCGTTCAAATTTTAATTTATGTGGGCGCCATCATGACACTTGTAATTTTTGCCATCATGCTGACCTCCAAAATCGGCGATCCGAATGTCCCTCAGAGTAATCGCCAGCGGTATCCGGCCCTCATTCTGATTTTAGCCTTTGCAGTTTTTCTTATTTCGACGATTTTGAAAACTTCATGGAACACAACGGAAACGCTTCAAACCACCGATGCCATCAGGCTTGGAAAAGCATTGATGGGAGAATTTGTTTTTCCTTTTGAAGTAGTTTCTCTTGTACTTTTAATCGCTTTAATCGGCGCTATTGTAGTGGCGAGGAGCGATCAATGATCCCGTTAGAGCTCGGAACCTAATGGAGTTATTCTAAAATGCATGCAGTTAAAAACGGGCAACAACCGTCCGAGTCAAACTTAACGATATTTGGAGCTCTAACGGGATGAGCATACCGCTGAATCATTTGCTTATTTTTACTTCGCTTCTTTTTCTAACAGGCCTTTACGGAGCTCTGACGAGGCGCAACGCTGTCGGTATTTTAATCGCCATTGAAATCATGCTCAATGCGGTCAACATTAATTTCGTAGCCTTCACAAGCTCATTGAAAAATACATCTCCTGAGTTGGGGCAAGTGTTTGCAATCTTTGTCATCGTATTGGCGGCCACAACCGCAGCGGTAGGATTGGCTATCGTCGTGGCCATTTACCGGAATCAGAAAACAATTTACACAGACGAGATCGATCTCCTCAAATGGTAACGTATCCTGTTTTCATTCCGTTGATTCCGCTTGCCTCATTTGCCATTATTGTTTTTTTCGGAAAATGGCTGAAGGAAAAAAGTGCCTGGGTTGCGATTCTCGCAAGTGCCGCTTCTTGCGTATTGTCTTTACGCGCGGCCTGGACTGTTGCGCAAGGGGGCTCTTTTCATCAAAGTTTTAATTGGTTGATGATCAATAACATACCGCTCGAATTCGGAATTGCGATTGATCCGCTTTCTGCTGTCATGCTTTTTGTGGTCACGTTCATCGGAACCTTAATCGTCATTTACTCTGTAGGTTACATGCATGAGGATCCGCGTTACGCGCGTTTTTTTGCTTATCTTTCACTTTTTTTATTCTCAATGCTGGGACTTGTTCTTTCTTCAACGCTGGTTCAGATTTACTTATTCTGGGAATTGGTAGGTTTATGTTCTTACTTTTTGATCGGATTTTGGTTTGAAAAAAAATCGGCGGCGGAAGCGGGCCGTAAAGCTTTTATCACTAACCGAATTGGAGATATCGGATTTTTCTTAGGAATTGTGACCTTTTTCTATGCGACAGGCACCGTACGCTTTGCCGACATTCGTCCGGAATTGATCCACGCTCATGCCGGTTCAGCCGTTTTGACCGCCAGTGCGCTTCTTTTATTTTGCGGCGCCGTTGGAAAATCAGCTCAGTTCCCGCTTCATGTCTGGCTTCCCGATGCCATGGAAGGCCCAACACCGGTCAGCGCTTTGATTCACGCGGCAACAATGGTAGCAGCCGGCATTTATTTGGTGGCGCGGCTGTTTCCCCTTTTTCACGCCTTTCCGGATGTCTCACAAGTCATTGCCATCATCGGAACGGTGACGGCGCTTATGGCTGCTTTCTTCGCGCTGACGCAAATGGACATCAAAAAAGTACTCGCCTACTCCACCATCAGTCAGCTTGGTTATATGACGGCAGCCCTCGGCGTAGGCGGGATGACGGCCGGTACTTTCCATTTAATGACTCACGCTTTTTTTAAAGCGCTGCTTTTCTTAGGCGCAGGCAGCGTCATTCACGGAAGCGGTGTTCAGGATATGAATGAAATGGGCGGCCTTCGGAAAACGATGCCGATTACCTTTTGGACTTTCGTGATGGCCACGGTTGCCATTGCCGGAATTCCGCCGTTTGCCGGATTTTGGAGTAAAGATGAAATCTTAGTCCGTGCTTTTGAATCGGGCCACCGAATCATATTTTGGGCGCTTGTGCTTACGGCTTTAATGACTTCTTTCTACATGTTCCGGCTTCTTTTTCTTACGTTTTTTGGCAAAACGCGCGGGCACCTGCATCCGCACGAATCTCCGCTCGTCATGACTCTTCCTTTGATTATTTTAGCGTTTGGCTCAGCACTCATCGGCCTGCCCGGCTCTCCGTGGATGCACCACTGGTTTCAAAATTTCCTTGCGGCGGGTCACCCTGAAGAAATTGGCATGAATTCATTCGTCGTTACCATTTCAATCGCAACCAGCGTGGCCGGATTCTTGACGGCTTTTGCCCTGTACGTGCTCAAACCAGAACTTCCAAAGCGATTCGCCAAAAAGTATTGGGTTCTTTACGAGGCTTCGAAAAACAAACTTTGGATCGATGAATTTTATCAAGCGACCGTGATCGGTTGGTTCAAAGCCGTTTCAAAAAATGCTTTTGTTTTTGATGCAGAAGTCATTGACCGAACCGTCAACGAAGTGGGCTTAAAAACGATTTCAGTAAGCCGAATCAAAAATTGGATTGATCAATACATCGTTGATGGATTGGTTAACTTGACGGGCTGGACGGTTCGAAAGATAAGCGCTGTTCTCAGGCTCATTCAAACCGGTTACATTCATAACTATTTATTCGTTCTGCTTCTTGGTCTCTTAGTCATCGTATTCGCCGTTTTTAATATTTAAATAGGAGAGAAAAATGCATCTACCAATTTTAAGCTGCCTTGTGTTCTTGCCCTTAGTGGGAATGATTTTGATTATGCTCGTGCCGCGCGGCCGGGACAATTTAATTCGGGGCATTGCAACAATCGCAACCGCTCTTGTTCTGGGCCTTACGATTAAGCTTCTGGCTGCATTTGATCAAACGCAGAGCGGGATGCAGTTTGTAGAACATGCCCAATGGATTCGTGAACTCAACGTTTTTTATCATCTCGGCGTAGACGGCATCAGCATTTTGATGATTTTTGCCACGGCCTTGCTCGGTTTTCTTGCCTGCGTGGCGTCTTTTGGAATCACGGAACGAACTAAAGAATATTTTGCGCTTTATCTTCTCCTTGAAACCGGAATGATGGGGACTTTTCTGTCACTTGATCTTTTTCTCTTTTATATTTTCTGGGAAGTCGTCCTGGTGCCGATGTATTTTTTGATCGGTGTTTGGGGCGGGCCGAGAAAAGAGTACGCGGCGATCAAATTTTTTCTTTACACTTTGGCGGGCAGCATGTTCATGCTCATCGGAATTTTGGCGCTTTATTTCAATCATACACCGCATACGTTTGATATGATCGAGCTCACTAAAAATTCCTTCGCGCTTTATTTTCAGCAACTCGTTTTTCTGGCCCTTTTCTTTGGGTTCGCCATCAAAGTTCCTATTTTTCCTTTTCACACATGGCTTCCGGACGCACACGTCGAAGCGCCGACTCCGATCAGTGTTCTCCTTGCTGGCGTGCTGCTTAAAATGGGGACGTACGGATTTTTCAGAATTAGCTATCCCATTCTACCGCAAGCGGCGCATTGGTTTGGCCCCTATATGGGCGTTCTTGCCGTCATTGGAATCGTCTACGGCGGTTTTGTTGCCTTTGCCCAGAAAGATTTCAAAAAAATGGTCGCTTATTCAAGCGTAAGCCATATGGGATTTGTGCTGCTCGGGCTTGCGGTATTCACGCCGGCGGCCATGAATGGTGCCCTTCTGCAAATGTTCAATCATGCCATGATCACCGGGGGACTCTTCTTGCTTGTGGGCGTTCTTTATGACCGAGCGCATACAAGAGAAATGGATGCCTTCGGCGGAGTTTGGTCCAAAATGCCGGTTTATGGCAGCATTTTAATTTTCATCTCACTCGCTTCGCTCGGACTCCCAGGCCTTTCCGGCTTTGTCAGTGAATTCATGGTGCTAATGGGGAGCTATCCCGTATACCGCTGGATGACGATTGCCTCATGCATCGGAATTCTGCTGGCGGCAGCCTATCTTCTTTATATGATTCAACGCGTCTTGCTCGGACCGCTGAACCCAAAATGGTCTCGCCTTCCAGATATCAATAAGCGCGAGATATTTACCTTGGTTCCATTAATGATTTTTATTCTCGCCGTCGGCGTTTACCCAAAAATCGCGCTTCAATATATCGGGCCCAGCATTGAACACTTGCTTCACTTGCTCGCAGGAAAAATAGCGGCATGATCCCGTTAGAGCTCGGAACTTAATGGAGTTATTCTAAAATGCACGCAGTTAAAATCGGGCAACAACCGTCCGTGTCAAACTTAACGATATCTGGAGCTCTAACGGGATGAATGCGGTCGATAGCCTCTTTTTTATTCGTTCTGAGATTTTCTTGGCGGCCGTTATTTTCGTCGTTTTGATTCTCGACTTTTTCATACAACAAAAGAGATGGCTTGGCTGGCTTAGTGTTTTATCAATCCTCATCGCTTTTTTTCTATCCCCGAGTTTTTATCCCGATAGCGGGCTTTTCTTTAACTACTACACTTTAGATCCATTTGGTTTCTTTTTTAAAACCATTGCCTATCTCACAATTGGCCTAACGCTCCTTGCAAGCCTTGCGTACGAAAAAATACCGCAAAAACAAGCGGGCGAGTTTTACGTTCTGTTGCTCACAATGGCACTTCTGCTCACATTTATGGGCGGGGCCACAAATTTATTAATGATTTTTCTTACGATTGAGTCCGTTTCGCTCACTTCTTACCTTTTAACGGGATTTCAAAAATTCGACAAACGCTCGAGCGAAGCTTCGCTTAAATACGTACTCTTTGGAGCCGTTTCTTCCGCCGTAATGCTTTTTGGTATGTCACTCCTTTTTGGCGCGTCGGGAACCATTGAGTTAAGCCAAATCGGTGAGCTTCTAAAGTCTTCGGCCAGCATCCCGCAAAATGTTTTAACTCAAACGGGTGGGGCTAACACGCATGGAATGATTTTGATGGGCATGCTTTTTCTTATGGCGGGTATCGGATTCAAAATTTCAATGGTCCCATTCCACATGTGGGCGCCGGATGTGTACCAAGGAGCCCCAACTCCTGTCACCGCTTTTTTAACGGTGGCCCCGAAAGCGCTCGGCGTTGCCGTAATGGCTCGCGTTTTATTCTTTGCTTTTCCCGATTTGGTCCACAAATGGGCGTTTTTGATGACGTGGATTTCCATTGCCACGATGACGATTGGAAATGTCATCGCCATTTCGCAATCGGATATCAAACGCCTTTTGGCTTACTCAAGCATTGCCCAAGCCGGATATATCCTGGCCGGGTTGGCCACGCCGGGCGAGCTCGGGCTTCAAGCAACTTTGATTTACATTGCAGCTTACTTATTAACGAACCTGGGCGCTTTTTTTACGGTGATTGCGATTGAGCGGAATTTGGAATCAAATGAACTGGAAGCGTACAACGGACTTTCGGTGAGAAACCCGCTTTTGGCCCTTGTGCTTACGATTTTCTTATTGTCGCTTGCGGGAATTCCGCCTCTTGCTGGATTTATCGGAAAAATCTATATCTTTTCATCGGCCATTAAAGCGCATTCCATACCGCTTGCGCTGTCCATTGCATTGAATTCAGCGGTTGCCGCTTATTATTATTTCAACGTGGTTAAAGCGATGTATCTGGCCCCACCAAAAGTGAAAGAGCCTCTCACAAACCCATTTCCAATTAAGCTCGCTATCGGTACCATGCTTTTTGGAACTTTCCTAATCGGCCTTTGGCCTTCGCTGATTATTCAAGCAGTCGTAAAATCTTTAGCGAATTTCCCCATCTTTTAAAACAACCTCCCTGCAAAATATAATTTCCCGTACTATAACATAAATTAAGGAAGCTTTAACTTGAAAGACTACAAGGGCATTATGAGGCCGAGTGCCATGCCATGATTGGTATAATCGAAATTAGAGTTGTTGGAATTGTTCCGCTCGTACCGGTAATCTATGCTTGTCAGGAGCCACGGCCGGAAGGCATAATCAAAACCTACAAAAAGGTTGCCCACGGTATCCCGCCTTTTGATAAACACTCTGCCGGTCGCAGCGGCCGCATCATAATTCTGACGAATTAAAGCACCGCCGGTTCTACCGCGTAGTTTTGAAGTAAAAAGATAAGTTGCAGAAGCCTGGAACCGTTTTTCATCGAGGAAGCGGTTGTTTGTAAAGGTGGACTCATAGGAAGTCCGATGAAAATAAAAGTCTAGGTCGGTTCGTTTCGTCAATGTATGCCGCAGACGAATATCGGCAACCGGTTTATCAAACTCACCTTTGCTGCTGTGGTAATTCCGGTCCATATAACCCACCCGTGCTAAAATGCCGGTCCGCTCCGAAAGCTGACCAACCACTCCAACCCGGCCTTGGTGGTACCGGCCGGGCCGTGTGACATCATAATCGTAATCAAAATGCGAATAATTGTACTCAAGGAGGCCTCGGAAATTTGGGGCTAACGTCCGGTATGCCCTTCCCGTAATCACGTTATTATCATACTCAAATTGATCGTAAATTGAACTGTCATAACGGCGGTGCGCATTTTCGTACTGCGTTTCAAACGTCCAATCCCGCCAATTGTATCCAACCGTGGGACTTACTTTTTGATCCTCATATTCAACCCGTTTGACGAACGCCGTGCCTGCTCGAGCGGCATCCTTAACATATTCTTCTGTTACATTGACATAAAGATTGTCGGTCAACTTAAAATTGCCGAGCGCTCCGAACGATTGACCGATGTCATCATGCTGATCGTATTTGCCAAATTCCAAAAAGCGCGCTTCGTAAACCGCGCCGATACGATACCGATCGTCCGCACCAAACGGGAAATTCACTGAAACGCCCGGAGTCCAAGTCCAAAGCACTTCATCACGCGTTTTGGGAGCTTCCGGTTCATCAAATACGTTGCTATTATATTCAAAACCTGCTTTGAGATAAGGTTTAACCTTAGCCGGAGTTCCTTGCAAAATTTGAGAGGTGAAATCCTTGGCCCAAAACTTCTTGGCCAAACCTTCAAAAGCATCTAAGGTTTGATTGATGCCTTGATCGATTTTAAAATCGCTGAGCCCTTGGGCCATTCCGGAAACAACGTGATCAGAAATTTCAGATACTTTTGCGCGATCAGCCCCCACAACGAGCCGATCGAAGGACCAATCCAAACCTTGGCCGAAAAATTTCACTACCCCTTCTATAAAGGGGCACGTTCCCGGCTGAAGTGCGGCATCGATTACCTTCCGGGCGTTCACCCCAATAGAGTTTGCGCCTGACTTTGCAGTTCCAAGATCTCCAGCATATAGAAAGGAGCTCGAGAGGAAAAAAGAGCCTGCGGAAACTAGAAAAATAAGGTAAGAGGTTACTCTGCGCATCGCACCTTTCCTTTTTTTACTATTAATTGTTATCGACAACTGCCGATAAATACATTAGAAGATTGTCCGCGCGATTTTTTCTTGAAATCGAGATGGCCCTAATATATGATGAAAAGCGAAGGGAAATCAATGAAATCAAAACGTGGCCCCACAATTAGTTTCATGATAGGTTGCGCAATCATAATCATCCTCGTTTTTCCTCTCACGACGTTTGCCTTAAGCAGCAGACCGCCAAAAATAGATGAGCAAGCCAATGCTGCCCCCGATCAATTTTCAGAAGGTGATGCGCTTAGATACGGCGGGCTCTTCGGTCCATTGCCGGATCCTTACGATCATCCTATGGGCGATTTTATGACCGGCTTAGGCCGCACGGATGCGCATGATAATCCAATCAATACGAGAGATATGGGATTCGGGGCAGGCGTCAAAGGATTCGATGCCATTAATCGCCGCATATGTCCCGAAGGCGCTCTGAGCTGTCCAGACTCCTAAGTATAATTTTCTCC
>MHFM01000073.1:15925-16346 GCA_001804205.1 Omnitrophica bacterium RIFCSPLOWO2_01_FULL_45_10b
CTGAGCGTATCGCAAATGCGTACCGGTGATACGTCCTATTCCCATGGCCTACCCCCAATTCAACAATCAACTTCCACAGATTATCTGTAAAGTAACTTAACCTCCCGGAGTGGATACCATGTACCCAGGCAGTACAATTTTGTAATAAAGACGGGTTGTATTCTCTTTATTTGACGGGTATTCTTTAAATAACGCTGAAAATGGGTTTTTTATTTTTAGGGAGATTAATGTGACGAAGATAGATGTTTTAACCGCTGTTGTTGCCCTAACGCTGATCCTCTGTCCAAATCCTGCTTCGCCTCAGACAACTTCTTCAGACAAACAACCGGCAGCGGAAAAAGGAATCATTGATCAAGGTCTGGACCAGATGGACAAAGCCGGCCGCGCCATTGAAGAAGGACGCGATGAATTCTACGCGCAT
>MHFM01000074.1:0-14280 GCA_001804205.1 Omnitrophica bacterium RIFCSPLOWO2_01_FULL_45_10b
TGAAGATCCGGAACATGAGAAACTCAACAGCAAAGATGCCTATCAAAAAATGTGGAGCCTACACTTGGCGCTCGAACAAGACCCAGCCGTAGGAAATGTCATTTCGCTTCCTATTGTCGTGGCTGAAGTAAAAAGTTCTCTGTTGACCAAATTCATGACCACCGAATGGTTGTTGGATGTCCTCGATAGCCCTCGCTTCGGGGAAATCGCAAAATACTTCGTCACCGAAAATAGACGTCATGCGCTTTTTATGCTCCGGATGAAAGAAGCCGAACGAAGCGGATCTCGCCTTCAAGTTGTTGAGCGAATTAAAGAAATTGTCCGCAAACAGGGTTATCAACCATTTCTGGTGGGCGGCGTTTTTAATCTTCAGGGAAGGCTTTCTCAACTGATCACTTCAAGCTTAATTTCAGGCTCTGGATTTCTGAACGCGGTCATCCTTATGATGACGTGGTTTCTCTCGCGCTCTTGGAAATATTCTCTGGCGATGCTTGCGAGTCTTTATTTTGTGCCAATTACGATGCTCGGCATTCTCTCCTTCATCAAAATGCCTCTCGATGTCATTGCCGCGCCTGCTGTTAATGTCGCGATTGGAATGGGTGTGGACTCAATGATCCATTTGATCATCCGTGCAAAGCGGTTGGAACAAAAACCCAACGATTGGGAAGCCTGGGCCAAAGCTTGCGCCCACTTATGGGACCCCATTCTCTGGTCAAGTCTGATGGTGGTTGCGGGTTTCAGCATTTTCATGCTCTCAAATTTTCCACCCACGCAACGATTTGGATTCTCTGTCGTATTGGGAACGGTGCTCGCGCCCCTGGCGACCCTTTTTATTCTCCCATGGCTTGCCACCTTCTCTTTTGCGAAGAAGACAGCAAAAGAATAAATCTAGTAAAGTGACGCCCTTCCAAAAGTACCAGATTCAACCAAACCTGACACTTCTGGAAATGTTCCGATTTTCCGATTTATTAAGTGATTAATGAAATCGGTACCATTTAGAGGACGTAGCCTAAAATTTCGCGGCGTACTCGAGAAGTTTCGCTTGTGCCTGCCCGCAGGCCGTTTCTAATTTGGATTTATCCAATTTAAAAAAAGTGACTCTCGGATCGAAGTTTCTTTGAAGAAAATAAGACGCGTTTTTCTGGATTTCAAAAATGGCGCGCTTCACCTGCTCTTCGCGCGTCCGTTCCATCAGTTGGATCCGCTCTTCGCCTCTCGGAACCAAAGGCGGCTGATTGATATTAATGTGGTAATGGCCTTTTCCTTCTCCGAAACAATCAAACTTCATGACTTCTTTATTGCATACATAAAGCGAAACCGCCGGCCCTTTGCCGTTGGACTGGTCTTTCCAATAGGCCGCGATATAAGCATGGTCCTGAACGGGGTAAGTCACGACCTCGTGGAGCTTCCGCTCAGAAAGCGACGGGCAATGCGTAAATGCCCATTTCAATTTCGTTTTGATTTCTCTAAGCAGATTCAATTCAAATCCTTAACCGGGGATCTTGAGCGTAATCTTTAATATAACGGTACCCGCTCCAAAAGTGCGGGCAGCCCGCTTCCCATTTCTTTTCATCTATGCGGCAGTCACATTTCCGAACGGAAGATTTAAAGGTAGTCCCACGTCGTCGCTGCGCTCCTCCTGGGACCATTTCCTCGCTTTAAATTAATACGTGATGGGGCAGTCCGCAGCGTCTTTCGCTGCGGACTGCCCCATTTCCGAGCGGAAGCGAGGAAATGGGGTGAGCGACGGGAATTGCACTCGCAGGAGAACCTGCGAGTATTCCTTCGGGCTCCTGCGGAGTCCCTGCGGGAAACCCGCAACCCCACACCAAAGGTGCTGCATAAAACGCTGAGATCCACAAAAAAGCTAAGTTAGTTGACCATCTTTAACCATCATTTAGCATCAAAAGTGCTACCCCTGAGCAACATTTAAATAATTCAGAAACCATTTATATTGAAAGCTCAGGGGTTGTCCTAAACTTCCTATAAATTTTCATGCGTTGTTTAGGGCTAACAATTTTGCTAACAGTTTTTTGACCGCCCCCAAGACAGAAACATCTTGCAGTACAGATAAAAACGTTTTTTGACGTTTGTTGGCAATAAAATTTGTTAGCACTGTTAGCAATTTTAAGGAGAAAATCTTTCTCTTAGGAAATCCAAGGCCCTGGTGCTTGCCACTTATTCGACAGTTCTTTGCCCGATGCAATAGCCACTATCGGCGCGCTTAGAAATTCTTCAACGGCAGAAGCGACCTTTTTGAAGCTATCAGGAGCATCTTTGATCTGGTTCTTTTTCAAAAATGCCTTCCACCACGTCGCTTGAACCGACTCTTCGGCGTAAATTCCGGCGGCAAAGAGCGGTTTACTCGAAGGAAGCGGCGTCTTTCTATGCTCAAAGGTGGCTTTGATTGCTGATGTGAGTTTCTTTCCTTCAAAGTTGAATTGTCTTGTCATAAGCCACACGTCATAGAAATCTTTCATGCGGCTGTTGAGTGTTCCAAGTTTAATCATCGCCTCAAATTTTTCAGCTACAACACTTTCAAAAGTATAGCCCTGCAAATGAGGGGCTGGAAAATCAAGAATCGTCGGGTAGTCCACTTCAGAAGGCTTGGGCGTAATCACATCGCCAAAACCAACATCGATCTGCATTGAAAGCTCTGACTTTTCGAGAAACCCAAGAAACTTTACCCGCACACCCTCATAATCAGCATCTTCTTTGATTCGTTGTCCTTTGACGGTCTTTGAATCGAAAACCAGTCCGTCAATGGGAGTTTTCGTGTCACAAACTTCGCGCATCACCTGCTCTATTTTTTCTATTTTGTTATCGAAACGAGCAAGGAAATCAATGTCCACCGTTGTTCTACGCTGAGGCACATCCCAAACCGTAAACATAAGCGCGCCTTTCAGAATAAAGGACTTTGCATACTTTGATTGCGCGAAGCGGTAAAGGAAACGCTCCATCCCATAGTATTGAAAAACTTCAGCGAAAGGACGATTGGTCTTTCGTGCTTTGTCCTGCAGCCTCCCTCTCACAGAGGCCTCTATGTTCTTAACAGGAGGTTTCATAGAAGTGCTTCCAGGTAAGGCCTGATGATCTTATCCACGCGACAAATTTCAGCGTAACGCATGATTTCGGTCGGCTTAACTTTCTTTTCCCCGACCGCCGTTTTCAGAGCATCGCGAGCAATGTTGAGACCAATCTTGTTTCGGTATTTGAAGCAGTCGGCAATGGTTTTCGCAAGGCTGTAAATTTTCACAGGATGACCGTCGATCATGTGTGTTTCAATACCCGCCTTCCAAGCCTTTTCCGAAAAGCGGAAATACTGGACAGGCGGATATTCAATCTTATTTGCCCAAGGGCGGCGAAGAATCGCCACGTCTACTTTACGCGGAATTTCATCCGTAGCTTTATGATAGTAAAGGGCCGAGACAAGACAGATAACGCTGTTTGGCGCTTTGAGGGCTACGGTTACCAGATCGGGATTAGAAAAGCTCGGAGCATTTTTAAGGCGGTATATCCCACGACCTATTTTTTCAATTTCGCCCGACTCAACAAGGGATTTTATTTCGAGTCGATGGAAGCCAGACTTGAGCATGGCCGAAAACCGCAGGATGCCCTTATTATGCTTAAATACTCTGAGCAGTTCTTCTCTTTTGGTCTTCATAGTATGTCCAATTCCTATGCATTTGTTTATAAGTGTATAGGTTTTGGACATATAAGTCAAACGATAGTTTTTAGAGATAAATGCCCCTCTCAACACCCTTCCCTTTGGCGCTACGTTTTGAAAGCCACTGCTTGACGGCTTCAAGAGGAAAGCGCGTGGTGTTACCGGGGAGTTTAACAAATGGAACAAAAACAAACAGTACCCCTTCTAAAATTGCAGGGTTCCGGAGTTGTTATTGAAGTCCGTACGTTTGGAAGGGGTACGGTTCTGTTTGTACGGTTCTGCTGGAGGTTAGAAGAAATTTAGCGGGAAATCGATTGACCGAAGTTGACCATGTTTTACCATGCTTTAGCCATCAAAAGTGCTAACATTTTGTGCTAATACTATTCAAATAATGTTAACCTGATTCTGCGCGGATCGAACGCTGGAAAGAAATTACGAGAGTTTACGTCTGAACAGGAAACCTAGCAAACCTGTGCCAAGAAGAAAAAGAGTGGAAGGTTCTGGAATAACGGTGGACTCTCTTTGCTGACCAAAAACCATAAATGTAACTCCCATTTCATTAAAAAAACCAAGATTTACGTCATTGATTGTAAAATTCACTGAATCAATATCAAACCCTGCAAAATCGATACCATTCTGAAGAAAAGGACTTGGGCCAAAACGATCAACACGGCTCTCGGGACCTGTCTGACCGACGCCGCCTCCTCCCGGAATTGGTGAAAAGAAAAATAGTAACCAGTTGTCCACGCCGTTTGTCAAATACTGTGCGAATGAATCAAAATTTGGGTCTGTCGCAGACGTCGCTGTAAATGTTGCGCCAAGATCTGTTTCATCAACTACTAGACTATCAAAAATAATAGTCTCCGGTATAGTTACTATGCTATCTGTCTGAAAGGCGAACGACACGTCCAATCCAGTGCTAGATGAGTTGCTGCTCGTACCGATTCCCGGGATGGTAAATTCACCGAGTACGACGGCATACGCCGTACCGCTCTCAGCGATAAGTAAGCTTAATAGGGCGAGGGCAAAAAGATACTTCCGCATGACCTTATTACCTGCAAATTACATGCCAAGCTAAGATAAGGAGGGTTGAAACCTTGCTTGAAACAAAAATGTCTATTTATTGCGCCAAACGTTGAAATATCTCTACACGCACTTAATTCGCAGAAAAGCTCTCATTTTCTCTGGAGGGAACATGTTACAAGGTGGTCGTTGACAATACCGCGGCTTGCATGCAGGCATAGCAGATGATGGAGCCGGCAAAGATAAATCCGTGCTTCTTTAATATCTCACGAGGCGTTACTACCAGCGCCAGCCTGATTCAGTGCGGTACCTACAGTACCGCCTCCTACCTTCGCTACCTTACGTACGGGGTGATTATTTCGGAATGCCTGCACTCTGAATTAATGCGATCGAAAAACTCGCCAAAGCGTTCAAGATAAACTGTTCAAAGCTACTTAATTTTTAACAATTCTGGGTACGATCGTTCTTCTTGATCGACTTTTTGTAATCCTAATCTCTTAGCAACCTGCCGTATATTTCGCGACGATCCTTCAACCTCAAGGAACCAACCATGTTTTGGAAGAAGGTAATCTAAGGCAACAATACAAGATGAGAGTTTAAATGCCTCCCGCCTTTTCTCGTATCGCGCTACAACCTTAAAATCAAGGTATTGCAAAATCAGTTTTGCTCTGTTGTAATCAACCATCGTTTCAAGTTCAAGCCGCCGTTTGAACTGTCCTCTTAGACGAGGGCCTTTGAATGTCAACCAAGCATCTCGCTTACCCCACAACCGAAGCCGCAACAAACTCTTGCGCTTTCTCAGGTTTCCATCGAGATCAAATAGTTCGTTACGCTCCCTACCGCTTTTTATTCTTCTCGCGCCCAACTGAAGAAGCCTTTGACGTATCAGAGGCGGATTGCTTATTCGATATTTTTGCTCTATTTCAATCATGACCTAAAAACCAACATTTTTTATCCGAAACTGCTAACACTTTTGCTAACACTGCCATTTTGATACAATTTCGGTGGGTTGAATTATTTTCACAACTACTTCAAAATAAAAAAGATAAGAACGGGTGATGCGATAGACCCATATCGAACAGCTTGTACGTCTCTGGACAGCGACCTTACTCTTGTACTTTTAAAGGAACTCTGGAAAAAGAAATAGCGGCGCCGCGCGCGCTACCCAAGGCGTGCCAATAGGGCGTTTATGGCCCCTTTGTCGCCCGCCCCCTTTCCCCCTAATCGCGTAATAATCGCGCAGATCGCGCAATTTCAAAAATACAGACCTATCGGACCTGAAAGAGGCCCTCACGGAAACGCTCTATGGGATATTTCATTTTCAAAAGAGACATGGGCGTTTGATTCAGTCTTCGTTGAAACTCCGGAAGTTCTTCTTCGGACGGTTCATGCCAGAGTACGTTTGCCTTGTACTGTTTAATCAAATCATTGACAGAGCCTATGACTCGCCGATCACTTGTCAGTGAGAGCTTGATCTTCTGAACCGCATTCACAATGCGGCTGATTTCATCCGCGCTGAATTCCTCGTAGTAAAGACATCGCGCAAGGTTCTTCGAGAAAAAGGCATCCAAGTCTATGGCATCCTTTTTGAAGACGTTAAACGCCACAACCGAGAACAAGCTCGCGGAATGAGTAAAAATCACATGCTTGTGGCGGTTCAAATAAAAAAGATGGGCATGCCAGTCATGAAACGTTTCATCTCCGCCTGGGGGAAAGGTGGGGGTGTCCTTTTTAGATACGCCGAGAAAATCCATAAATTTTTGAGTGCATCGTAAAATCATGAGCGGGTCCGATATGTCCGATAAATGTCCGTTATCTTAACCCTCTTTATTAGATGAAAATACCCTTTATCTTGCTGCAAAAACTGAAAAATCTAATTAACCCCCTTGAAAAATCCGGGAAATAGCCGTATATTATGAGTAATCCAAGCAATTGGAGGTTAACTGTATATCAGTTGGGGGCCGAGGAAACTCGGCCCTTTTTGGTGTCCCCTGCATCAGGAAAATGGCACAATTGGCACATTTATGGCACATTACGTCCCTTAATGTTGTCCCGCAATGTCCCTTATCCGTGTCACAGTGGAATGTCACAGTATGTCACAGTAGCCTGTCACAGTAAAACATAGTGCTTCGTAGGGTCTGTTTGGCTCTTTGCGACAATCTTGATGACCCCTTTTTTGACTAAGTCATCCAAGTCTCTCTGAGCTGTTCGTCTAATACAGGAAGCAACAGACTGATACTCATTAACGCTGATTGTAGCGTTTCGCAAAAGGTGCTTAATCGCTTTTTCTTGGCGGTTGTTTAAACCAACTTTCTTAATCTTTTGAAAAGCGGCATCCTGCTTAATCAATTGAGCACCTTTTTGTCGAATCTCTTTCATTTGAGAGTGCAGGCCCTCGACAAAGTATTCAAGCCACCCTGTCATGTCCATGCCACTTTGTCTGACGGACTGAATGGCCTTGTAGTAGTTTGGCCGGTCCCGGTCGTAAAATTCTGAGATCGTAAAGAGACGTTTAAAATCATAACCCGTTTTGTAAAGAATGAGTGTGGACAAAAGCCGCGCTGTTCTTCCGTTTCCGTCAATGAAAGGATGAATGTGGACAAACTGAAATTGGGCAATGCCGGCAACAAGAACAGGTGATAAATCTGCCGCTTGATTCAGCCAATCCACAAATTCTCTCATTAAGTGCGGAACTTCTAGAGGCCCGGGCGGAGTGTAAATGACCTCTTTGGTCCTGGAATTAACAACGTAGTTTTGAACCTTGCGGTAGTGGCCCGGTTCTGCCTGGCCGCCGCGCACGCCTTTGACGGTGATCTTATGAAGTTCTCGTACAACACCCTCCGTAGTTGGGTTTTCCTTGCCAAGATACTTTGAGACGAAATCCATTGCCCTCTTGTAATTTAAAAGTTCTTTTCTGTCGTCAGGCCGCACGCCCTTGACGGCCTTACCTTCCAAAATGTCCTTCGCCTGCTCAAGGCTTAATGCTGTGCCTTCAATGTGCGTCGAGTGATGCGATTCCAGAATCAGAGCCTCTTTTTGAATGTCCTTCACCCAATCTTCCTTGAGGTGGATCGCATCCAAAAAGCCCCGCACCCGCTCGATTTCAACGAGTGCTTTGTTGATTTTAGTGGTAATTGTAAATTTCGGATTAAATGCCACGGTTCAACATCCTTTCATCAACTTTTTCTTGGTTCACTTCCATTACAAGAACGTCAGAACCGACGAAATCCTTAATCGTCCGCCGTTCTGTCTTGAGTTCTTTCTGGACGCTGCTGGTTTGTGGTGAGCGAAGCCGAACCATAAAGATTTTAAATTTTTTCATATTTTCAATAATTGAAGTTATTGTAACACTTCCACGAATTCAGCAACGATGCGGAAGTCATCTCCATTCACGTTTTCAAGCACAATGTCTTTGAAATCCTTGTTGGCCGGTGAAAGGGTAATCCGTTTGTGCCGCCACTCGCCGCCGGGCAATTGTTCCTTTTCACTCTTATAACGCTTGATGGTAAAACTCTGCTGCGTTTCCGGATCCGTAACCTGCCGGGACTCAACCAGAACGACAAGCCCATTGCGAGAACCACCGCGTTCAAACCGGAACAAACACCAGCTGCCATCGGGAATGGTTGGCTCCATCGACTTGCCAACGACTTGGGCGATAAACATACCTTCAGTCAACTTCCGCCCATCTACTGGCTTCCAGCCAATAGGTTCAGGTGGGGGTTGTTCCTTAAAAGACGTTGCCGCAGCTTGAAGATCATAAATGGGAAGATACCCTTCTTTGATGCTTGCCTCCGGAATCACGTCGCTGAAAAATAAAGGTTTGCCCTCGTCAGGCATAACAGAACTTTCTGTCCAATCCTTGCAGAGTAAAGTCGCCTGCTCAAGCACGGTTTCCGTCGCTTTTTTTTCTTTATCCGGAGGATAGCCGTGTTTTCTTAAAATCCGCTTGACCATCACGCGCAGCTTTGCCTGTACGCTTTCCTTGAGAGTCCAGTCAATCGAAAGATTGTTACGCACGGTGGTCACGAGTTCACGGGCAATGGTTCGTAGCGTTTCATCACCCAAGACTTTTACGGCGCTATCGTTGACCTCCAGCGCATCGTAAAAAGCTACTTCATCTTCGTTTAAACCAAGATCCTCTCCACGCTTCTCCGCATCGCGCATCTTCCCGGCAAGTTCGATTAACTCCTCAATCACTTTGGCCGCTTCAATGGCCTTGTTCTGGTATCTTCGGATCGCATTTTCGAGCATCTCCGCAAACGAGCGACCTTGAATCAAATTCCGTTTCGATCGCGCCTTGATTTCATCATTAAGAAGTTTTTTCAATAATTCAAACGCCAAATTTTTATGAGGCATACCTTTGACTTCCGCCAGAAATTCCTCGGACAGAATCGAAATATCGGGTTTCTTCAGGCCCGCCGCAGCAAAGATATCAATCACCCTGTCTGAGGTGATTGCCTTGGAGATAATCTGTTTGATGGCGGAATCGAGATCATCTTCCGTCTTGCCGGTGCCGGTTTCATATTTGGTGAGACGTGCCTTGACCGCCTGAAAAAATCCTACATCATCCCGGATCTTCAAAGCTTCCGGATGTGGAACGGAAAGCACGAATGCCTGGGAAAGCTGTGTCACATAAGCAAGATACCGATCCTTGCCATTTTTCTGCCCCAAGATATGTTCTTGAGCTTGCGTGATGATGGCCATCTTCTCTGTCACAGGGGCCTTGAAAAACGGCTTAAAATCAAACTTGCCTGCCTCGCCGACAGGCGGGTGGAACATTTCCGAAACCACTTCATATTTTTCAAGCATTAAGGCAACCGCTTCTTCCTGGTCAAAGGCCGGTGTCCCTTTACCTCCGCTTTCGGTGTATTCGGCGAGAGCTTTTTTCAAATCATCTGCAATTCCCAAATAATCCACAATCAGCCCGCCGGGTTTGTCTTTAAACACACGATTCACCCGCGCGATCGCTTGCATAAGCCCATGCCCGCGCATGGGCTTGTCCAGATACATCGTATGAAGCGAAGGAGCGTCAAATCCTGTCAGCCACATATCCCGTACAATCACAAGCTTAAGCGGATCATTCGGATCTTTCATGCGGTCGCCGATATCGCGGCGGCGGGGTTTGTTACGAATATGTTCCTGCCACTCCGGTCCGTCCTCCGCAGATCCGGTCATAATGACCTTGATGACACCTTTATCATCATCCTTCTGATACCATTCGGGTTTTAATTTCACGATTTCATTGTGAAGGTCCACTGCGATGCGGCGGCTCATACAAACAATCATGGCCTTGCCTTCAAGGACCTTTAGCCGTTCTTCAAAATGATTCACGATATCTTTGGCAATCTGCTTGACTCTTTTTTCAGCGCCGACAATGGCTTCAAGCCGCGCCCATTTTGATTTAAGCCGTTCTTTTTTTCTGACCTCCTCACCTTCAGTAGCTTCCTCAAACCCCGGATCAATCTTTGGACGCTCTTCTTCTTTCAGTTCCAGCCGGGCAAGACGGCTCTCGTAATAAATCCTTACCGTAGCGCCGTCATCTACGGCCTGTTGAATATCGTAAATGTCGATGTAATTTCCAAAGACTGCCTGCGTATTCCGGTCTTTGAGTTCTACTGGCGTTCCGGTAAATCCAATAAAGGAAGCGTTTGGCAGGGCATCGCGCATGTGTTTGGCTAAGCCGTCAATAAAATCGTATTGGCTTCGGTGGGCTTCATCAGCGATAACGATGATGTTTCTTCGATCGTTCAAAAGAGGATAGGTATCACCTTTTTCTTCTGGCAGGAATTTTTGTATGGTTGTAAACACAACCCCGCCGGAGGATACGTTGAGATACTCGCGCAGTTTGGCCCTTGTTTCCGCCTGGACCGGTGCCTGCCTGAGAAGTTCATTACACCGCGAAAAAGTTCCGTAGAGCTGGTCATCCAGATCGTTTCGATCGGTCATGACAACAATGGTTGGGTTGTCGAGAGCCAGAACGAGTTTGCCGGTATAAAATACCATGCTGAGACTTTTGCCCGAACCTTGCGTATGCCACACGACGCCGCACCGCTTATCTCCCTTTGCATCCGCAGCCTTAAGCGTTGCGTCAATCGCTTTATTGACCGCGTGATATTGATGATACGCTGCAAGCTTCTTACTTTTTTCTTCAAACACAATGAAATGCCGCACCAAATCAAGAAGAGTTTTTTTATTGAACATGCCTTTTAGAAGCACTTCGATCTGCGGCATTGCATGAGGTGCTTTTTCCTTGCCGTCTATCGTCTTCCACGGCTGAAATCGTTCCCAATCCGAGGTAATCGTTCCGGCCTTGGCGTCAAAGCCGTCACTTGCTACGAGGATTTCGTTGAAATTGAAGAGAGAAGTAATTTCAGCTTTATAGGTTTGAAACTGCTTAAACGCGCTTAAAACCGTCGCATCTTCATCTGCCGGATTCTTAAGTTCAATCACCGCCAATGGCAAGCCGTTTACAAAAAGCACAATATCCGGCCTGCGATTGCGGTTGTTTTCGATGACAGTGAATTGATTGATGGCAAGAAACTCATTGTTCTTGGATTCAGGATTCTTAAAATCAAAGAGCCAAACCTTATCGTGTTTAGTGTCATTACGAGCCGCAGGCGAAGCAATCTTTAATTTTTCCCGAAATTCTACATCCACGCCATTGACCAGCATTTTGTGAAAGCGGTGATTATTGATCACGAGATCAGGACTTTCCACACGCAAGATCTGCTTGATGGCTTCTTCTTTGGCTTCAGCGGGTATTTTGAGATTCAGCCGATCAATCGCCTCGCGCAATCGGCCGATTAAAACAACTTCCGAATAACTCGGCCGTTCGGGATTCGGTCCGTCGGGCGCAATATCAGGACCGTGAAGAATATCGTATTTCAGATCCTTCTTCAGAATCTCCAAGGTCAACTCTTCAACTTCGGATTCGGTGATAATAGTTACCATATTGGTTACTTAATAAATTTTGTACTGCTTTGGAAAATCCCTGTTGTCATCGCCGCTATTCAAAAACTGAAATTCAGAATTTCCCTTGCTCCTAACTATTGTCCAAAAATAGAATTTCTTTTTTTCCCCTATGGGACGATACGTTGCCTTAAGCCAGAAATACACATCCATGTTATCACCGCCCAATCGTTGAAAATCAGAAATCCCAAAAGGATTATTTACAATCTTTTGTTCAATTGTATTATGCGGAAGGACGGGCGCATTTTTCCATTCAATCACGCCATAATGCTCATTCAGCTTTTTGAGAGGTATCGCGTCTATTTGCTCGCTGCCGCTGTCTAAAAACAGACTCCCATCACGAGTCACAAAAGGGATGTACTCAAAATCTTGTAAAATCGCTCCGATCTCGCCGCTATTTTCTATCCATACATTAAGCCTGAATATCTTATCATTACTTGTGGCTTTGGTATTTAGCGTGGCTCCACCAGACGGCAGAACATAATCTTGCGTCATATCAAAATACTGTGGCACTATGCCTATGTACGGACGGTTTCTTAAATCAAAATTTTCCTTTTGCCATAACGTTCCCAAGCCACTAAACATGAGCGCAATAAATCCGATTATTACTACTGTCTGAATATTGAATGGCCTTGTCAGCGCGACCAACGCGATGATGAAGGCAATACACCCCAAAATCACCGTATACGGGATATTGAATTTCTCAGGCAATCCTGTAATAAACCAGATGCCGAGTGCGATCAGTGCCGAAAACAAAAAAGAGAGGACAAGATTCACTACTTTTTTGTAATCAATATTATCATTCTCTTTTTTTATTATCTTGCCGCTAAAAACGTTTTTAATCCAATCTCCTACCAGGCCGATTGAATCTGAAGAAGGAATGAACTCATGACAGTGAGGGCATTTTTTCGGCCCATTTTCGCTACTCTTCGGATCAAACTTGACATCCTCATTACAAAATGGACACTGTTTTTTCATAACCTGTTAAGCCGAATCTTCCCCGACATCAACTTCGGCAAAAGGGAATCAGGAATCTTCAAAATGGCCTGCTTAATTTCAGATTTAGTAATAAAAGAGTGTATTTCATAATCTTAAGTCTTCGTCTGCTGGCCAATATAAAAGAGCTGGCGTCCGCGTCTTAATTAAATTCATGCTTACGCGAATTAGATACACCGGGCATCGTCCCCAAAATATCCAGATGCTACTAATAAAGGGGTGATGTTCTTTTGTCTCTCTGGGAAAAATATCCACTCTGATTTGAATCGAATCCTTATAGTGATCTGGCACTTGGGTATAAAAATCTGATTTATCTTTTTCTGATTTGCAGGTCTCTAACGGCGGGGTATAAAGAATAAGTAAATTAAACGGACGGTTGACGGGATACCAATCGATTTCTCTTTTATATAAAATCTTTTTTGCTTGGTTGTCCTTTACATGCATAAATTTTCCCTTTGGATGAAGCGACACATGGAAACCCTTTTCAACTGAATGAAATTGGTCGGGTTCTTGGTCAAAGAGATGATTGTCCTTCAAAACCGCCTGCCCAAGTTGCAACTGCCCCTTGCTATGAAATTTTGAGCTAAAATAAAAAGAGTTATCACCCGAGAAGCCAAAAGAGCAGAAATTTAGCCATAAACTGTTCCAATGAACACCAAGCCTTACCTGTTTTTTGTCGACTTTTGCGAGAACTTTATCCATAATTACGCCTCAACTTTTATTCTTCCCGACATCAGCTTTGGCAGAAGGGAATCACGGATTTGATTTAGAGTTTCATTCTCGAAAATATTTGCGGCCACTTTTCCAAAAAATCCGGAGACAGCCTTCTCATACCTATCACGCAGATCGACCCCGGGCAAAATTATAGGGTATTTATTGATGGCTGTCTGAGTAATTAAGGGTTGCGTTGTGCCAACATTGAGTGCGTCATAATTTATAGATTTTAGAATCTGATGCGCAAACTCAAAATGTTTTGATTTTATTACCAAAGTATTATCCGAAGGGAATGACGGAATAGAAACTCTTTGAACAACTCCATGTGTGCCAACTCGTCCGATAACTAGAATAGGTTCTGAATAGAGACTTTCTTTAACAAATCCCATTACAGAACTCGCACCAAGCAATGGGATAGAAAATTCCGGAGTCTTTATCTCTGACTTTGCCCCTGGTCGTTTTCCACTTTCAATTTCAATAATTTCGCCTAATGTTCCAACACGCCATCCCTCGGGAATCTCGCCGAGTTCGGAATCCACCATTCGGCCGCCGGAATCTTTGTAGGGCCGACCTTTTTCATCTGGAAAATTGAAATCCACAAACCAGCGTTTGAAAAACGCCTGCGCGACCGCTTCCAGCGTTTTATTCATCTGTTGATTCAGCTCAATTTTTTCATCCAGATCCGAAAGAATTTTGGCAATTGCGCGTTGTTGAGGAAGGGGCGGCATTTTTAGATCTAAATTGTAAAATGAATCCCGGCTGGTCGAAGGAATGGCCGAGCCGCTGTCCATGCCATTTATGTCTTGAGTCAGCAATTGGTAATATGCCCATCTCATGTCAAAATCGACTTTGGGTTTCAAATAGAATGCGGTATCAATCACATAACACGGGCTTGATGAATAATGGATTCC
>MHFM01000074.1:14321-16722 GCA_001804205.1 Omnitrophica bacterium RIFCSPLOWO2_01_FULL_45_10b
AGCATGCCAGCCGATCGGCCCATTCGTGCCAAAAACACGGAAAGGACCCAGCGCGTTATCGTATCCTCGCAACCCCTTACCATATTCTAAAGTTGCAATGTCCCCCCATTGCAACACTTTCCACCCTTCTGGAATTTGGCATGTCAGATGATCATGTGAATGAGTATCAGGACGTTTTTGGATCGGCGGATTGGTTTTCATAAAACCGCCCTCTTGGGTTCAAAATAACCATTCCGGCCATAAATAGCCCACTGGGTCGAGTTCAATGATCTGCCAAGAATCAGGTAGAATCCGTACTTGTAACCATATTCACTTGTCAGTATCCGCAAATTGTTCTGATCCTTTTCCGCCGCCTTAGTGTTCGTGTTATTCCATTTCTTAATTTCAAAACAGATAAAATCGCTGTCCAATCCGCTCAAGCCCCGTTTGTGCACGATGATATCCACAAACCGGTCTGTGGTCGTCCCGTCCCGATTAGGAATCGGTTTTCCGCTGAATGTCCGGCCATCTCTTGAGTGGCTGTTGAAATCGCAATCGACAAAATAGTCGGGGAATGCCCCTTGCAGATAAAGCCCAAAGCGAAAAACCAGCGCCCTTTCGCACAATCCTTTTCGATTGTTTCTCTCAAACAGGATGGCGTCATTGCGATACAGTTTCTGCAGAACCGAAATGACTTTGCTTTTTACTTCAAGCAACGTCGTCTGTTCTGCAACCATGTCCGGATTCATTTCTCCACCACAGTTAACCGGTATTTTATTTTTTTGGCTAACTCAATCTTAAAATCATTCAGTTTGTTCTCATCCCAAAAAAGGATGTCATAGCCGCTGATGTCAAAATGGATTTTAGGACCGTCCTTTTTATGATTTGGACTATTGGGATTATGATCTTCCCGAGCGGACAAGATGAGGTGGCTATGCTTTTCGATCCCGTAAGTGTAGCCAACCTCAAGATAACAGTTTGGCCGGGCATTGGTTAAATCCGCAATAATGATTTTGCTTTTATTGAGCATGTCCGCGACTTCGCTCATTAAAAATCGTCCTTCGTTGTGTTTGTCAATCCGCCGGGGTTTCAACTTAAAATCCTGTATCACCGGGACATAAACATTCGTCCATATCCCGTCCAATTGAGGATCCCCGATCTGCATGATCAAAAATACTTCATTGGTGAATGATTTTTGGGGTTGGGCGTTTCGTATCCGCCTTTTTACTGTTTCGACAAATATTTCTGCTTTTATCTTGGCTTCACTCAGCAGATCCACGTTAAGCGATTTGGCCACATCCGGCATGCCCAGATTCTGGGCCATCGTTCCGATTTTTTCTTTGATCCGGTTTTGCTCACGGATTGCAATCTTCGAAATTTCTTCCAGAATTTCCGTTTCTTTTGTGACAGACATAACTTCATCTGTCGCTTAACCAACTTGCTCATAGTTTTCCAAAAGAGCGTTGATTGCGCTCAGGGCAGATCGAACCAGCGCCGCTTCAAAAACATGCTTCAAATAAACACCGGAATTTATCATTCCCCGCGAGCTGAAATCCCCCTGAATTCTGTGAAGCGCATCGTCTTCCTCTCTCAGAATTTGCCGATACTTTAAATCAAATTTCTTTGCAACCAAACCGTCCATTAAATTCCATATCCTAAGGTTTTGAGGTTTTTCTTGATTTCCACTTCAAGTTGGGCTGATCTCTTGAATTGTTCGGCTAGATCAGAGGTCAGTCGTTTCATCTTTTCTTGAAATGCTTCCGGATCTTCTTCCTGTGCTTCAGTTCCCACATAGCGGCCGGGAGTAAGAATGTGGCCGTGCTTTTTGATTTCTTCCAGCTCGGCCGATTTACAGAATCCGGCGATATCTTTATATTTGCCACCTTTGCTCCGCCACGTATGATACGTTCCGGAAATCTTTGAGATTTCTTCAGCCGTCAGCTCGCGATGGCGGCGGTCGATCATGGCTCCCATGTTGCGGGCATCGATAAAAAGGGTCTCGCCACGGCGGTCCCGATGTTTATGGTTTTTCTTATCCCGGGCAACAAACCACAGGCAAACGGGAATCATGGTGTTGTAGAAAAGCTGGGAAGGCAGGGCGATCACGCAATCCACAATATCCGCCTCGACAATATTTTTCCGGATTTCACCTTCACCCGAGGTGTTGGAAGACATGGAGCCATTGGCCATGACAAAACCGGCTGTGCCGGTGGGCGAGAGGTGGTAAATGAAATGTTGGATCCAAGCGAAGTTGGCATTGCCGACTGGCGGCGTGCCGTATTTCCAGCGGGGATCTTCCCGCAGCATCTCACCTTTCCAGTCGCTGTCATTAAACGGAGGATTGGCAATGACGAAATCCGCTTTCAAATCTTTGTGGGCATCTTTTAAGAAACTGCCTTCATTGTTCCATGCAATGTTGGCG
>MHFM01000075.1 GCA_001804205.1 Omnitrophica bacterium RIFCSPLOWO2_01_FULL_45_10b
CGTAAGCGAAAAGCGGCATCGAAAAAGCGAAAACGGATTTCAATTCAAGAAGCCCGCAAATATTTTCGAAAGAAAAACCACAGTGCATCTCCGACGGTTTTTTGGTAAAAGCAGAGACTTTGCCTGCCAACTTAAAGATATTCGAATTTTAGCCGTATGATAAAGGCGCAATCACTTCAAATGGTTAAAGAGATGAAAAAAACAATCACCGCTGTTTTAATCTTATTTTTAAGCTTGAATATTTTTATTCCCGTTCCTGTTGCCGAAGCCGCTGCTTCCCTGACAGCTTCCTCCATCATTTTATTTGAGCCGGCTACGGATCGAATCATTTATTCAAGAGCTCCGCACAAGAAGCGAGCACCCGCGAGCACCACCAAAATTGTCACGGCACTTGTCGTTTTGGATTCACTTTCCTTGAATCAATGGGTGACGATTAGTCCGGAAGCCGGGGACGTTGAACGAAGCAAGCTTTATCTTGAGGGAGGAGACCGGCTTCGAGTGCGCGATCTTTTGAAAGCAATTCTCATGAAATCGGCCAATGATGCCGCGCGTGCTGTAGCGATTGAAATTTCCGGCACCGAACGTGCCTTTGGCGAATTGATGACCCAAAAAGCGAAAAGCCTTGGCGCAAAAAATACGCGCTTTATGAACGCAAGCGGCCTTCCGGCAGAAGGCCAATATTCAACGGCTTACGATCTCGCTTTGATTATGCGGGAAGCGATGAAAAACGAAATAATTGTTTCGATTTTGAAGCAGAAAAGCACTTATATCGAAACGTATAATGGGAAGCGGTATTTTATCAAAAGCCACAACAAAATGCTTTGGCGGCGCGAACGAATGATTGGGAAAACCGGTTGGACGCGCAACGCAAAATATTGTTTTGTCGGCCTGATTCAACAAGGCACTCAGCAGGCCATCGTTTCCGTATTAGGAAGCCGGAAACTTTGGCTTGATCTCAGCACGCTCGCACACCGTATTATCGGAACGACGATGAATCAAAATATCCTTTCGTACGGAGCTAAAGGTGAAAAGGTGAAGCAGCTTCAAATGGCTTTGAAAAGCGCGGGTTTTTTTGATGGCCCCGTCACAGGCTATTTTGGAAGAAAAACCAAGCGGGCTGTATCCGAATTTCAGCGTTCGCGAGGCATTCTTACCGATGGCGCTGTCGGGCCTCAAACGAAAGCAGCGTTTTCGCCACCTTTATAGCTTTGAGCTTTTCCTTCCCTAGAATTGATACTTGCAAAGCCAAACAGTTCACCGTAGACTAAATCCCCTTATTTAGGAGTTTATGAAAAAACTATTTTTAGCTGTTATTTTAGGTGTGGTTGTCGCTGCTGTTGCCATATCTTCGGGATGGGCCGAACGGGCGGTAAAGGTCTATCAAGTAGGGGAAGAAGGCCAACTTACCCTTAAGGAAGACCCGAGGCGCAAAATGATCACCGAAACTCAAGCGGTGATTGATGATTTTGAAGATGATGAGCCGAGAAATTATGTAGATGGGGAAACGGGAAGTTGGAATTTAACTCCGGATAATTCCGACGTTGGCGTTAGCTATGAAGTTGTGGAGGGCGAAGGAGCCGGTGGTTCCAAAAAAGCCCTTAAAATCACTTATGATGTTGATGGATCAGAAGTTGCAAAAGTAGGTTATTGGACAAAGCTCAGAGAGCTTGATTCAAGGCCGTATGATCATCTTGCCTTTGATGTGCGCGGTGATTCAAAAGATGGATTTACCGCCGTTTTCCTGATCGAGCTAAAAAAATATAAAAATGAGGAGCGCATTGATAAAATCAAAGGCACTCACGTAATTGAAAACGTAACCGATCAGTGGCAAACCGTTCAGATTCCCCTTAACTTATTCACCGGCCTGTTTGATCAAACCAACGCGAAAATTTGGGAAAAACCCCTCCTTGCTTTAAAAGATTTAGATGAGCTTGTCATTAATTTGGAAAGCCGCCGTGTCACGAAAAAAACAGGCGTGCTTTATTTTGATAATTTTAGGTTTATCAAAACAGGCGCGCGCGGCGAGAATATTATCGATCAGCCAAAGCGCGCGGGAATGAAAACTCCGGTCAAACTTGAGGGAGTAGAATTCGCTAAATTTTTGGTGAAACGCCTACGAGGTTATCCCACCAAAGTTGTTGTCCAAAAGGAATTTCCCGAAGACGATCGGGCATTTTTGATGGAAATTGCAAAAGACACGTGGAGTTTTTTTGATCACATTGTAGATGATGAGCATCAGTTGCCGCTTGATACGATTCAACTTGGCAAGAAAGAACCAATCGCTTCAGACGGTTGGGTGGGTGATTATACAAATGTGACCAATATTGGTGTTTATTTGATGTGCCTTGTTTCGGCTTATGATTTTGGTTTCATTACCAAAGAGGACGCGGTCAGCCGGATTAAACGGACATTAGATACGGTTGAAAAATTGGTTCATCACGAAAGCGGATTTCTTTACAATTACTACGATACGACAACGCTTGAGCAAACGAGCTATTTCGTTTCCTTGGTTGATAGCGGTTGGGTGGATGCCGGAATTTATGTGGTCAAAAATGCTTTTCCTGAAGAGTTGAAAGAACAGTGTGAGCGGATGTTGGCGAAGCATAATTTCAAATTTTTCTATGATGAAGTTGAGCAGCAAATGACGCATGGTTATTTCGCTCATCTAAAAGTGCGCTCTGACTATGTATACGGTTCTTTTTATACAGAGCCGCGCGCAACCAGTTACATTGCCATTGGCCGTGGCGATGTTCCGGCCGAACATTGGTTCCGCTTGGTCCGTACTTTTCCTGAAGAATATCCATGGCAAACTCAAATGCCGATTCACCGCGAAAAACGAACAACCTTGGGATTCACTTATGACGGCGGTTACTATGAATGGAAGGGAATTGAATTTGTCCCAAGCTGGGGCGGTTCCATGTTTGAAGCCATTATGCCGACCCTCATTTTGGATGAAGCAAAATATGCTCCCGAGGGTTTGGGATTGAATGATTCAAATTATGTGAAAATTCATTTGCGTTACACGCTTGAAGACTTGGGATATCCAGTTTGGGGAATGAGCCCAAGCTCTGTTCCCGAAGGCGGCTATTCTGAATATGGCGTCCAGCCTCTTGGAGCAAAAGGTTACAAAGCCGGCGTAGTCACGCCTCACGCGGCGGTGCTCGGGCTTGAATTTGCGCCAAAAGAAGCGATCCAAAATTTGCGCGAGTTGATTAAACGCTACCCCATTTATGGTGAATATGGTTTTTATGATGCGGTAACGGTCAAGACAGGATTGGTTGCGAGAAAGTATTTGTCATTGGATCAGGGGATGATTTTTGTTACGTTGAATAATTATTTGAATGACGGCGCCATTAGAAAACGATTCCATTCCGATCCGATTAATGAAAAAGCTTTGCCCTTGTTGACGGAGGAGAAGCTCTTTGACCAAAGTAAAGCCGCCGAGCAAAAAAGCAGTACTTAGAAGGGATGCGCGGAGCAAGTGTTATTGGTTTAAAGCTTTTCGCAAGCATAAAGCAATTGCCGCTTTTTCGATACGCCGGTTTCGAATCAATTTTCTCCCGCAGATAAAAGAGGCTGTCACCATTGCTCATCGAAGGCTATTTTGTCGATTGATGGATGTTCCGTTTGACAAATTAGTTTCTCTTGAGCAGGTGCATGGGGCGAACATCATCAAAGCCGGCCCCGAAGATCTAGGTAAGGGAACTCGCTCCCGTGCGGATGAAATTAAAGGCACCGATGCTGTTATGACGGATACGCCGGGTGCTGTATTGGCCATTCGTACGGCTGATTGCGCACCACTTTTTTTTCTGGATCCACGCCACAAGGCAATTGGTATGGCTCATATTGGTTGGCGGGGAGCAAGCGAGCGTTTAGCTTCTAAAATGGTCCAGGCATTTAGGAGGCAGTTTCTTTCGAAGCCGGATGATTTGGTGGTGGCGTTAGGGCCCACGATCCGATCATGTTGTTATGAAGTAGGTTCTGAATTTCATGATGTGTTCGGTCATTTCGTCACCAAGCGCAGCGGCAGCTTTTATTTTGATTTGGTCGGGTGGATTTTTGAAGAGTTAAGATCGGAAGGAATTGAACGGCATCAAATTCACGATTCGCTTCTTTGCACCTCATGCATGAATAATGAGTTTTCCTCTTATCGCAAAGAAGGGGAAAAAGCAAATCGAATGTGGTCAGTTTTAACGCTAAAGTAAGCGTATAGCGGATAGCATGGAGCGTATAGAAAAAGCTGTTACTAAACGCTCGCGCTCATAAATGGAGGTTTTTCGTGCAAGCAAATGATTTACGTCCCGGCGCCGCTGTTCTCATCAGCGGGCAAATTTATTTAGTGACCGATTTTCAACATCACACGCCCGGTAATAAGCGCGCTTTTATTCAAGCAACGCTTCAGTCGCTTAAAACCGGGAAAATTATCCAGCAGCGGTTTTCATCGACCGAAGAGGTGGAAGAAGCAGATCTGGAATCAAAGAAGTTCCAATATCTTTACCATGACCAGCAAGGCTATCATTTTATGGATTTAGAGGACTACCATTCATTTCCCTTGTCGGAAACATTTGTGGGAGATAAAAAGTACTACCTCAAAGAAAATGACGAAGTGACGATCGATTTCCATGATGGCAATCCGATTCTGATCGAGATCCCCAATCATGTGTTCTTAAAGATTACTGAGTCACCCCCTTGGGTAAAAGGCGATTCGGTTTCCAATAATATGAAGCCCGCCGTTTTAGAAACCGGACTCAAAATTCAAGTGCCTATCTTCATTGGCGAAGGTGCGATTGTCAAAGTTGACACCCGAACGGGGGGATATTTAGGGAAACAATAAATAGGGAATTAATAGGGCGCGTAGCTCAGTTGGTTAGAGCACACGCTTCACATGCGTGGGGTCACAGGTTCGAGTCCTGTCGCGCCCAAGTTGTAATGGCAGTTAGCTCAGCACTTGCCTTCATTATTTAATTAATTGGAGGGCAAGTGCAGCCCCGACTTCTCATGAATAATCTAGAAGTATTTTAATGAAAGTCGGGGCAGTTGGTTAGAGCACACGCTTCACATGCGTGGGGTCACAGGTTCGAGTCCTGTACTGCCCAAGTTCATTTTGCTGGAGTGGCGAAACTGGCAGACGCGCACGATTCAGAGTCGTGTGGGGCAACTCGTGGGGGTTCAACTCCCCCCTCCAGCACCACTCTCAATTAATATTAATATAAATTAGGGCAGCACATTTTTCGTTTTCATTGAGCCTATGAGCCAAAATCCCATTGCTACTAATCGAAAAGCGAGGTTTAATTATTTCATTTCCGATACGTTTGAGGCCGGAATCGTGCTCAGCGGAACGGAAGTAAAATCCATTCGTGAAGGAAGAGTAAACCTTCAAGATGCTTATGTGCGGATTTTAGGCGGGGAAGTTTATGTTGTGGGGATGCACATTAGCCCTTATTCCCATACGGAAAATATTCTCCGCATTGACCCCATTCAAAGCCGTAAGCTCCTCCTTCACAGTCAGGAAATCGGGAAGCTGGCCGGCCTTATTTCCAAGAAAGGATTTACCTGTCTTGCTCTTTCCGTTTATTTCAAACGTGGCGTCGTGAAGCTAGAAATAGGGGTAGGCAAGGGAAAGAAGCAACACGATAAGCGCCAAGTACTTAAAGAAAAAACCCATCAGCGGGAAATGAAGCAGGCATTGAAGAAACGCCCGAAATGAGCTATTATATTGGCGTTCAGCGTAGAGCGTACAGCGTATAGATAAAAAGGAAAACTTGTCGTAAGTGTTTGAAACTATCCGCTAAACGCTCCACGCTAATATCTCTTGGGGCTGCCATCACTTTCATTATAAGTCGCTAGACTATTAATTTGAAGTGATGACTGTCCCAAGCTACAATTTAAAATTAGTAGGAAGCTTGGGGCTGATTAGAATCGACAGGGGATAATCAGGCAAGTTGGTGCATGCCGAGGTGGTGGCGAGGCCTCGTAAAACACGTCACAAATGATAGATGCTGACAAACTCAGCTGGAGCAATAGGTCCTTTGGGCCTATGGTTCTACCTCTCGCTGCCTAATTAGGTTCAGCGACGTTTCTTGGGTTTTTAGCCTTGAAGGCCTTTGAAACGACATCAACAAGGATAGTCTCATTTGTTTGCTTTCAGTGAATGAGATGAAATCTTTGAAAGCTCGTTTTCGGAAATCCTGGCTGTAGGAGTTTCGGGAACTAAATCAAACTATAGCCTGAGCATGGAGAGCCGCTTGTGTGAGTCTCACTGGACGTGGGTGCAATTCCCACCAGCTCCACCATCTTTATAGGTTATTAAGATTCTACACAAGGGGACGAAAACAAAACGTCCCCTTTTTTATGTCTAAAAGGTAGATTAAAACCATGAAACAAAAACCTGAACGAACACCTTATGCGCTCAAAAGCGAAGAATTGAATCACGAGATTCAAAAATTAATCGCCAAAGCCGGCCAAACCCCAGATGTTGATTTGTTGACGCAAATGATTACCACTGTTTTGAAACTCCAGGATGAAAAGGTGGATCGGGGAGACTTGAAGATGTTAAATACAACGCTTAAAGAATTGCGTTGGGCCTTTCGCGTCTACAGGCCTTACCGTTCGGTGCGGAAAGTAAGTATTTTTGGTTCCGCAAGGACTCCGAAGCACCAGTCTTCATATCAGGCGGCAAAACAATTTGGAAAACTGATGGCCAAAAGCAGTTGGATGGTGATCACCGGCGGGGCGAGCGGAATTATGCACGCAGGCAATGAAGGTGCGGGCCCCGAATCCAGTTTTGGGGCCAATATCGTGCTTCCTTTTGAACAAGCGGCTAACCCTGTGATTGCCAGCGACCGAAAATTAATTAATTTTAAATATTTTTTCACGCGCAAACTCATTTTCGTTAAAGAATCAGATGCGATCTGTCTTTTCCCGGGAGGTTTCGGAACTTTAGATGAAGGTTTTGAGGCGCTGACGTTGATTCAAACCGGAAAAATGATGCCGCGGCCGATTGTGTTGGTAGAAACCGGGCCCGGCAGTTATTGGCGGACTTGGCTTGTGTTCGTCAAGCGCTCGCTTCTTAGGGAAAAAATGATTGATGAAGCAGATATGAATTTGTTTCAGATTGCTAAAAATCCTCAGCAAGCATGTGAAATCATCCTCGATTTTTACAAAATTTACCATTCGATGCGTTTTGTGGGAGAAAATTTGGTGATTCGATTGCAGAAAAAACTTAGTCCCAAAGCGGTGGAAGAATTGAATCTGGATTTTAAGGATATTATCGTGAAGGGCAAGATCCAGCCTTCCAAAACCCTTGCCGCGGAAGCGACCGAACCGGAAATTTCCCATTTGCCGCGCCTGGTCATGAAATTTGACCGAAGAAGCTACGGCCGTCTCAAACAGATGATCGACGTCATTAACGACGAGGGCGAATAATTTTTAAGGGCGGTTAGCTCAGTTGGTTAGAGCATTCGGCTTACATCCGAAAGGTCAGAGGTTCGAGCCCTCTACCGCCCACCATTTTGCATGATATCAGATCAATTAAAACGCGAGCTCAAGTTCTGGGATTCCATCGCCATTACCGTTGGAATTGTCATTGGCGTTGGCATTTTTCGCGTTCCCACAGAGGTTGCCAAATATATCGGTTCACCTTCTTTAATCCTCTTGGCCTGGCTTTTGGGCGGAGCAATTTCTATTTTAGGTGTGCTGTGTTATGCCGAATTGTCTTCTCGTTTTCCTGAAACAGGGGGCACTTATGTATTTTTACGGGAGGCCTACGGCGAGTTCGTCGGCTTTTTATATGGCTGGGCGGAATTTGCGATTAATCGGGCCGCAACGATTGCCGCGGTTGCTTATATTTTTGCCGCTTATTTGAAAAGCGCCGTGCCATTCGGGCTTCCGGGTGAAAAATGGTTAGCGTTTGGAATTATTTTTCTGCTTACGCTGGTGAATGGAATAGGAGTTCACGTCGGAGTTAGAGTTCAGCATGTGTTAAGTTTTTTTAAAGCAGCGTCCCTCCTCGTGATGACAGGCTTAATTTTTTGGTTTGCTAAAGCCGTAACCCCCACGCCGTCTTTTTTTTCCGTTTCAGAAATTAATTTAGGCAGTGTTGGGCATTTTGCGCCTGCGATGGTGGCGATTCTTTGGACGTTTGGCGGCTGGCATGAAAGCACATTTATGTCGGGAGAATTTCGTGATACAAAAAAAGAGCTGCCGCGGGCTCTAATCATTAGCGGTTTAATGATTACCGGACTTTATTTTTTAATCAACGCAGCTTATTTAAAGGCGCTTTCCCCAGATCAAATGGTTCAAAGTAAAGCGATTGCCGCTGATGTTTTGAAGAAACTTTTTGGTGAAACCGGTAAGTTGGCCATGACGGCCATTGTTTTAATGTCTTCTTTAGGAGCGCTTAATTCTAACATTCTTACGGGCGGGCGAATTCCTTTTTCGGTAGCGCAAAACTCTCCCCGCTTAAAGTGGTTGGGGAAAGTTGACAGCCGTTTTCATACGCCGCTTCGCTCACTTGTGTTGAATGGAATATGGGCTTGCGTTTTGGTTCTTTGGGGAAATTTTGAACAGATATTATTTTTTAACGCTTTTGAAATTTGGCTCTTTTTTATTTTGGTGGGTGTGAGTGTGTTTATTTTAAGGCGCAAGAATAACGCGCATAGTGGATTTTCAATGGTGGGTTATCCTTTCGTTCCTATTCTTTTTACCTTGGTCTCATTCTGGTTGTGTTGGACAACAATTCAACATGCTCCCCGGGAGGCATTTATCGGTTTTGTTATTATTTTAATCGGTGGGCCACTTTATTTTCTGGCCAAACACTCCTTTTCTCCTCCTTATAAATCAATTGTCTAGGGCCGGTTTTTTGGCTATACTTGCCACATTTCAAGGGGGGCGTAGCTCAACTGGTTAGAGCATCAGATTGTCGATCTGAGGGTTGCGGGTTCAAGTCCCGTCGCTCCCGCCATCACCTTTATTAATAAAAAGAAAGGTGAAGTGATGACTGTCGCTAAGAAGGAAGATAGTCCCGAGCGAAGCGAGGGGCAAGTCCCGTCGCTCCCGATTATCCTTTAAATTTTTTATCGAAAATCGGGACAACCCTGATTTCTCCCATAGTCATTCATCGAAATCAGGGTCGCTCCCGAATTACCTTTAATAGAACAAACGTTGGTTCATTAAAATTCGGGACAATCCCAATTTCTCCCAAGGCAATTAATCGAAATTGGGATGCTCCCGCCATTTTTTAAGCTGTAATTCGGAAGTCGGTTGGCCGAGTTTTTGGTTCCGTTAGCAATTTGGTTAGCACTAGCAAAAAAGACATTGGAATACCATGCAGCGTTCTTTACTTATTCAGCACGGCTGTTAAACCAGATAATGCCTGGTCGAGATCCAAAGAAAGACAAACTCCAAAAAGACAGTGACCTAATTGATATGGCTGAACTCTGCCGTTCTACACCACTTAGCAGTGGCTATTTTTACGAGCTGATAGTGAGAGGCGCCTTGGCTTCCCGGTCTATCGCTTCGGGAGGGCTGTCAGATTTAAGCGGTCTGACGTAAACGCTTGGATTGAATTTAGGAAAGTATAGAAGTTTTTTTTGCTTGCATTTGGCAGATTGTTGGTTATAATACGTTCAAACCTAGTCAATGGGCTAGGTTAACATCAAGGCTATGTTGGCGAAGCCAATAGCCCCAAAAGAGTTTCGCTAAGCGGTGACGCTTCGGAACAAAAAGGAGAATGACAATGAGTTTACTCAAAGCAAGTTGTATCTACTTTGTACGCCTACCGAATCCATTTCAAGAATCAAAAAACATCAAAAATTATTTTGCTGTTGTTAACGTAAAAGATGTTTTTGATTTCTCAGAATGGCGAACCCTGAATGTCCGTGATCCCAAGGAACATGGCATTGTACCTGATGCCATTCGAGATTCATTACGTGAAAATGAATTGTTTTTCATTATGAATCGAGGAATTACGGTCACTGCTGAGTCTGCACAATTCGATAACCAAAAAAATCTGTTGACCCTTGAGTTTGTTGACAAACAACTGCATGGTTTGCTCGACGGGGGTCACACATTTTTACAAATTCAGCACTATCTCGAATCTTTAGGACAACAACCATTGTCCAATCAGTATATCAAGATAGAGATTATTACTGGTTTGGATAGGGACCAGGTTATTGATGTTGTCGAAGCGAGGAACACGTCAAATCAGGTTAAGCAAACTTCTCTGGAAGAACTGAGGGGAACGTTCAACAAATTGCAAGACGCCCTTAAAAAAGAGCGATATTCAGGGCTGATTGCGTACAAGGAAACGGAAATGATGAAGGGTGATGATGGGGGGTTGGTTTCAAAACCCATTTCCGTTTTGGATATTTTGACTTGTCTGATTTGTTTTGACGTGGATGAATTTAGCGACCAAAAACACCCCCACAATATGGCAACGCATAAGAATGCCGTACTGGAACACTTCGCAGCTTATAAGGATTCTGGAAGGTGGGATGCATATTACCCGCTTTTGCCGGATATGTTAAGGCTATGGGATGCGACGTGGAAATATTTTCAAGAATGTTATAACAGCACTGGCGGTAAATTCAAGAAATGGAACTGGGTGAAGGAACATCCTCGTAAAAAGAAAGCGCTACATTTCTTGGGCGGTGATGTTGATTATTCTTTTCCCGAAAGCATCCGACTCCCGATGTTTGCGGCATTTCGGAGCGCTATTGAAAAGAGAAATGGCGCTTTTCATTGGAAAGAGGGTTTTGAGCCGATAGAATTTTTTCACAAGGTGGCGGGACCTCGGCTCACAAAGACAGTTGTGGATGCCCTTGGTGAGGCGAAGGATGTAACACGAATGACTCGCACCGAAAGTGTTTGGGCGATGTGTTACATGGCTGTCGAAAACTTCCTTATGAAGGAGGCCGTCGGAAGCAGTGCAAGGTAATCACGCTTTGGTGTTGCAAAGGAAAGGGCCGTTGGAATTACTTTCTGACGGCTCTTTTGCTTTTTATAACTACCCAAGCATTTTATGTTAGCACAAAATGTTAGCAGTCTTGTGAGCAGTTGGAGACCTATAAAAATGTATAATTTGCTTGCAAAAAAACTTGATGAACAAGTAAGTTTTGATGTTGTTATCCATCGTTGGTTAGCGGATGAATGGTATAAACTCGAAAACGCTTCAGTAAGAACAATACGAAAATGGCATACCGGTTCTCTGATGGACATGTTAAAAGCTATCCCTGCCACATATCTCACATTCTTGACCTTGCACTCCATCGAAATCCCTATTATAATGAAGCACTTACGATGAGCATTACCCTGTCTGCCCCAACTCATCCCAAAGCCCGTTACCGGGATTTACGCCAATTCCTGGATCTTCTTCGCCAAGCCGGGGAACTTAAGGAGATTACGGCTGAAGTTGACCCTGAGCTTGAAATTACGGAAATCTACGACCGCATCGTCAAAGAAGAAGGCCCCGCGCTTCTATTTAAGAATGTAAAGGATTCACCGCTTCCGCTTCTGATTAACTTATTTGGCTCTAAGAAGCGCATGAATCTGCTCCTCGGAGTAATCAGTACCGAAGACGCTGCCAAGCGCATTCATCAATTTCTTGAGTCAAAACCTCCACAGACCTTCATTGAAAAAATTCAATTTCTCCCAAAATTAAAAGAACTCGATAGCCTTAATTCTAAAACGGTTTCATCCGGTTTGTGCCAAGAAGTTGTGAGGACGGATGGGCCGATGTTAGATTTGCTTCCCGTTCAAAAATGCTGGCCCAAAGATGGCGGCCGATTCATTACCTTTCCGCTTGTCATTACGCGCGATCCCGAAACGGGAAAGCGCAATGTAGGGCTTTATCGGATGCATGTATATGATAATCGAACGACCGGCATGCATTGGCAGATCCATAAAGACGGTGCGGAACATTATCGGCGCTTAAAGCGCGGCGAACGTCTTGAAGTCGCCTGTGTATTAGGCGCAGATCCAATCCAACTTTTTTCGGCCGCATGCCCGCTTCCTTATGGAGTGGATGAATTTGCCCTCGCCGGATTTTTAAAAGGCGAATCAGTCAAATTAGTCCGCGGAAAAACCATTGATTTAGAAGTTCCAGCTGATGCCGAAATTGTGCTTGAGGGGTACGTAGAAGCAGGCGAGATGCGCCTTGAAGGGCCGTTTGGCGATCACACCGGATTTTATTCGCGCGCCAAAGATTTCCCCGTATTTCATATAACGGCAATGACGCATCGGCGCGATCCGATTTATCTTTCTACTGTGGTAGGCCGCCCGCCGATGGAAGACTGTTACATGGGCAAAGCGATTGAGCGTACTTTTCTTCCGGTCATTCAAAAACAACTTCCCGAAATTGTGGATATCAATCTTCCTTGGGAAGGTTGTTTCCATAATTGCCTTATTGTTTCGATTCGAAAAAGTTATCCTCATCAAGCGAGAAAAGTGATCAGCGCGATTTGGGGTTTGGGCCAAATGATGTTTTCGCGCTCAATTCTTATATTTGACCACGATTGCAATATTCAAGATTTAAAGGAAGTGGCTTGGCGCGCGTTTAATAATGTAGATCCCAAGCGTGATATGGTTTTTAGCGAAGGCCCGATCGATGAACTTGATCATTCGGCCAATCAGGATTTCTTTGGCTCCAAAGTCGGAATTGATTGCACACGCAAGCTACCCGATGAGGGGATGCAGCGCCCTTGGCCGGAAGATATGGTGATGAGCGAGGAAGTTAAAGATTTGGTAACTAAACGTTGGAACGAATACGGATTCTCCAAATAATCCGTCATTGCGAGGACTGCCGCCGAAGGCGGCGGGACGAAGCAATCTCAGAGATTGCTTCGCTTCGCTCGCAATGACGGCTGTGGTGAACAAATAATATGTTTCAAAAAGTTAAAGCGTTCCTTGAACTCATCAAATTTGAGCATTCGATATTTGCGCTGCCGTTTGCGTACTTAGGTTTGTTTCTTGCGGAGGGCGGGCGGCCGCGGTTTCAGATTTTTGCCTGGGTGACGCTTGCGATGATTGCCATTCGAACAAGCGGAATGTGTCTTAATCGTTTGATTGATCAATCGATTGATGAAAAAAACCCGAGGACTCAAAGCCGAACTTCATTGATGAATTTGCTCCACCGTTCCCGCATTTGGTCGATGACGCTTATTTCGATCGCGGTATTCGTTTTTTCAGCGGCGAATTTAAATCGGCTTTGTTTGGCGCTTACGCCGATTCCCATTGCTTTGGTTTGGATTTATCCGTATTTAAAGAGAATTACGTGGAGTTCACATTTTGTTTTGGGTATCATATTAGGGATGGCTCCGATTGCCGGCTGGCTTGCTGCTCAGCCGGATGGTTCTGCAATTCCGTGGCTTTTGGGAATCGCCGTAGCTTGCTGGGTGAGCGGTTTTGATATGTTCTATGCGCTTCAGGACATTGAATTTGATCAAGCCAATCGTTTGCAATCGTTTCCGGCTGTTTTTGGAGTTGGGTTGACGCTTCAAATGGTCCGGATTTTGCATGGCGTCACCATCTTAGCTCTTGGATTTTTTGGCTTATCGCTTCACATGGGCGCATGGTATTGGGCCGGATGGCTCGGCGCGCTTTTCTTGATTGTGCGTGAACATAGTTTGGTTGCGCGGTTCGGCTGCGCCAAAATTAATGAGGCATTTTTCAATATGAATGCATGGGTCAGTGTTGTCATTTTTCTTGCTGTTGCATTGGATTTAAATTTGCATTTATGAACGCAAATCATCAGAAACCATTAGTGGTGGGGATTACCG